>NZ_JBEGDD010000001.1:0-488463 GCF_040195595.1 Brevundimonas aurifodinae
CGGCGCGAGCAGCAGCGGCCTCGGCCTGGGCGGCGCTGGCGGTGCGCTCGGCGGCTTCGGCCTGTTCGCGGGCGGCGGCGTCACGGCGCGCCTGTTCGGCGGCCTGGGCGGCGGCGCGCTCGGCCTGGGCCTGGGTGGCCAGTTCGATGGCGCGGCGGCGGGCTTCCTGTTCCTCATTGGACAGGCGGCCACCGGCGGGCTGCGAGGGGGCGGTACGGGGCGCGGTCGGCTGAGGGACGGCGTCCGTGCGAGGACGCGCGACGTCGAAGCCCGCCGGGCGCTGATGTCCAGCGGCCGGAGCGCCCGGGCGACGCTTGATCTCGACCGCCACCGTCTTGGTGCGGCCATGGCTGAAGCTCTGGCGCACGGTGCCGGTCGGGACCGATCCCACGGCGCGCGGCTTCAGGCTCAGCGGCGCCCGCGGTCCCGTCGTCGACGGGGTTCCCGTGGGGGCCTGCGTGCCCTGGCCTTCTTTGGTCTTGTCGTTCTCGTCGCTCATCCGGTCGCTTTACTCGTGGGCGGAGAAGTCCGCCGGGTCTCAACCAAGTCGTCTTGGCAATATCGTCTCGTCAACGCAAAAAGCCGCGCGACGCCTGTCCCTCAGATGAGGTCAGGCCCCGCCCGTCAGTCCGCCCCTACAGGCTCGTCTCCGGGGTCTTCGTCTGACCCGCTCCCGCCGCCGAGGCCCCGGTCGGGGCCCCACTCCGGGGGGCGGAGCGGTCGAAATCCCGCCAACCGCGAGGCCTCCTGGCCCCAGCGATCCGCCCGCCCTCCGGCGAGCAGGACGGCGTGTATCGCATTTTCCAGCCCGAGGGCCAAACTCAAATCGTCCGCGCTGAAGGCCCCGCAGACCCGCGTCGACTGGTGCCGCGCCAGATTGAGCAGTTTGCCGCGCCCATCGGACGCGCCGTCCGACGCCTCGATCAGCCAGGCGGCCTTGCCCGAGCGGATCGCCGCCGCGGATTTCTCGAAGCCGGAGATAAGCACGCCTTCGCGCCGGGCAAGCCCAAGCTGGTCGAGACAGCGACGGACCAGCAGCGCCTCGACCGTATCGGCCAGGTCGGAGGCCGGCTTCATCGGCGCCTTGGCCGAGCGCGAGAACAGGTTCTTCTTCACCGCCATCTCGATCGAGGCGCGATCGGCGGCGACCCACATGCCGCGCCCGGGCAGTTTGCGGCCCAGGTCCGGGGCCACCTGGCCGTCCGGGCCCGCCACGAAGCGGATCAGACAGGTTTCGTCCATCGCCTGGTGCGTGACCAGGTCGCGGCGCTCTCTATCCGATGTCGCGGCGGCGAGACCCATGGACGACCGGGCCTCCCATCACGCGTCGCGCGGCTGGTCGGACGCCTCGTCGGAGGCCTCCGCGTCACCGTCGGCGTCAGGGGTGTCGGCGGCTTCAGCGTCGGCAGGCGCGCTGTCGAAGACGGCCTCGGGGTCGTATTCGCCCTCGGCATACTCTTCCTCGTACTCCGGCTCGGGCTGGGGCAGTTCGGACGCGTCGATCCAGCCGGCGGCCACGCGCGCCTGAAGGATCAGCATCTCGGCGTCTTCCTGCGCCAGGTTGAAGCTTTCCAGCACGCCGGGCACCTTGACCCGCTCGCCGTTCTTGACCTCATAGCCGCCACGGATTTCGTCGGTGGCCAGGTCGGCCAGGTCCTCGACGCTCTTGACGCCCCCTTCGCCCAGGGCGACCGCGATGGACAGGGTCACGCCCGGAACGTCCATGACGCCGTCCTCGACGCCCAGGTCCTTGCGCTTGGCGTCCAGCTCGGCGGCCTGGCGCTCCAGGAAGTCGCGGGCGCGGGCCTGCAGCTCCTCGGCGGTGTCCTCGTCGAAGCCCTCGATCTCGGCGACTTCGTAGGATTCGACGAAGGCCAGGTCCTCTACCGAGGCGAAGCCTTCGGTGACCAGCAGCTGGGCGATGACCTCGTCGACGTCCAGGGCGTCCTGGAACAGCTGGGTCCGCTCGGCGAACTCGCGCTGGCGGCGCTCGCTATCCTGGCTCTCGGTGATGATGTCGATCTGCCAGCCGGTCAGCTGCGACGCCAGGCGCACGTTCTGGCCGCGACGGCCGATGGCCAGCGACAGCTGCTCGTCGGGCACCACGACCTCGACGCGGTCGGCCTCTTCGTCCAGCACCACCTTGGAGACCTCGGCGGGGGCCAGGGCGTTGACGATGAAGGTCGGCTCGTCGTTGTTCCACTGGATGATGTCGATCTTCTCGCCCTGCAGCTCGGCCACGACGGCCTGGACGCGCGAGCCGCGCATGCCGACGCAGGCGCCGACCGGGTCGATGGAGCTGTCGTTCGACAGCACGGCCATCTTGGCGCGCGAACCGGCGTCGCGGGCGGCGGCGCGGATCTCGATAACGCCGTCGTAAACTTCGGGCACTTCCTGGGCGAACAGCTTGGCCATGAAGCCCGGGTGGGCGCGCGACAGCATGATCTGCGGGCCCTTGGCCTCGGGCCGGACGTCATAGATGTAGGTGCGGATCCGGTCGCCGATGTTGAACACCTCGCGCGGGATCGACTGGTCGCGGCGCATGATGCCCTCGCCCCGGCCCAGGTCGACGATGGTGTTGCCGTATTCGACGCGCTTGACGGTGCCGTTGACGATCTCGCCGACGCGGTCCTTGAACTCTTCGTACTGGTTGGCGCGCTCGGCCTCGCGGACCTTTCCGGTGATGACCTGGCGGGCCATCTGGGTCTGGACGCGGCCGAACTCGAACGGCGGCAGGTCCTCGACGTATTCCTTGCCGACGACGGCCTCGGGGTCGCGCTTCCCGGCATCGGTCAGGCGCACCATGGCGCTGTCGTTGAACTCTTCCAGCTCGTCTTCCGGCTGCCAGTCGTCCTCGACTATGGTGACGTGGCGCGTCAGGGCCAGTTCGCCGGTCTTGGGGTCGATCTTGGCGCGGATGTCGTGGTGCGCGCCGTAGCGGGACTTGGCCCCCTTCTGGATGGCCTCTTCCAGGGCCTCGATCACGATCTCGCGGTCGATGTTCTTTTCCTGCGCCACCGCATTGGCGATCTGGAGCAGCTCCAGGCGATTGGCGGAAATACCGGTCACGGCCATCAGGCGTCGTCCTCAGAGGTCTTGATGTTGGTCTTGTCTTCCGGCGCACCCTGCGGGAGCCCGTCGTCTTCGGGTTCGCCCCGCGCGGCGCGGATCGCGGCTCCGCGCTTCAACAGGGCGTCGTTCATGACCAGCTTGGCCTCGACCAGCCAGTCGAAGGGGATCAGGGCCGTCTCGTCCTCGCCGTCCAGGTCGATGGCGACGTTCTGGTCCTCGGTCCCGGCCAGAATGCCCTTGAAGCGCTTGCGCCCCTCGATCATCCGGTCGGTCTCCAGCCGCGCCTCCAGCCCCTCGAACAGGTCGAAGTCCTTCAGCCGCGTCAGGGGCCGGTCGATGCCGGGCGACGACACCTCCAGCAGATATTCGCCCGCGATCGGATCGGCTGCGTCCAGCACCTCGGACATGGCGCGGCTCAGGCGCGCGCATTCCTCGACGGCGATGTCGTTGTCGGCGGGGCGTTCGGCCATGACCTGCAGCCGGCGACGCAGGGTGCCGCCCATCAGCCGCACGCGCACGATCTCCAGCCCGATCGAGTCCGCGACGGGATCGACCAGCTCCAGGATTTCGCGATCTTCAACGGTCTTGGCGCGCACGGCAGGCGTTCTGTTTCGGGCAAAAGAAAAAGCGGTCGGCCATCCAGGGCCGCCGCTTTGAACGACGCCGTTGGACGCCGGTCTAACGATGTGAGAGCGCCTATAGACCCGCTCTCGGCGAAAGAAAAGGGCGGAGGCGAACCCCCGCCCTTCATCGATCAGTGGGCGTGCGCCCGCCGACGGCCGAAGCCGCCGGTCAACAGGGTCTTGATGAAGAAGAACACGGCGATGACGATCGCATAGCCCAGGAACAGGGCCAGACGCGTCAGCCAGAAGCCACCGTCGGTCAGGTCGGGCAGCAGGAAGGCCCCGCCGTCCAGCATGGGACGGATCGCCTCGACCAGGGTGTGGACCACCATGGCCCCGAAGGCCGCGCCCCACAGGCCGCGCCACGCGCCCATCAGGAACAGGGCGAACACGGCGGCGATGATCAGGCCCAGCACCTGGTTCACCCCGTCGAAGCCGCTGTCGGCCAGGGCCAGCAGCCCCTGCAGCAGATTGCCCAGCTGGGCGAAGAACTCTTCCATCACTCACGCTCCGGTTCGTTGCTCACGGCCCAGCTTGGCCGTTCGCAGGGTTAACGCCGGTCTCTCGAAATGGATGCGCGCCTATCGCCCCGTCGAGCCGAAGCCGCCCGCACCGCGCTCGGTCTCGTCCAGGGTGTCGACCTCGAAGACCGAGACCTTGGCGACCGGCGCGATCACCATCTGGGCGACCCGCTCGCCGCGCCGGATCACGAACGGCTCCTGCCCCAGGTTGACCAGGATCACCCCGACCTCGCCGCGATAGTCGCTGTCGATGGTGCCGGGCGTGTTGAGGCAGGTGATCCCGTGCTTGAGCGCCAGCCCGGAGCGCGGCCGGACCTGCGCCTCCCAGCCCGGCTCCAACGCCATCTTGAAGCCGGTCGGGACAAGGGCCCGCGCGCCGGGACCCAGAATGAGGGGGACATCCCCGTCCACGGCGGCGCGAAGATCCATCCCGGCGGCACCGAGGGTCTCGTAGGACGGAAGGGCGAGCCCTTCGCCATGAGGAAGGCGTTCGATGCGGACTGACGTCATGGCTGCGGTCTTTCGGGCGATCTCGACCAACCGACCTAGCGCGTGGCGGGCGAAATGGCGCCCCCAGCTGTGGGTCGAGTCAGGCCCGCCACCGGGACAAGCAGCGTCTTGGTGTGGATAAACTCGGCCGATCAGCCGAAATGATCGGCGATCCGATCGGCCAGCCGGGTCGCCACCTCCGCCTTGGACAAGCGGGGCCAGGGCTCGGCGCCGGACTTCGTCACCAGCAGCACGGTGTTCCCATCGGCCCCGAACACGTCGGCCGAGACGTCGTTGCCGACGATCCAGTCGCAACCCTTTCGCGACAGCTTGGCCCGGGCGTTGGCCTCAAGGTCGGTCGTCTCGGCGGCGAAGCCGATCACCAGGGCCGGGCGCAGAGGGCCGGGCTTGGCCAGACCCGCCAGGATGTCGGGGTTCTCGATCAGGGCCAGAGTGGGCGGGCCGCCGGGGGCCTTCTTGATCTTGCCGCCGGCCACCGTGTCGACGCGCCAGTCGGCGACGGCCGCCGACAGGACAGCGATGTGGGCGGGCAGGGCGGCGTGGGTGGCGGCCTGCATCTCCAGCGCCGTTTCGACCTCGATCCGCGTGACACCGACGGGCGTCGCAAGCCCGGTCGGACCGGAGACCAGGGTCACCCGCGCCCCCCGCTCGGCCAGGGCGGCGGCGATGGCGTATCCCTGCTTGCCGCTGGAGCGGTTGGTCAGGCCTCGCACGGGGTCGATCGGCTCGAACGTCGGCCCGGCGGTCACCACGGCGCGTTTGCCCGTCAGGGGACGCGCGTCGGGGCCGCTCAGCAGGCCCGCGATGGCCAGCAGGATCGCCGCCGGTTCCGCCATGCGGCCCGGCCCGAACTCGCCGCAGGCCATCTCGCCCTCATCCGGGCCGACCACCGCCATGCCGTGCAGGCCGGGGAAGCTTTTCAGCCGCTCGACATTGGCCCGCACCGCCGGATGCAGCCACATTCGCACATTCATGGCCGGGGCCAGCAGCACCCGCTTGTCGGTCGCCAGCAGGGTGGTGGAGGCCAGGTCGTCGGCCAGGCCGTTGGCGGCCTTGGCGATCAAGCCGGCGGTCGCAGGGGCCACGACCACCAGATCGGCCCAGCGCGACAGCTCGATATGGCCCATGGTCGTCTCTTCGTCAGGCAGAAACAGTCCCATCCGCACCGGGTGGCCGGTCAGGGCCGCCAGCGACAGCGGCGTGACGAACGCCGCCCCGCTCTCGGTCAGGATGGACCGCACCTCGGCCCCCGCCTTCTTGAGCAGCCGCACGAGTTCCAGCGACTTGTAGGCCGCGATGCCGCCGCCCACGATCAGCAGGATCTTGCGGCCATGAAGGGCGGGTTCGGACATGGCGTCCGTCTAGCGCCGCCGCACGCGCGCGTCGACCTCCGTCAAAAAGAACATTGCAGGAACATCAGACCTGTGTCTAACGTCGTTTTGCGGGTTTCACGGAGGGTGAGATGACGAAGACGATATTGATCCTGGCCGCCGTGGCCGGGACGGTGGCCCTGGCGGGCTGTGGCGACGGGGCCTCCGCGGTCGAAACGCGGGAGCGCACGTCGGTGTCGTCCGAGGTGCTGATGACGGCCACGACGGCAGGGACGGCCGCGAGCGGAGCGACCGCGCCGGCCGAAGCGCCCGGTCCGATCACGGCGAACCGTCGCGAGACCGTCGATGAAAAGATTCAGCGCCTGTATGAGCGCAACGGCGCGGATTTCGACGCGCGATCGCCCGAGGAGTTCCTGACCAAGGTCGTCGCCTTCACGCGCACGCCGCCGGCGGACACCGATCGCGCGACCCGGCCGAACGGCGACACCCTGCTCTATCAGGCCTCGACCAACACCTTCGCCGTGGTGGCCGAAGACGGCACGGCGCGCACCATGTTCAAGCCCGACGACGGGCCGTCCTACTGGGCGGAACAGAAGGCGGCGGCCCCCACCTTCGGTCAGCGACGCGCCTCGAACTAGCGGCGCCTGAGGCCGCCGAGGACACCCCGCAGCAGTTCGCGCGTCAGGGTCGAGCCGGCCGTGCGCAGGACCGACTTGGTCAGGGCCTCCATCGGGGTCTGGCGGTTTGAGCGACGCGGGGCTTTCGGAGCGGCGGGGGCGCGCCCCCGGGCCGGCTCGCGCGGGGCGGGCGAAGCGTCCGCCTCGGTCTCTTTCGCTTCGGCTTCGGTCCGGGCGTGACGAGCCGCCAGGATCTCTTCGGCGGATTCGCGGTCTACCGGCGTGTCGTAGACGCCCTTGACCGGGCTGGCGGCCATGACCGCCGCCCGCTCGACGTCCGTGGCGGGCCCGAGGCGGCTGTCGGGCGGCCGGATCAGGGTGCGCTGCACGATGGTGGGCGCGCCCTTCTCGTCCAGGGTCGAGACCACGGCCTCGCCGGTACCGAGCGCCTGGATCGCCTCGGTGGTGTCGAAGGCGGGGTTGGCGCGAAAGCTGTCCGAGGCCGACTTCAGCCCGCGCTGTTCGGCCGGGGTGTAGGCGCGGAGCGCGTGCTGGATGCGGTTGCCCAGCTGCGCCAGGACGCTGTCGGGAATGTCGGCGGGGTTCTGGGTCACGAAATAGACGCCGACGCCCTTGGACCGGATCAGCCGCACGACCTGCTCGACCTTTTCCAGCAGAGGCCGGGGGGCATCGCGGAACAGCAGGTGGGCCTCGTCGAAGAAGAAGACCAGACGTGGCTTGTCCGGATCGCCGATCTCGGGAAGCTGTTCGAACAGCTCGGACAGCAGCCACAGCAGGAAGGCGGCATAGAGCCGGGGCGAATTCATCAACCGGGTCGAATCCAGCACATTGACCTGGCCCCGGCCGTCCAGGCCGACGCGGATCATGTCCTCCAGCCTCAGCGCCGGCTCGCCGAAGAAGGCGTCGCCCCCCTGTTGCTCCAGTTGCAGCAGGGCGCGCTGGATGGCGGCGATGGAGGCCGGAGCGACGTTTCCGACCTCGCGCCCGATCCGGGCGGCGTTCTCGGCGACGTAGGTGAGGACCGAGCGCAGGTCGTCCAGGTCCAGAAGCAGCAGGCCCTCCTTGTCCGCGACGTGGAAGGCGACGGTCAGAACGCCCTCCTGGACGTCGTTCAGATCCAGCATCCGCGCCATCAGCAGGGGCCCGATCTCCGATACCGTGGTGCGGATCGGATGACCCTTCAGGCCATACAGGTCCCAGAACACGGTCGGGGCGGCCTGGGGAACAAGGGTCAGGTTCATGCCGCCGGCGCGCGAGAGCAGTTTCTCGTTGGGCGCTCCGACCTGGCTGATGCCCGACAGATCGCCCTTCACATCGGCGCAGAAGACCGGAACCCCGGCATCGGAAAACCCCTGGGCCATGATCTGCAGGGTCACCGTCTTGCCGGTGCCGGTGGCACCCGCGACGACCCCGTGCCGGTTGGCGCGGTTCCAGAGCAAGAGCTCGCGCCGGGCTGTGCCCTCGCTGGTGGACTGACCGAGGAACAAACCGGCGGGCGCGTCGGACATCTTGGGAGTCTCCGTGGGGGCCCGCCCTGCTTAGCCGAGCCGAAACCACGCCGCCAGACGATCGCCGGTTGACCGGCCCGGCGGCGGGCCTGACAGTCCACCGCATGAAGTCGCCCATCGCCATTCCGACCTCGACCGTCGCCCGCAACGCCCTGGTGACCCTGGCGGTCGTGGCCGTGGGGGCCGCTCTGTACTGGCTCAGGGACATCCTGACGCCCCTGGCCATGGCCATCTTCCTGATGATCATGATCGACGGGGTGAAGCGGGTGATCGAGGAGCACACGACGCTTCCCGACCACACGGCCGGGATCGCGGCCCTGTCGCTGGTGGTCGTGGCCTTCTTCGGTATCATCGCCTTCATCGTGAACGGGGCGGCAGGCTTCTTCACCGACATGTCCGGCGTCTCCAGCGGCATCGGGCCCCGGATCGACGCCATCATCGCGGATGGGGCCGGCCTGTTCGGCATGGAGGCGGCGCCGACGGCGGCCGATCTCATCGCCGGCGTCGACCTGCGCGGCTATCTGACCAGCCTGGCGTTTCAGATGCAGGGCGTGGCCTCGGGCGCCTTCTTCGTCATGGTCTATCTGGGGTTTCTTCTGGCCTCCCAGGCCGGGTTCCGCCGCAAGATCGTGGCCATGTTTCCGCACCGGGAGCAGCGCAGCGAGGCGCTGGAAGTGTTCCAGCGCGTGCGCGGCGGCGTCGAGGGCTATCTGTGGGTCCAGGCGGTGACGGGCGTCATCATCTGCGCGGCGGCCTGGATCCTGATGCGGGTCGTCGGCCTGGAGCACGCCGAGTTCTGGACCTTCATCATCTTCATCGTCGGCTTCATCCCGGTTCTGGGCGGGGCGGTCGCCGGCCTGGCGCCGCCGCTGTTCGCCCTGGTGCAATTTCCCACCTACTGGCCTGCGCTGATCCTGCTGGTCGGACTGCAGATCATCCTTTTCGTCGTCGGCAACCTGGTTCAGCCGCGGATGCAAGGCGACAACCAGAACGTCGATCCGGTCGCCGTCCTGCTGGCTCTGGCGCTGTGGGGCAAGATGTGGGGCGTGGTCGGCATGTTCCTGTCGACGCCGCTGCTGGTCATGGCCATGGCCATCCTGGCGGAGTTCAAGGGATCGCGCTGGATCGCCGTCCTGCTGTCCGGGAACGGGCGACCCTATGAGGACGAGGATCAGGATCCCCACCACGCGCCGCCCGCGCGCCGTCCGGCCCGCGTCAAACCGCCGCGCCAGCAAGCCGCCGAGCCCTGAACCGGTGCCCTTGCATCGCCCCATTCGGCGCCCATCTGCCACTCAGACGTCGCGGCCTACCCCTCCCCCTCCCAGGCCGCGACGGCATCGGTCGGCGCCACCCCCCTCCAGCGCCGGCTTGAAGAGAGGCCGTCGGACGCCCGTCCGGCGGCCTTTTCTTTTCGGGGCTTCCCGGCGGACGCGGGCGGGCCTATTGCCGGGGTCTGCGACCGGCGGCCGCATCGAGGCCGCGCTGAACGAGACCTGCCCATGTCCGGCGACACCTCCACCCCTGGCTTTTCCTCCGGCGCGGAGGGTCTGAGGGCGGCTTTCGCCCGGGCGAGGGGGGACGGGGGCCCGCTGGACGGGCTGGAGCAGTCTTTCGTCGATCAATCCTTCGAGGACTATGCCGAGGACGAGACACCGGAGCTGTCGATCGACGACGTCGCCTGGGTGCTCGCCGACGCCTGGCGCTGGAGCGAGCGCCGGGCCCTCGGCGAGGCCCCCCGCGTGGGGGTCGAGCCGCTGGTCGGGGCGGGCGGGCGCGCGACGCCCTACGACGTGCTGCGCATCGTTCAGGATGATCGGCCGTTCCTGGTCGACAGCGTCATGGGCGAACTGGCCGATACCGGGGTCTCGGTGCGCGCCCTGTTCCACCCGGTGCTGTCCCTGGCGCGCCAGGCCGACGGGTCGCGCAAGGCGGGTGGCGGCGACGTCCGGGAATCCCTGATCGTCGTGGTGCTGGATCCCCTGCCCATCGAGCGGCGCGAAGCCGTGAAGGCGGCGGTCGAGACGGCGCTGGCGGACGTGCATCTGGCCGTCGCCGACTTCGGCCAGATGAGCGCCCTGATGGACCGCTCGGTGGCCCACCTGGAGGCCCGGACGGGCGGCATCGATCCCGAGGTGGTGGCGGAAAACCTGGCCTTCCTGCGCTGGCTCAACGACGACCACTTCGTGTTTCTGGGCGCGCGCGACTACGACTATCCGCGCACCAAGGACGGCGGCTATGCGGCGGAGGCCCCGCTGGACCAGTCGACGGCCGGGGTCGGCGTCCTGCGCGATCCGGATCGCACTGTGCTGCGTCGGACCTCCGAGCCCGCTGTCCTGACCGCCCAGATGAAGCGGCAGATCGACCTGTCCGAGCCCGTCACCGTGGCCAAGGCGAACCTTCGCAGCCGCGTCCACCGGCGGGCCTATATGGACTATGTCGGGGTCAAGCGGTTCGGAGAGGATGGCCGCCCGTCGGGCGAGACCCGCTTCGTGGGCCTGTTCACGGCCGAAGCCTATGATCGGGCCGCGTCGCAAGTGCCCCTGATCCGGCGCAAGGTCGCCAACGCGCTGGCCCGCGCCGCCAAGGCCCCCGGCAGCCACAACGAGAAGCGGCTGAAGAACATCCTGGAGAACTATCCCCGGGACGAGCTCTTCCAGATCACCGAGGACGAGTTGCTGGAAACGGCGCTGGGCATCCTGCACCTGTACGACCGACCCCGGATCAAGATGTTCACGAGGAAGGACCCGTTCGACCGGTTCGTCTCGATCCTCGCCTTCATCCCGCGTGAACGCTACGACGCCGGGGTCCGCGAGCGGGTCGGGCGGATTCTGGCGCGCGCCTGGGGCGGGCGGCTGTCGGCCTGGTATCCGCAGTTGTCGGATGCCCCCCTCGTGCGGATTCACTACATCGTCGGCGTCACGCCGGGCGACCATCCGACGCCGGACGCGCGCGCCCTGGAGGCTGAAGTCACCGAGGCCGGTCGCGGCTGGGTCGACCGGTTCGAAGGCGCCCTGCGCGCCGCCGACATCGACGACGCCGAGATCGGGGCTCTCAGCAGCCGCTGGGCCGAGGCCTTCGATCCCGGTTACCGCGCCCGCTACGACGCCGCCGAGGCAGTGACCGACCTGCAGGAGTTCGACCGCCTGAGCGAGGGCGCGCCCGTCGCCGTGCGGGCCTTCCGGACGGCCGGGGATTCGCCGCTTCAGTTCCGCTTCAAGCTCTACCACCGGGGCGCCGCCGTGCCCTTGTCCGATGTCCTGCCGGTACTGGCCGACATGGGGCTGAAGACGCTGGAGGAGTTCGGCCACGCCATCCGGCCCACCGGCGGCGGCGAAATCCACGTCCATGAGTTCCTGCTGGAGGACCCGCGTGGCGAGGCCCTGGCCTTCGCCGACATGAAGGGCCCCTTCGAGACCGCTTTCGCGGCGGTCTGGACCGGCCGGACCGAGAGCGACGGCTTCAACCGCCTGGTGATCGAACTGGGCGTCGATTGGCGCGAGGCGGCCCTGATCCGCACCCTGGCCCGCTATCGCCAGCAGACGGGCCTCGACCCTTCGCAGGGGACCCAGGAAGAGGCCCTGCGGGACTATCCGGACATCGCCCGCGCCCTGATCAGCCTGTTCGCCTGCAAGTTCGACCCCGCCCAAGAGGGGGCCGCCGAGGATCGCGCGAACCAGGCCGCGGAGTTGGACGCCAAGATCACCAGTCTGCTGATGGGGGTGAAGAGCCTGGATCACGACCGGGCGCTGCGTCGTCTCGCCGCCCTGATCGGCGCGATCAAGCGGACCAACTACTATCAGGTCGGCGCCGACGGCGAGGCCAAGCCGCACATCTCGATCAAGATCGCGTCGCGCGAGCTGGACGACCTGCCCCTGCCCAAACCCTATCGCGAGATCTTCGTCTGGGCGCCGCACGTCGAAGGCGTTCACCTGCGCTTCGGGCCGGTGGCGCGCGGGGGCCTGCGCTGGTCCGATCGCCGCGACGACTTCCGCACCGAGGTCCTGGGGCTGGTGAAGGCCCAGCAGGTCAAGAACGCCGTGATCGTGCCGGTCGGCTCCAAGGGCGGCTTCTTCCCCAAATACCTGTCACGCATCGTCCGCGCCGGCGGAGACCGCGACGCCCAGCAAGCCGAGGCCATCCGCGCCTACAGGACCTTCCTGTCCGGCCTGCTCGACATCACTGACACCATCGCCGCAGATGGGTCGGTGGTGCATCCAGCCAATGTCGTCGCCTTCGAGGGCGACGACCCCTATCTGGTCGTGGCCGCCGACAAGGGCACGGCGACGTTTTCCGACATCGCCAATGGCGTCTCGGCCGCCTACGGCTTCTGGCTGGACGACGCCTTCGCCTCCGGCGGGTCGGTCGGCTACGACCACAAGGCCATGGGCATCACCGCCCGCGGGGCCTGGGAGGCGGTCAAGCGCCATTTCCGCGAGATCGGCAAGGACATCCAGACCGAGCCCTTCACCGTCGTCGGCGTCGGCGACATGTCGGGCGACGTGTTCGGCAATGGCCTGCTGCTGTCCAGGGCGTCGAAACTGGTCGCGGCCTTCGACCACCGCGACATCTTCATCGATCCGACCCCCGATCCGGCCCGGTCGTGGGACGAGCGGAATCGTCTGTTCCAGCTGCCCCGCTCGTCCTGGCAGGACTACGACAAGGCCCTGATCTCGAAAGGCGGCGGGGTCTTCTCCCGCTCGGCCAAGTCGATCGAACTGACGCCGGAGATCAAGGCCGCGCTGGACGTCGCCGACGATGTGCTGGATCCGGTCAGCCTGATCCGCGCCATTCTGAAGGCCCCGGCCGAGCTGCTCTATCTTGGCGGCATCGGCACCTATGTGAAGTCTGCGGCCGAGACCGACGCCCAGGTCGGCGACAAGGGCACCGACGCCCTGCGGATCAACGCCGACGAGCTGCGGGCCAAGGTCGTCGGGGAGGGCGCCAACCTCGGCTTCACCCAGGCCGGCCGCATCGCCTTCGCGGCCGGCGGCGGCCGGATCAACACCGACGCCATCGACAACTCGGCCGGGGTCGACACGTCCGACCACGAGGTCAACATCAAGATCCTGATCGGCTCGGCCGTGACCAACGGGGTCCTGCCGCTGGAGGAGCGGGTGCCCCTGCTGGCGTCAATGACAGACGAGGTCGGCGAGAAGGTCCTGGAGCACAACTACGACCAGACCCTGGCCCTGACCCTGCAACAGGCGGAAGGGGCCGGGGCGCTCGACAGCCAGCAGCGGTTCATGCAGGCGCTGACGGCGCGCGGGAAGCTGGACCGCAAGGTCGAGGGTCTTCCGAACGATGCCCGCGTCCAAGAGATGAAGACGGCCGGGCAGGCCCTGACGCGGCCGGAACTGGCCGTGCTGATGGCCTATTCCAAGCTGGAGCTGTCCGACGAGATCGTGGCCTCGGCCGCGCCGGAGGACCCCTTCTTCGAGGAAACCCTGGTCCGCTATTTCCCCGGCGCGCTGGCGCGGTTCGAGGACCAGATGCGCGGGCACAGGCTGCGGCGCGACATCATCGCCACGGTCCTGTCCAACGAGATCGTCAACATGGCGGGGCCGACCTTCCCGGATCGTCTGCGGGGCGCGGCCGGATGCGACACGACCGCCCTGGTCATCGCCTTCGAGGCGGCGCGCCGGGTGTTCCGCCTGGACGAAGCCTGGGACGCCGTCGGCGCCCTGGACCTGAAGGTCCCGGCCGAGACCCAGACCGCGCTGTATCTGGAGATCGCCACCGTCCTGCGTCGCCAAACCTTTTGGCTGGCGCGCCGCGCGGGCCGGTCGGGGACCAGCGTGGCCGGACTGATCGACGCCTATAGGCCCGCAGCCGACGCCCTGAGGGCGGCGGGCGGAGACGTCCTGTCGCGCTTCGAGCAGCAGCGTCTCGCGGCCCGGCTGAAGCGGTTCGCCGACATGGGGGTGGGCGAAGACCTGGCCCAGACGGTCTCCATGCTCCGCCCCCTGGTCGCCACCGCCGACATCGGCGATCTGGCCAAAGAGGCCAAAGACAAGGACGCCGGGTGGACCGAACCCCGGATGGCGCGGCTGTATCACCAGGTCGGCGCCGCCTTCGACTTCGACCGCCTGCGGGCGGCGGCGGGGGCGGTTCCCTCCGGCGACCATTTCGACCGGCTGGCCGTGCGCCGCCTGATCGAGGACCTGATGGGCGAGCAGGTCGTGCTGACCCAGGCGGTCGCGGCGGCGTCCCCGGCCGTGGTCGGCGATTCCGAGGCTACGGCCGAAGCGGCGGTCGATGCCTGGATCGGCCCGCGCCAGGCCCTGGTCGAGGGCGTCCGCAACGCCGTCGACGAGATCGAGGCCTCCGGCACCGGCTGGACCTTCGCCAAGCTGACCATCGCCAACGGCCAGATCCGAAGCGTGGCGAGCGCCGTCTGATGCCCAGGAAATTCCTCGTCGTCGTCGATGACAGCCCCGAGTTCGAGGCGGCGCTGCGCTATGCCTCGCGCCGTGCCCGATCGACGGGGGGCCGGGTCGCCCTGCTTCGTATCATCCCGGGCGGCTCGGACGAGCACTGGGCGGGGGTGCGCGAAGAGATCCAGCGCGAGCAGCGGGCCGAGGCCGAGGCCCTGCTGAACCGTCTGGGCGAGGAGGCCACGGCCCGTTCGGGGGCCCAGCCGATCTTTCTGATCGAGGAGGGCGAGCCCCATGACGCTATCCGCAAGGTCTGCGGCGAGGATTCCGAGATCAAGATTCTGGTCCTCGCCGCCGGTTCCGGCGCGCGCGGGCCGGGGCCGCTGGTGTCGGCCGTCCTGAAGGGCGGCGGGTTCGGCGGACGCAAGCTGCCGGTCACCATCGTCCCGGGCGAACTGACCGACGCGGAGATCGAAGACCTGGCATGACGCCAGGGCGCTAACGCTCGGCTCGCGGAGCCTCGCTGCTTGAGCGCGGGCGTTCCAGGGCGCTACCGCTCGCGACGCGGTCGCTCGCTGCTTGAGCGCGGGCGTTCCAGGGCGCTACCGCTCGCGACGCGGTCGCTCGCTGCTTGAGCGCGGGCGTTCCAGGGCGCTACCGCTCGCGACGCGGTCGCTCGCTGCTTGAGCGCGGGGTCTTGAAGCGGCTTGGCGACAGGCGCATCTGTTGGCCATGTTCATCCAGACAGAGCCCACACCCAATCCGAATGTCCTGAAGTTCCTGCCGGGACGCATCGTGTCGGGCACGCCGCGCGAGTTCGTGTCGATCGATCAGGCCGCGGCCTCGCCCCTGGCTGAAGCCCTGTTCCAGCTCGAAGACGTCAGCGGCGTCTTTTTCGGCGAGGACTATGTCTCGGTGACGCGAACCGCGCACGGTCGGGACTGGAGCGAGCTGAAGCCGGAGATCCTGGCGGTCGTGATGGACCATTTCACCTCCGGCGCGCCCCTGATGCGCGAGGGGATGGAGACGGCGGAGGACGCGGGCGAAGATTCCGAGATCGTCGCAGAGATCAAGTCGCTGCTGGACAGCCGCGTCCGCCCGGCGGTGGCTCAGGACGGCGGCGACATCCTGTTCGACAGTTTCGACCTCGAGACCGGCGTCCTGTCGCTGCGGATGCGCGGTGCCTGCGCGGGCTGCCCTTCCTCGGCCATGACGCTGAAATCCGGCGTCGAGCAGATGATGCGCCACTATGTTCCCGAAGTGACCCGGGTCGAACAGGTCTTGTAGGGCGCTGACGCTCAAGCATTTGAAACCAATACGTCTCGCCTCGCGCCTCGCGCTGAGGCAAGGTCACGCGTGGCCCGCTTCGACGCCGATCCCCAACTGAACCGCCTGGGCGAGGCGCTCGCCGCACTGCGCCGCGAGGCCGGCCTGAGCCAGGCGGAGGCGGGATCGCGCGTGGCGATGACCAGTCAGGGATGGGGCCTGTATGAAAGCGGTCGCAGACCCGGCCTGTTTCGACCCGACGTCCAGCGCCGCCTGACGACCGCGCTGGGGGCCACGACCGAGGACCTGTCGCGGCGCGCCCTCGGGCCGATCGCGGCGGAGGAACAGGCTGGCGACGGCGTGCGGAGCGGTGGACGGTCGTTCCAGCCCGGGCCGACGGCATCGCCTCGCCCGGCGGGTCGTGAGCGCATACCCCTGACGAATGACGACCTGGCTCCCTGGGCGGCGTCCGGCGTGATCCTGGAGGTCGATCCGGAACGATGGCCGCGCAAGGATCAGGGATGCGTCATCGACCTGGCCGACGGGCGACGCTTGATCCGGCTCTACGACGGCGCGGACGCCGAAAGCCTGTTCGTGCGGGGAGGACCGGCGGGCCTGCAGGCCCGCAGCGTGGTTCCGCGATCCGACATCTCGCGCGTCGCCGCTGTCCTGTCCCGGATCGACGAATGAAACAAATACGTTGTGATGACCGGCAAGACATGAAACAACGGGGTTGCAAGACCTGCCGTTGGACCGCCCATGCCCCGATCACCGAACGAAACGGACGCCTTCGTCGGGGCCCGGCTGGCCCAGAGACGCCAGTCGCTGGGACTGACCCAGATGGCGCTGGCCCGGCGCCTGGGCATCAGCGCCCAGCAGATCCAGAAGTACGAGGCGGGCTCCAACCGGATCTCCGCGTCCCGGCTTCACCGGATCGCCGTCGCGCTGGGCGATCATCCAGGGGCCTATTTCCCGGAGGCCCGGCCGGCACAGGCGAGACCGGCCGGCAGCGGCTTCGACGCCCTCGGAGCGGCCCGGTTCCTGACCGCCACTCCGGAAGGCCGGGCGATCGCCGACAGTTTTCCCCTGATCCCCGAGCCGGGGGTCCGACAGGCCGTGGCCCGGATCGTCGAGGCCCTGGCGACCCCGTCCACTTCGATGGAGCCCGGCGAGAGCCCGTCGGTGTGAGGGGGTCATGAGGGTCCTGGTCATCGATACGGCGCTTGGGGCCTGCACCGTCGGTCTGTGCGAAAACGATCGCGTCCTGGCCCAACGTTCCGAAGTCATGGCGCGCGGTCACTCCGAGCGGCTGGGCGGTTTCGCGCGCGACGTCGTCGCCTCGGCGGCCGTTGGCTTCGACAGCATCGACCGCATCGGCGTCACGGTGGGGCCGGGCTCCTTCACAGGCCTGAGGGTCGGGCTGGCCTTTGCCCTGGGTCTGGGTCAGGCGCTGGGACGACCCGTGATCGGCCTTTCCTCGCTTCACGCCCTGGCCTGGACGATCGAGGGAGGGCCGCACGGACCGGTCGCCGCCGCGATCGATGCCCGGCGCGGCGAAGTCTATCTGCAGACCTGGCGCGACGGCGAACCGCTGGGGCCGCCCGAGGCCCTGACGATCGAGACAGCGCGGGAGCGCCTGTCCATGACCGGCCTGGACTGGCGCTGGGTGGGCAGCGGCGCGGCGCTTCTGGCCGAGGTTTCCGCCCCGACGGTGACCGAGCCCACGGTCCTGGCCCTGGCGTCGCTGACCGCGCGGCTGGATCCGACCGGTCACCCGGCGCGCCCACTTTATCTGCGCGCCCCGGACGCGACCCCACCGACCCGGTTGCCGGGTCAGGCGCGGCCGGTCGCCCAATCCGGATGAGCGGACCCGTGACCGACCTGCCGGCGGCTCTGGCGGACCTGCACGCCACGGCGTTCGACGCCCCCTGGTCGCCGACCGCCTTCGCCGAGCTGCTGGTCCAGCCGGGCGTGATCCTGGAGGCCGAGGATGAGGGCTTCATCCTGGTTCGCGTCACGCTCGATGAGGCGGAGATCCTGACTCTGGCCGTCCATCCCGAGGCGCGCCGCACAGGCGTCGGGGCGCGCTTGACCCAGGCGGCGGCCGCGCGCGCCGCGGCCGGAGGGGCCGATCGACTGTACCTCGAGGTCGCCGAAGACAATGCGGCGGCGCGCGGCCTCTATGCGCGGCTCGGCTTCGAGACCATGGGCCGACGCCGGCGATACTATGCCCGTTCTGAGGGGCCGGCCGTCGACGCCCTGCTACTGGTTCTCAACTTGTTTGAGCCGCTTCCCAGCGGGTGATCTGGGCCCTATCTTGCGCGCCATGGACCGGATCGAAAAACTCTGCGCCGACCGCGGCATGCGCATGACCGAACAGCGACGGGTGATCGCCCGCGTCCTGTCCAATGCCGAAGACCATCCCGACGTCGAGGAACTGTACCGCCGCGCCTCAGCGATCGACCCGCACATCTCCATCGCCACCGTCTATCGCACCGTGCGCCTGTTCGAAGAGGCCGGCGTCGTCGAGAAGCACGACTTCGGCGATGGGCGCAGCCGCTATGAAGAGGCGGGCGACGATCACCACGACCATCTGATCGACACCAAGACCGGCGAAGTCATCGAGTTCTTCGACGCGGAGATCGAGCGGCTGAAGACCGAGATCGCCGAACGGCTGGGCTTCGAACTGGTCGGCCACAAGCTGGAGCTTTACGGCAAGGCCATCCCGGGGGCCGAACCCTCCCGGCGCGAGGGCCTGATCTTCACCCGCAACGTCGCGCGGGTCGATCCCGAGCGCGTGTCCTGATCCCGTCGTCGGGCGGGGCCGCCTTGCGGACGCCCGGATCGGCGACCATAAGCCGCCCATGTCCGACACCCAGACCCTGAGCGAGGCCCGGTCTGACCCGGGAATGGCCGCCGGCGTGACCAAGCGGCTGTTCATCAAGACCTACGGCTGCCAGATGAACGTCTATGACTCGGAGCGCATGGCCGATGTGCTGCGCCCGCTCGGCTATGCCCCGACCGACACGGCCGAGGGCGCGGACTTCGTCATCCTGAACACCTGTCACATCCGCGAGAAGGCGGCCGAGAAGGTCTATTCCGAGCTCGGCAAGCTGCGCGAGATGAAAGAGGCCCGATCCGGCGCCCTGACCATCGCCGTGGCGGGCTGTGTCGCCCAGGCAGAGGGCGAGGAAATCATGCGGCGACAGCCGGCGGTCGATCTGGTCGTGGGGCCCCAGGCCTATCATCAGCTGCCCGAGCTTCTGACCCGCACGGCGCGGGCGCGGGGCGAGCGTATCGGGGCCGATTTCGCCGCCGACGAGAAGTTCGACAGCCTGCCCCAGACGCGCGGCGTCACCGGGCCGACCGCCTTCCTGACGGTGCAGGAGGGCTGCGACAAGTTCTGCAGCTTCTGCGTCGTGCCCTATACGCGCGGGGCCGAATGGTCGCGTCCGGGCGAAGCGGTGCTGGCCGAGGCGCGGGGCCTGGCCGATCAGGGGGTGCGCGAGCTGACCCTGCTGGGCCAGAACGTCAACGCCTATGACGGGACTGGACCGAACGGCGCGGTCTGGACCCTGGCACAGCTGGCGCGGGCGCTCGCCGAGACGCCCGGCATCGACCGTATCCGCTACACGACCAGCCATCCCAACGACATGGCCGACGACCTGATCGCGGCCCACGCCGAGCTGCCGCAGCTGATGCCCTATCTGCACCTGCCGGTTCAGTCGGGTTCGGACCGGATCCTGCGGCTTATGAACAGGAAGCACGGGCGTCAGGCCTACATCGACCTGATCGGCCGCATCCGGCAGGCGCGGCCGGACATCGCCATCTCCGGCGACTTCATCGTCGGCTTTCCGGGCGAGACCGATCGGGATTTCGAGGACACGATGGATCTGGTGAGGCGGGTGAACTACGCCTCGGCCTTCAGCTTCATGTATTCGCCGCGCCCCGGAACGCCGGCCGCGACGATGGGGACGCAGGTCCCCGCCGAGGTGGCGCTTTCGAGGCTCCACGCGCTTCAGGCCCTGCTGTTGCAGCAGCAGTCGGCCTTCAACGCCGCCCAGGCCGGCAAGACGCTGGACGTGCTGTTCGAGAAGAAGGGGCGGCACGGCCGCCAGGCGATCGGTCGGTCTCCCTATCTGCAATCCGTCCATGCCGAGGACGCGGACCATCTGATCGGCCGGATCGTTCCGGTGCGTATCCTCAGCGGACAACAGAACAGTCTGACGGGAGAGCTTCTTGGCGCGTGAGTCCGAGTTCCTGGCGTTGGACGATCACGCCCTGCGCGCCGTCATCGGTCCCAACAGCCGTCACGTCGCCCTGATCGAGGACGCCTTCAAGGTGTTGATCGAGGCCCCCGGCGGCGGTGTCTCGATCAATGGCGGCGCGCGCGACCGCGCCAACGCCAAGGCGGTCATCGCCGGCCTGATCCAGCGCGCTGAAAAAGGGGCCGAGGTCAACGAGGCCGACGTCCGCGCGGGCATCGGGGCGGCGCGCGGCGGTGGCAAGGGAGCCCACAGCACAGATCCGATGGCCCTGCCGATCGGCAAGCGCGGGGCCATCGTGCCCAAGACCAATGCCCAGGCGCGATACCTTGAGACCCTGGCCAGCTGCGAACTGACTTTCGGCGTCGGGCCGGCGGGCACGGGCAAGACCTTTCTGGCGGCGGCCTATGGGGCGTCCCTGCTGCGGCGGGGGCAGGTGGACCGGCTGGTCATCACCCGCCCGGCGGTGGAGGCGGGCGAGAAGCTGGGCTTCCTGCCCGGTGACCTGAACGAAAAGGTCGATCCCTACCTGGCCCCGATCTGGGAGGCGCTGAACGACATCCTGGGGGCCGAGGATGTCCAGCGCCGCCGCGACAAGGGCGAGATCGAGGCCGCGCCCATCGCCTTCATGCGCGGGCGGACGCTCAGCCACGCCTTCATCATCGTCGACGAGGCCCAGAACACCAGCCGGCTGCAGATGAAGATGGTCCTGACCCGGCTGGGCGAGGGCGCGCGCATGGTGGTGACGGGCGACCCGTCCCAGATCGACCTGTTGAACCCCCGGGACTCCGGCCTGGCGCACGCCCTGCGCATCCTCAAGGACGTCAAGGGCGTCGGGGTCCTGGCCTTCGAGGCCGAGGACGTGGTGCGCCACGCCATGGTCGAGCGGATCGTGCGGGCCTATGACGCCGACGCCACCCGCAGTCGTCCGACCCCCGACCTCGAGGACCCGTCCGAGCGATGATCGAGGTCGAGGTCGAGGTCGAGGGCTGGGCGGCGGTCGCTGACGTCGAGACCGTCACGCGGCGGGCGGCAGGGGCCGCGCTCGGCGAAGTATCCGGCACGATCACCGTCCTGCTGACCGACGACGAGACGGTCCGCGATTTGAACGCCCGGTTCCGCGACAGGGATCGTCCGACGAACGTGCTGTCCTTTCCGGCCGCGCCGATTCCGGGGATCGACCCTGCGCCGTTGGGCGACATCGTCCTGGCGCTGGAGACCTGCGGAGCGGAGGCGCAGGCGCAGGGCAAGACCCTGTCCGATCATCTCAGCCATCTGGTGGTCCACGGCGTGCTCCATCTGCTGGGTCGCGACCATGAGACGGACACCGACGCCGACGAGATGGAGGCCGAGGAACGCCAGATACTGTCCGGCCTCGGCATCGCCGACCCCTATCGGGCGATCGCATGACCGCGTTTCAGGAACGGATTTCCGCTCTGACGGCAGGCCGCTGGGCCCGCGTCGTCCTGGCGCTCGTCGCCGGAGTGCTAGCGGCCCTGGTGCATCCCCCGTTCGGTTTCCTGCCGGGTCTGGTCGCCTATCCCCTGCTGATGCTGCTCGCGGAACGCTCAGACTCGGTGCGGGGCGCCTTCTGGATCGGCTGGCTGGCGGGGTTCGGATACTTTCTCGTCAGCTGCTGGTGGGTGGCCGAGGCCTTCCTCGTCAACCCGGCCCAGGCCTGGATGGCCCCGTTCGCCGCCAGCCTGCTGCCCGCCGGGATCGGCCTGTTCTGGGGCGCAGCGGCGGCGCTTTATCGACGGTTCGGGCCGCAGGGCCTGTCCCGTGTCATGGTGTTCGCGGCCCTGTTCGCCCTGCTGGAATGGCTTCGCGGTCATGTGCTGACAGGCTTCCCATGGAACCCGGCGGGGGCGGGGTGGGCCGCCGGATCGGCAGCGTCGCAGTTCGCCTCGGTCGCGGGCGTCTATGGGCTCGGCCTGGTCACGGTGGCGGCCGCCTGCGCCTTCGGGCCCATGGTCTCGACCGGCCCGCGCAAGGGCCGCGTCGGCGTCGCGCTGGCCGGTGCGGCCGTCTTCGCCCTGCTCATCGTCGGGGGGACGGTGCGTCTGGCAGGGGCGCAGGTTCGCGAGACGCCGACTGTCGTGCGGATCGTCCAGGCCAATGTCGATCAACAGTCGAAGTGGACGCCAGAGGCCTATCGCTCGATCGTGGATCGCTACGTCAATCTGACGGGCCAGGCGGGCGCGACCGTGCCCGACCTGATCATCTGGCCCGAGGGAGCCCTGCCGGCCAGCTTCGACACGGTGTTCGCGCCCGGCTCGCCGGACGGCGCGGCGATCGCGAACGCGCTTTTGCCGGGCCAGACCTTGCTGGCGGGGTTCGCGCGGGGAGAAGGCGATGCCGGGGGCGGGGCACGCTACTATAACAGCCTGATCGCGCTCGAGGACGAGGGCGGTAGCGGGCTTCGCATCGCGGCCATCTATGACAAGCACCGGCTGGTGCCGTTCGGCGAGTTCCTGCCGCTGGGCGGGCTGATGGGCGCGCTCGGCATCCGCAGCCTGGTCCATATGCCGGCCGATTTCAGCGCCGGACCGACGCCCGCGCCCATCGATCTGCCCGACGGATCCCGGGTCCAGCCGCTGATCTGCTACGAAAGCCTCTATCCCGGCTTTACCCCGGCGGGACGTGGACGGCCGGAGTGGATCGTCAATGTTTCCAACGACGCCTGGTTCGGCGCGACCTCGGGTCCGATCCAGCATCTCAATCTCGCCAGTTATCGTGCGATCGAGACCGGTCTGCCGGTGGTGCGCGCGACGCCAACGGGGGTCTCGGCGGTGATCGATCCCTGGGGCCGGGTCATCGAGGGGCAGCGGCTCGACAGCGGCGAGAGCGGCGTCATCGATGCGCGTCTGCCCGCGCCCGCCGAGGTGACCCTGTTTGGACGTATCGGCCATCTTTCGTTCTGGCTGATGGTCCTGGCCGGCCTCGCGCCTCTGGTTCGGTCGTTTCGCGGGCGGTGGACGGCGGGATGAGCGGCGCTCGACCACGCGCGACGAACTGGCGGACGCGTCACATCGATCTGCCCCTGGGTCGCCGACTGCAACAGTTGAGGTCCGAACGCGGCCTGTCCCGCGCGGACCTGGCCCGGGCCCTCAGGGTCTCCCAGCCCTCGATCCAGCATATCGAAGAGGGAGACAATCGCGTCAGCGCGGCTCAACTCTGGCAGATATGCGGCGTCCTCGGGATCGAGGCCAATGTGGTGTTCGAGGCGCTACCCAACCGCATCTGGCGAGACCGCGCGGAGTTCGAGGCGTTCGCCGATCCGCCAATCCCCGCCGGTGTTCGGGAGGAGGCCGCGGCCTTTGAACCGGCTCCGACCGCCCGCGACGTTCTGAAGCTGGCCAAGGCCGCGCGGAGACTGTCCAGCGAGCAGATCGGCCTGCTGATCGCGGCTGCGCGCGGCCTGCGGGGCTGACAGGCCGAACCTGCCGCCCACTCGTGATCGCCGTCGACGCTGTTCGCCCCTTGAGCTTGATCGTTTGAGGTGGACCCACGCGGTGCGTCCACCCTAACCGATCAGGCTCTAAGGTCACGGAATCGCCATTTCCCAGAATTTGGATGACAGTCGCGAACCAGGGGCGCATCCCGTCCCGACGGTCAAGATTTGAATGACAACGGACGAACTATGGCTAGAGGCAAGGGAGAAGACGGTCCCCACCCGGTGGACCGGCATGTCGGGCGGCGGGTTTGCGAGAAACGGATCAGCCTGGGCTATAACCAGAGCGATCTGGGCCGGGCGCTGGGGCTGACCTTTCAGCAGGTCCAGAAATACGAGAAGGGCACCAACCGGATCTCGGCGTCCAAGCTCTGGGACATCGCGCGCTTCTTCAAGGTGGACGTGGCCTACTTCTTTCAGGGCCTGGGCGGCGCGCAGCCGGGGATGGCCGAGGACGGCGCGGCAGCGTTCGATCATGACTTCCCGGCGACCCGGCACACCATCGAGATCGCCCGCCTGGCCCCGCGCCTCTCGGCGAGACAACAGAAGCTGACTCTGGATCTGATCCGCGAGATGGCAGACCGCCCTGACAGCGAATAGCCGCTGACGGTTCCCGCTGTCCTTTCTCAGGGGATCAGGAGCGTCGAGCCGACTGTCCGGCGTCCTGCAAGGGCGCGGTGGGCGTCCTGGACGCGGTCCAGTGGGAACGTCTGACCGATTTCGATCCGGACAGCGCCTGAGCGAATCACCCCGAACAGCGCCTCGGCCGAGGCGTCGAGTTCCTGGGCCGTCGCCACATAGTCGAACAGGGTCGGGCGCGTCATGAACAACGAGCCGCCGCGCGACAGGCGCAGAGGCTCGACAGGCGGCACAGGCCCCGAGGCATTGCCAAAACTGACGAAAAGACCTCGTCGTGCGAGGCTGTTCAAGGACGCGTCGAGGGTCGCGGCGCCGACGGAGTCGTAGACGACCACCACGCCCCGGCCGTCGGTGATCTGTCGCACGCGCGCGGCGACGTCCTCCTGCTCGTACAGAATGACGTGATCGCACCCGTGGGCCGAGGCGAGAGCCGCCTTGGCCTGCGACCCGACGGTTCCGATGACGGTCGCGCCGAGCGACTTTGCCCATTGGCAGAGCACCAGACCGACGCCGCCCGCCGCAGCGTGGACCAGGATAATGTGGCCCTGTTTCACGTGAAACACCCGTCGGACCAGATATTCCGCCGTCATCCCCTTGAGCATCGCGGCAGCCGCCGTCTCGAACGCGATGTCGTCGGGCAGTCGAACCGCGCGATCCTCGGCGACGACGTGCGCTTCGGCATAGGCGCCCGGGGGTCCGCTGGCATAGGCGATGCGGTCGCCGACATGGAACCGGCTGACGCCCTCGCCGATGGCCTCGACGATCCCGGCGGCCTCCAGACCAAGACCCGTCGGGTAGGCGAGCGGATAGAGCCCGTCGCGCTGATAGATGTCGATGAAGTTCAGGCCGATCGCGCGGTGACGGACCAGGATCTCTCCGCGACCCGGCACCGGGAGCGGAACATCCTGTAGGGTCAGGACCTCCGGACCCCCGGCACGGTCGAGACGGACGGCGCGCATATGGGCCATGGCGGGTTCCTTTCGGTGGCCGGATCGGCCTAAGAGGACCTTCGAGAGGTTGGAGCGCCGTGATGAAATTCAAGGTCGAAGCCGAATGCACCCCCGAGGAAGCCCGCGCTTTTCTCGGCCTGCCCGATGTCACGCCGCTGAACGAACGACTGGTCGCCGAGATGCAGGCACGGATGGAATCGAACATCACGGCCATGCAGCCCGAGGAACTGATGAAATCCTGGACCGCCTTCGGTCTTCAGGCCCAGGATCAGTTCCGGCAGATGATGCAGGCGGTCGTCACCAAGTGAGCGGGTCCCGCCTCCTCCGATGAGCGACACCATCTATGCCCTGGCGACACCACCGGGCCGGGGTGCCGTAGCGATCCTAAGACTGTCGGGTCCCGGGACGGATTCCGCCCTGAGCGCCCTATCGGTCGACCTTCCGGAGCCGCGTCTGGCCAGCGTCCGGACACTTCGCCATCGAGGCACCGCGCTCGACGAAGCCTTGGTCATCCGGTTCATCGCACCCCACAGCTATACTGGCGAACCCGCTGCGGAACTGCACCTGCACGGGGGGCGGGCGGTCGTGGAGGCCGTGTCGCTGGCGCTGGCGGACATCGGCCTTCGCCCCGCCGAGCCTGGGGAATTCACACGCCGTGCCTTCGAGAACGGCCGGATGGACCTTGCGCAGGCCGAGGCGGTCGCCGACCTCGTGGACGCCGAGACCTCCGCCCAGGCCGCTCAGGCCCTGGGCCAGCTGGATGGCGCCCTGTCGGCCACCTATGCCGGGTTTCGCCGCGACCTGCTGACCGCCCTCGCCCTGGTCGAGGCCGAGATCGACTTTCCGGACGAGGACGTGCCGGACCATCTGGCGCGGTCGGCGGGGCCCGTTCTGGACCGCCTGCTGACGGACATCTCGGCGGCGCTCGCGGATGCGGATCGGGGGCGACGGGTGCGCGAGGGCTATAGAATCGTGCTGATCGGCGAGACCAATGCCGGCAAGTCGGCGCTGTTCAACGCCCTGGTCCAGCGCGAGGCGGCCATCGTCACCCCGATCGCCGGGACCACGCGCGACGTGCTCGATGCCGACCTGGTGATCGGCGGCTATGCCGTGACCCTGTCCGACACCGCCGGTCTGAGGGAGACCGCCGATCCCGTGGAGGTCGAAGGCGTGAGGCGCGCCAGGGCCAGAGCAGAGGCGGCCGATCTGCGGCTCTGGGTGCGCGGACCGGGCGACCCGGAGGGCGACGCGTCGGACTTCGTCCAGCCGGACGACCTGATCGTCTGGACCAAGTCCGATCTCGGCGGGCAGGGCAAAGGCGAAGGCTTTCTGGTCAGCGCCACGACGGGCGAGGGTCTGGACCACTTGCAGAAAGCGCTGGCCCGGCGTCTGGCGCGCGATCTTGCTGGAGCCGACTTCCCGGCTGTGACCCGGGAGCGACACAGACGGCGGCTCGTCGAGGCGAGCGAGGCGCTTCAGGTCGCGCGGGCCCGGCTGATGGATGCGCCCGAGCTGGCGGGGGAGGACCTGCGGCGCGCCGCCGAGGCCCTGGGCCGCGTGACCGGCGGAATCGGCGTCGAGGACGTGCTCGGCGAGGTTTTCTCCACCTTCTGCATCGGGAAGTAGGACCGGCTGTTTCACGTGAAACATGGCGACGCTGGCGTTTGGCGACGCGCTGGCCTATGTCCCGCCTGCCATGAGCTCCCCCTCTGCCTTCGACGTGATCGTGATCGGCGGCGGCCACGCCGGCTGCGAAGCCGCAGCGGCCGCCGCCCGTATCGGCGCGCGCACCCTGCTGCTGACCCAGAAGCTCGAGACCATTGGAGAAATGTCCTGCAATCCCGCGATCGGGGGCCTGGGCAAGGGGCACCTGGTTCGCGAGATCGATGCGCTGGACGGGCTGATGGGCCGCCTCGCCGATGTCTCCGGCATCCAGTTTCGCATGCTGAACCGGTCCAAGGGCGCGGCGGTGCGCGGTCCGCGCAGCCAGATCGATCGAAGCCTGTATCGTGACGCCATGCAGGACGAACTGGCCCGGATGCCAAACCTGACCCTGATGGCGGGGACGGCCGAGAGCCTGATCCTCGATGGCGACCGGATCGTCGGCGTCACGACCGGCGACGGGGTGATGCTGCGCGCCGGGGCCGTGGTCCTGACGACCGGGACCTTCCTGAACGGCGTCATCCATCGCGGGAATGAGCGCGTGCCCGCCGGTCGGCATGGCGAAGTCCCGTCCACGGGACTGGCGCAGGACCTTTATGGCGCGGGCCTGTCGATGGGCCGGCTGAAGACGGGCACGCCGGCGCGTCTGGACGGCCGGACCATCGCCTGGGGTCAGCTGGAGATGCAGGCGGCCGACGACACGCCGGTTCCCTTCAGCTTCCTGACCGACCGCATCACCGTGCCGCAGATCGCCTGCGGCATCACCGCGACGACCGAGGAGACGCACCGGATCATCGCCGCGAACCTGGGCGAGAGCGCCGTCTACGGCGGTCGCCTGACCGGACGCGGCCCGCGCTACTGTCCGTCGATCGAGGACAAGGTGGTCCGGTTCGCCGACAAGACTTCGCACCAGGTCTTCCTGGAGCCCGAGGGGCTGGACGATCCGACCGTCTATCCGAACGGCATCTCGACCTCGGTCTCACCCGAGACCCAACTGGCGTTCCTGCGGACCATGCCGGGACTGGAGGCCGTCGAGGTGTTCCGCTTCGGCTATGCCATCGAGTACGACTACGTCGACCCGCGTGAACTGAGTCCGGCGTTGGAGGTCAAGCGTCGGCCGGGTCTCTATCTCGCCGGTCAGATCAACGGGACGACCGGCTATGAGGAGGCGGGCGCTCAAGGATTGATCGCGGGCCTCAACGCCGCACGCGCGGCGGCCGGATCTGATGAGATCGTGCTGGGCCGCGACCAGGCCTATATCGGTGTCATGATCGACGATCTGGTCACACGCGGTGTGACCGAGCCCTACCGGATGTTCACCAGCCGGGCGGAATACAGGTTGACGCTCCGGGCGGACAACGCCGATCAACGGTTGACCGCGCTGGGCGTCACGGCGGGTGTGGTCGGATCCCGCCGGCAAAGGCTGTTCGGGGAGAAGGCGAACCTGTTGGCGGAGGCCGGTGAGTTCGTCCGCAATACGCGGTTCACGCCCAAGGAGGCCGGAGCCCTTGGTCTGACGGTCAACGCCGATGGGCAACGTCGTTCCATCCGGGACCTGCTGGCCTATCCCGGCGTCGATCTGACAGCGTTCGAACAGGCCTATCCCGTGATCCACGACTGGCCCGCCGCCGTGCGCGAACAGGTCGAGATCGAGGCCGGTTATGCCGGATATCTGGACCGGCAGGCGGCGGACGCGGAGGCCTTGCGCCGCGACGAAGCGCTGAGCCTGCCGGGCGATATCGACTATGGGTCGGTTGGCGGTCTCTCGCATGAGGTCCGTGAAAAGCTGGCCCAGGTGCGTCCGCGCACCCTGGGACAGGCCGGGAGGATCGAGGGCGTGACGCCGGGGGCTCTGACCGCCTTGCTGTCCCATGTGAGACGGACCTCGGTCGCGGCCTGATGACCGCCGACGAATTCCGGAGCCTGACTGCAGCCACGACCGAGCGCATGTCCGAGCTGGAGATGTTCCTGGATCGACTGACCCAGACCAATGCGGTGATGAATCTGGTCGGGCCGGACAGTCTGCCGGACTTCTGGAACCGCCATGCCTGGGATTCGGCGCAGCTGCTGTCTCTCGCGCCCGAGGCCCGACGCTGGGCGGATCTGGGGGCTGGCGCGGGCTTTCCGGGGTTGATCCTCGCCATCCTGCTGAAGGGCCGGCCGGACGCCCGGGTCTGGCTGATCGATTCCCTGCAGAAACGCTGCCGTTTTCTCCAGTCCGTCGTCGATGAGCTCGCCCTGCCGGCGACGGTCGTCTGGGGCCGGGCAGAAGAGCAGGCCATCAGCGTCGACGTCGTAACGGCGCGGGCGGTGGCGCCTCTGGACAAGCTGCTGGGTTATGCACAGCCCTATATGGAGCGCGGTGCACAAGGTCTGTTTCTCAAGGGAGAGAAGGCCGAGGTCGAGTTGCGGGAGGCAGCCCGGGTCTGGCAAGTGAAGGCGGACCTCTCCGTCTCGCGCAGCGATCCGCGCGGCCGCATCGTTACCGTCCGGAGCCTGAAACGCCGTGGCTAGCAGTATGGCCAAAGTCCTGCCCAAGGGGCCCGCCCGCGTCCTCGCCGTCTCCAACCAGAAGGGCGGGGTGGGCAAGACGACGACCGCCATAAACCTGGGCACGGCCCTGGCGGCGATCGGCGAGCGGGTGCTGATCGTCGATATGGACCCCCAGGGCAATGCGTCCACGGGCCTGGGTGTTCCACGTGAAACACGCCGGATCACCATCTACGACGTGATCGTCGACGGGCGCTCCGTGCATGACGCTGCGGTGCCGACGGCCGTGCCCGGCCTCGACATCATCCCGGCCGACGCCGACATGTCCGGTGTGGAGATCGAGCTGAGCCAGGCCGATCGGCGCTCCTATCGCCTGCGTGACGCCCTCGCGGGACAGGGGCAGAACGGTAGCGCCGGGTATGACCCCCATCCCTACGACTATGTCCTGATCGACTGCCCGCCGTCGCTCAACCTGTTGACGCTCAACGCCATGGCAGCGGCGGACGGCGTTCTGGTGCCGCTGCAGTGCGAGTTCTTCGCCCTGGAAGGGTTGACGCAGTTGATGAAGACCATCGAGATGGTCCGTCAATCATTGAATCCCAGTCTTGAGATCCAGGGTCTGGTCCTGACCATGTACGACCGTCGAAACGCCCTCTCGGGACAGGTGGCGGCCGACGTCCGCGCCCATTTCGGCGAGAAGGTCTATGAGGCGGTGATACCCCGCAACGTCCGGGTGTCGGAAGCGCCGTCGTTCGGCAAGCCGGTGCTGATCTATGACCTGAAATGCACCGGCAGCCAGGCCTATCTGCGGCTGGCAAAAGAAGTCGTGGGCCGCGAAAGACGGCGTCTCGCCGCCTGATAACTGAACGGAAACAAGAGTTTGTCTGAACGTCAAAGAGGTCTGGGGCGGGGTCTGTCGGCCCTGCTGGGAGAGCCCGTCGCCGACGCCGCGCCGGTCACGTCGAGCCTGCCGATGCCGGTCGGCGTCCAGCTGGCCCCGATCGAGAGCCTCAAACCCAATCCGGATCAGCCGCGCAAGGTGTTTCGGCCTGAAGACCTGTCCGAACTCAGCCAGTCGATCCGTGACAAGGGCGTGCTCCAGCCGATCCTTGTGCGTCCCCAGCCCGGACAGGACGACGTCTGGCAGATCATCGCCGGGGAGCGGCGTTGGCGAGCGGCCCAGGCCGCGCGCCTGACCGAGGTGCCGATCATCGTCCGGGCCATGGACGATCTGGAGGTGCTGGAGGTCGCCATCATCGAGAACGTCCAGCGCGCCGACCTGAATCCCCTCGAGGAGGCGGAGGCCTATGCGTCGTTGATGGAGCGGTTCGGCCGGACCCAGGACGCGGTGGCCGGGATCGTCGGCAAGTCGCGCAGCCACGTCGCCAACACCCTGCGCCTGACGCATCTGACGCCGAGGGTGAAGGAACTGGTGGGGGAGGGCGTGCTGTCGGCCGGTCACGCCCGGGCCCTGCTGACCGCGCGCGATCCCGACGGTCTGGCGGAGAAGATCCTGCTGGAGGGGCTTAACGTCCGTCAGGCCGAGGCCCTGGCCCGCAAGTCCCAGGGCGGCGGGGACGCCAGGCCCAAGCCGGGCAAGGCGGCGGTCACGGCGTCCCCGGACACGGCGGCGCTGGAACAGGATCTGGCGGACGCCCTGGGCTTGAAGGTCTCGCTGGCGGATCGCGGCGGAAAGGGCGAGCTGACCCTGACCTGGGCCTCGCTGGAACAGCTGGACGATCTGTGTCGCCGATTGATGCGGGGCTGACGGCCGGGCCGTGCTAGGCTGAGCGTATGACCGACGAGACCGAAACCCCCGCCCAGGCCCTGAAACGGGTGCTCGCCGCCAAGAAGGCCGGCAGCCACCCGGGCGGCCCGGCCTTCAGGTCCGGCCAGCATCCGGAGAAATCCGTCAGCGCGAAGAATACAGCCCTGGCCAAGCCGGCTTTCCGCAAGGCCTCCAAGCGCGGCTAGAGCCGTCTTGGTCCATCCTGAAATCGACCCCGGCTCGCTCATTCCACGCCGTCATCCTCGGACTTGATCCGAGGATCGGATGCGGGACGAAATCACGCGCAGGCGGGAGGCGAGGTCGAGCGATCACTCCTTGGCCCGAGGTGCGGATAATCCGATCCTCGGATCAAGTCCGAGGATGACGAGTTTGGGTCTACCCAACCCGTCAGGCTCTCACGAAGCGGAGTGCTCGCCTCGTCGTCAGGTGTTCATCGACTGGAAGAAGTCCGAGTTGTTCTTGGACTGGCGCAGCTTGTCGAGCAGGAACTCGATCGCGTCCTGCGGGCCCATGGGGTTCAGGATGCGGCGCAGGACATAGGTCTTGGTCAGCTGATCCTTGGGCGTGATCAGGTCTTCCTTGCGGGTGCCGGACTTGAGCACGTCGATGGCGGGGAAGATGCGCTTGTCGGCGACCTTGCGGTCCAGCACGATCTCGGAGTTGCCGGTGCCCTTGAACTCCTCGAAGATCACCTCGTCCATGCGGCTGCCGGTGTCGATCAGGGCCGTGGCGATGATGGTCAGCGATCCGCCTTGCTCGACGTTGCGGGCCGCGCCGAAGAACCGCTTGGGCCGCTGAAGGGCATTGGCGTCGACACCGCCGGTCAGGACCTTGCCCGACGACGGCACAGTCGCGTTGTAGGCGCGGCCCAGACGGGTGATGGAGTCCAGCAGGATCACCACGTCCTTCTTGTGCTCGACCAGGCGCTTGGCCTTCTCGATCACCATCTCGGCAACAGCGACGTGGCGCGTGGCCGGCTCGTCGAAGGTCGAGGCCACGACCTCGCCCTTCACCGTGCGCTGCATGTCGGTGACTTCTTCCGGGCGTTCGTCGATCAGCAGGACGATCAGGAAGACCTCGGGGTGATTGGCCTCGATCGACTTGGCGATGTTCTGCAGCATCACCGTCTTGCCGACACGCGGCGGGGCCACGATCAGGCAACGCTGGCCCTTGCCCAGCGGCGCGACGATGTCGATGACCCGGCCGGAACGATCCTTCAGCGTCGGATCCTGGATTTCCATGTGCAGCCGCTCTTCGGGATAGAGCGGGGTCAGGTTGTCGAACAGGACCTTGGTCTTGACCGCTTCGGGGTCTTCCAGATTGATCGTGTCGACCTTCAGCAGCGCGAAATAGCGCTCGCCCTCGCGCGGCGCGCGGACGGCCCCGTGGATGGTGTCGCCCGAACGCAGGCCGAAGCGGCGGATCTGGGACGGCGAGACATAGACGTCGTCCGGACCGGGCAGATAGTTGGCGTCCGAGCTGCGCAGGAAGCCGAAGCCGTCGGGCAGGATCTCCAGCACGCCGTCGGCGATGATCTCGACCTCTTCCTCGGCGAGCGCCTTGAGGATGGCGAACAGCAGGTCCTGTTTACGCAGGTTCGAGGCGTTCTCGACCTCCAGCTGTTCGGCGAAGGCGACCAGGTCGGCCGGGGTCTTCTCGTTCAGCTCCTCGAGCGTGATGCGGCCGGACGGGACGACGGGCTCGCCGTCGTCCTCGGCTTCGGCGTCATCGCCCAGGTCGGCGGCGGCGTCCGCGTCATTGACGCCATCGGCCTCGCCCGTTTCCGGGCTGGTGCCGGAGCTCAGCACCTCTTCGGTCTCTGCGATCGGGGCGTCGGTATCGTGGGTATCGGACATGGAAAGGCTCGGATGCGCGCCGCCGAACGGACCGACGCAGGGCGACGGAACGGGCAGGGCTGAAAGTATTGGCCTTTCGGCCGGATGGGAGGGCATCGGGTCCAAAGGCGGCCGGTGTCCCGCGAAGGGGGGCCAGCGATCGGTCGATGCGGAGAGAAGGGCAGCGCCCGAACGGACGCCTCGGCATCAGCGGAACCACGAACCGAGGGTTCGGGTCAAGCGTCGCGGCTCAGAACGTCCATTCCAGGGTAACGGACAGGACCATCAGGACGGCCAGCACGAAGGGGACTTCGTTGGTCATCCGCCAGAATTTCGAGGTCCGGGTCGAGATCCCGGCGGAGATGCGCTTACGCTCCGCGACCAGAAAGCCGTGCCAGCCCAGGAGCAGGAAGACCCCGACCAGCTTGGCCCAGATCCACGGCTGGGTCAGGATCACCGCGCCCCCCAGGTGGATCAGCCACAGACCCAGCACAAGGGCGAGGACCATCGCGGGGTTGAGGATGATCTTGAGCATCCGCGTCTGCCACAGCCGCAGCAGCGCGCGCATCTCGCCCCGCAGAGGCTCAGGCTTGTCGGCCTGTTCGGCGTCATAGGCGTAGAGGCGCGGCAGGAACAGCAAACCGGCCATCCAGGCGATCACCGCCAGGATGTGCAGGCCCCGGGCAAGATCGTAGAGGTTCATGCGGCGAGCCTCTCGCGCTGGCACGGACAGGCCTTCCACCGACCCTGGCAGCCGGGGCCCGCCGGCGCGGTCCCGATCCGGCCCAGGCTCTCGGCCACCGCCCCCGCCAAACCGTCGATGAACAGGGGCGCGGTGCCGACCGCGGGCACACGCAGATAGGGGTGGACGCCGGCCTCATGAGCCAGTTCGCCGTATTCGATGTCGAGCTCGACCAGGGTCTCGATATGTTCGGAGACGAAGGCGATCGGGGTGATGACCACGCCCAGCCCCGCCTTGCCGGCCTCGACGATGGCGTCGGGCGTCGACGGCCCCAGCCATTTCAGGGGTCCAACGCGGCTTTGATAGCACAGCAGCCAGTCGGACAGTCCCGCCGCCTCGGCGACGCGGGCGACGGTGGCTTCCACCTGCTCCTGATAGGGGTCGCCTTTGCCGGTCACCAGCTTCTCGGGAATGCCGTGGGCCGAAAACAGGACGCGGATGGGCTTGCCGGGATGCTCGCGGACGGCCTCGTCCAGCTTCAGCCGCACGCCCTCGGCCTGGGCCCGGACCCAGCCGTCGAGACCGGGATAGCAGCAGATGGTGCGCGTCCGGCCCGACCCGGCATAGGCGGCGTTCCACGCCTTGAGCGAGGACTCCGTCGTGGTGGTCGAGAACTGCGGATAGAGCGGCAATAGCACCACCTCGTCCGGACCCCAGGCGGCGACATCGATCGCCGCCTCATCGGTCAGGGGGTGCCAGTAGCGCATGGCCATGAAGCTCTTGACATCATCGCCCGGAAGCAAGGCGTTGAGGGCGGCGTCGAGCGCGTCCATCTGCTTGGTGGTCTCGGCCTTCAGCGGCGATCCGCCGCCGGCGTCCATCTGGGCGTAGTTGGCCTGGGCGCTGGCTTCGCGACGCGACGCGATCAACCGGGCGAGCGGTGTGCGCGCGAACCCCGGCAATCCGATGATCGCGGGGTCGTTGAACAGGTTGAACAGAAACGGCTTGACCGTCGCCGCGTCGTCGGGCCCGCCCAGGTTGAACAGGACGACCGCGATCCGGCGACCGTTGGCCCGATTGGGTGAGCTCGCCCCCCTGGCTAGCGTCACTGCGCCCCGATCCGCTTCAACACCTGCTCGACATGAGCGATCGGCACGTCCGGCAGGATGCCGTGGCCCAGGTTGAAGATCCATGGCCCGGAGCCCCAGGCTTCCACAAGCTGATCCACCCTGCGGTCCAGCGCCGCACCGCCCACGCGAAGCAGCAGGGGATCCAGCGCGCCCTGGATCGGCTTGATCTTCTGGACCTCGCGGCCGCGCTCCAGCGAGCAGGCGGTGTCCAGCGCCACGCCCTGAACATCGACGTCGCGGGCATAGCGGTCGGCGTGCAGGGCCGAACCCCTCGGAAAGCCGATCAGGGGCACGGTAACGCCGAGCTCACGGACCCGGGCGATCAGGGCCTGATGCGGCTTCAGCACCAGGCGTTCGAACAGATCGTCGGGCAACCCTTCCGCCCAGCTCTCGAAGATCTTCAGCGCGTCGGCTCCGGCATCGGCCTGCATCTTCAGATAATGGGCGGTCGCCTCGACCAGGATGGCCAGAACCTCATCGACCTTTTCCGGCTCGGCATAGGCATAGGACCGGGCGGTGGCGCGCTCGCCCTTGCCGATCGTGTCGCGGCCGCCGTCCAGCATATAGGTGGCGACGGTCCACGGCGCTCCGGCGAAACCGATCAGGGCCCGGTGCGGCTCCAGTTCGGCGCGGACGCGGCTGAGGCTCTCTCCGACCTGCGACAGGGCCTGACCGGCGCCGGCCGTCAGCTCGCGCATCCGCTCGACGGACGGGAGTTCGCCCAGACGCGGGCCTTCGCCCGTCTCGAACCAGACCTTCTGGCCCAGCGCCTGCGGGATCAGGAGGATGTCGGCGAAGACGATCGCCGCGTCGAAGCCGAAACGCCGCATCGGCTGCATCGTCGCCTCGGCGGCCATCTCCGGGTTCAGGCAGAAGGCGATGAAGTCCGGCGCTTCGGACCGCAGTTTGCGATACTCCGGCAGATACCGGCCCGCCTGGCGCATGAACCAGACCGGAGGACGGTCGAGAGTCTCGCCCCGAAGGACACGGATCAACGAAGGCGTGGTGCTCATGACTTGGCTTTACGGGGCCACGGCGATCCCCTCAAGCCCAGGGTCTTCCTCTTATCCTGATCAGGATTCGAGAAAAGAATGGAGGAAGAAGGCAGGGGCCGGGACGGAGGGGATGGATCGTCGCTCATCCGCCTCGAAAGGCGGCTTTTCCAGATCGAGCAGGAGGCCTCACGACGCCCGTGTGACAGCCTGTCGAAAGCGGGGACAGATCCTAACGAATCCTTAACAGGGGGACCTTGGCGGGTCGGCGTGTTTGCCATCGGCCTGGGCGCCGTTAACGCCTCGTTAAGGATTTCCCCAGCGAAACGAGGAAGGGCTTTCAGCCATGGGATGATCCGGGTCCGGACCGCCGCCGCTGTCCGATCCCATCCCGTCTCGCGCCCTCCTCCGGCCCGCGCTATAGGGATCGGACCTCGGGACGGGTCGTTCGGCGCCCCGTCCGGTCCACAGGAATCAGAGCCATTATCGTCCTGCACGCCCCAGTCATCCTCTGTCGGGTGCCGTCGTGAGCCCGGCGCGCCCCACCGGGGCGTCGCGCCTGGCCACCTATTTCCATGTCCACCTGGTCTCGGATTCGACCGGGGAGACGCTGAATGCCATGGCCAAGGCGGTGACGGCCCGGTTCGACGGGGTGATCCCGATCGAACACATCTATGCCCTGGTGCGATCCGACAAGCAGATGGAGCGGGTTCTGGCCGAGGTCGCGGCCGCGCCCGGCGTCGTTCTGCACACCATCGTCGACCGCGATCTGAGAGCGCAGCTGGAAGAAGGCTGCCGGCAGCTGGACATGCCGCACATCGGTGCGCTGGATCCGTTGGTCGGGGCCCTGTCGCGCTACCTGGGCGCGGCCCTGTCGACCCGGGTCGGGGCCCAGCACGCGCTCGACCACGACTATTTCAACCGGATCGGGGCGCTGGACTATGCCATGGCCCATGACGACGGCCAGGGCACGGCCGAGCAGCTGGAAGGGGCCGATGTGGTCCTGGTGGGGGTCAGCCGGACCTCCAAGACCCCGACCTGCATCTATCTGGCGCATCGGGGGGTCCGCGCGGCGAACGTGCCCCTGGTGCCCGGCCAGGAGGATGGGGAGCGGCTGGTGGGGCTCAAGAACCCTCTCGTCGTGGGATTGACGGTGTCGCCCGATCGCCTGGTGCAGATCAGGCGCAACCGCCTGGACGGGCTGAACGCCAATCACGCCTCCTCCTATGTCGAGCCGGACGCCGTTCGCGAGGAGACGATCAAGGCGCGTCGGGCGTTCGAACGGCGCGGCTGGCCCACGATCGATGTTACCCGCCGCTCGGTCGAGGAGACGGCGGCGGCGATCCTGAACCTTCTGAACGAACGGCGGACGACCCGTCTCGGAGCCTCCTGGTGAGCGGTGAACGTCTGATCCTCGCATCGCGCAGCTCGGCGCGCCGCGCCATGCTGACTGGGGCCGGCGTCACATTCTCCACCGAGGACGCCGGCGTCGACGAGGACGCGATCAAGGCGTCCCTGCCGGATCATGCGCCCGACCAGCTCGCGCTGAACCTGGCCCGCGCGAAGGCGCTGGCCGTGTCGCGACGTGACCCCGAAGCCTGGGTTCTGGGCTCGGACCAGACCTTGGCCTTCGACGGCGGTCTGATGTCCAAGGCCGCGAGCCTCGAGGAGGCCAGAACGCGGCTCTCGGCCATGCGGGGTCGGACGCATGCCTTGCATTCCGCAGCGGCGCTGGCGCGGGACGGAACCGTGGTCTGGTCGGACGTGGACACCGCCCGGATGTCCATGCGCGCCTTTTCCGACGCCTTCCTGGAGACCTATCTTCAGTCGGAGGGAGAAGTGGCCCTGCTGGCCTGTGTCGGCTCCTACCGACTGGAGGGAATGGGCGCTCAGCTGTTCGATCGGGTCGAGGGCGACTATTTCACCGTCCTGGGCATGCCGCTCTGGCCGGTGCTGGCGGAGCTGCGGCGCGCCGGGGTCATCGAGACGTGACCCGCCCCCTCATCACCGGCGCTGCCCGGGTCGGAGGGATCGCCGGTCAGCCGGTGACCCGTTCGCTCAGCCCCGTCATCCATAACGCCTGGATCGCCGCGGCGGGGATGGACGCCGCCTATGTGCCGTTCGCGCCGGTGGACGCCGCGGGCTTCGAGGCCTTGGTCGTGGCCGGCCGCGCCGGAATGCTCGCCGGGATAAATGTCACCGCGCCGTTCAAGGAACAGGCCTTCGCACTGGCGGATTCGGCGTCGGCGACGGCGCGCTCCAGCGGATCGGCCAACATCCTGGTCTTTCAGGACGGGGCCGTCGCGGCCGACAGCGTGGATGGCGAAGGTATGCTGCTCGCGCTTTCGGATCAGGCCCCCATGCTGGATCTCGACGGCGCGCGGGTCGTCCTGCTGGGGGCCGGAGGGGCCGCGCGGGCGGCAGCCGCTGGCCTCGCCGGGGCGGGGGCTGACGTTCGGATCGTCAATCGCACGCGGTCAAGGGCGGAGGCGCTCGCGGCCGACCTGGGCGGCACCGTCCGGGCCGCCGGGGTCGGCGAGGGCTTCGGCGACGCCCGGCTGGTGATCAACGCTCTCAGCGTCACGCCAGAGCTGGACCCATCGCAGCTCGCGCCCGGCACGGTGGTCATGGACATGACCTATCGCCCGGTCGTGACGCCCTTCCTTCACGCCGCCCGGGCCTGCGGCCTCCCGACGGTCGATGGCCTGGCCATGCTCATCGGCCAGGCGGGTCCGTCGTTCCGGGCGATCTTTGGCGCGGAGCCGCCGCCGTTGGATCCCCGGCCGATGCTGCTGGCCCATCTGGGAGAGGCCGGGTGATCCTGCTGGGCCTGACCGGCTCCATCGGCATGGGCAAGTCGACCACGACGGCCATGTTCGCCAACCACGGCGCCCTGGTGTGGAACGCCGACGACGCGGTTCATGGCCTTTATTCGCGGGGCGGGGCTGCCGTCGGTCCCGTGGGCGAGGCCTTTCCAGGCGTGGTCGTCGATGAAGTGGTGGACCGGGCACGACTGGCCGAGGCCCTGGGCCGCGACGACACGGCGTTTCGCCGACTGGAGACGATCGTCCACCCCCTGGTCGCGGCGGGCCGGCTGGCGGACCTGGAAGCGGCACGGGCGTCAGGGGTCCGGCTTGCGGTCCTGGACATCCCCCTGCTGTTCGAGACCGGCGGCGACCGGGCTGTGGATGCGGTGGTGGTCGTCACCGCCGATGCGGAAACGCAAAGGCGAAGGGTGCTGGCCCGTCCCGGGATGACCGAGGAGCGGTTCGAGGCGATCCTGTCGCGCCAGATGCCGGACGCCGAGAAACGTCGCCGCGCCGATTTCGTCATCGACACCGGCCACGGGCTCGAGGTCGCGCGAGAGCGGGTCGCGGAAATCGTGGGGATGGTGCTCTCGCCAGGCTGGAAACCCCGTGCCCGACCTCTTTCCCCGGCCGACGAACCGATTCATTAAGGCATTCCTTGGTGGGCGTGATCTGATCCGAGAACCGCCCATATTTTTCGGGATCACCCCCTATGGCCCGCGAAATCGTCCTCGACACCGAAACCACCGGCTTCGACCCCAGGACGGGCGACCGGTTGATCGAGGTCGGCTGCATCGAGATCGAGGACCTGCTCCCGACCGGCCGGACCTTTCACCGACTGGTCAATCCAGAGCGCCTGATCCCCGAGGGCGCGATCAAGGTCCACGGCATCACCGACGACAAGGTGCGTGGGGCCCCGAAGTTCGCCGAGATCGTGTCGGACCTGATGGACTTCATCGGCGACGCGCCGGTGATCGCCCACAACGCCGCCTTCGACCGGGCCTTCATCGACCACGAGTGCGGCTTGTGCGGATGGGCCCTGATCCACGAGACGCGCTGGATCGACACCCTGGCCCTGGCCCAGAAGCGGTTCCCGGGCATGGCCAACTCGCTGGATGCCCTGTGCAAACGGTTCAAGGTCTCGCTGGTCGAGCGGACCCTGCACGGGGCCCTGATCGACGCCCGCCTGCTGGCCGAGGTCTATCTGGAACTGAAGGGCGGCAAGGAGCGGGTGCTGGACCTGTCGGCGCGCACCGGGGCCCAGGCCGCGACGGGACAGGCCGTGATCGGCGGCTATGCGCCGCGCCCACGCCCGCTGTCGCCCCGGCTGCACCCGGCTGAGGCCGAGGCCCACAGGGCGTTTCTGATCGAGACGCTGAAGGACCGGTCGCTCTGGGCCGGCTATGGGCTGCAGACCGAGCCGGCTTGAGCGATCAGGCGGCGCCCGGCGCCTGGGCGGCCTGCTGCATGCGGGCGGCATAGATGCCGGCGAAGTCGATCGGGTCCAGCATGAAGGGCGGATAGAAGCCGCCGTCCGCCGTCGCCCGGGCCACGATCTCGCGGGCGTAGGGGAACAGATAGCGCGGGCATTCGATCAGCAGCATCGGTTCGATGTCCTGGTCGCTGACGCCCTGCAGCTGGAACAGTCCGCCGTACAACAGTTCAACCTGGAACACCGGCGAGGCTTCCGTCGAGGCCTTGATCGACAGCTTCAGGTCGACCTCGAAAAGGCCGTCGGGGCGGCCCGAAGCGTTCAGCTCGACGCCCATGTCGATCGAGGGCTTGCCCTCGATGCGCAGGCTGTCGGGCGCGCGCGGGTTCTCGAACGACAGGTCGCGCACATACTGGGCCAGGATGCGGAAGCCCGGCATGGTCGGCTGAGCGGCGGCCCCAGTCGTGTCGGCGGCCGGGCTGTTGGAGAGGGGCGCGTCGGTCATGTGCGGATCAGTCGTTCATGCGGAGATGGGGACAAGGCCCGCGCGACTAGCACCGGGGACGCGATGTCGCAACGCTCGCCCGACGGATGCGGACGGGTGCGCCTCGCCTTGCGCCCGCCTATATAGGCCCCTAATCGTCCAACCGAGTTCGTCCATCCGGTCCGTGCCGAAGGACGCCAACGTCAGGAAGACCCCGTGCCGGTAGAATTCTCGATCGTGATCTTCGCCGTGATCGCGGCCATCGTCCTGTTCCAGCTCTACAACGTGCTGGGCAAGAAGGTCGGCCGTCAGCCCGAGGACGGCGCCAAGGCTCCGGTCCTGCCGGCCGGTGCCGCCGTGCCCGAGCCCGCGGCCCGCGCGCCGGGCCTGGACGCCGCGACCCTGGCCGCCGCCGCCTCGCTCCGGGCCCGCGACCCCGCCTTCGACCCCGCCAAGTTCATCGAGGGCGCGCGTCAGGCCTATGAGACCATCGTGCGCGGCTATGCGGCCGGCGACCGGGCGGCGCTGAAGCCCCTGCTGACGCCGACGGTGCTGGAATCCTTCGAGGCCGGGATCACAGCGCGTGAAACCCGCGGAGAGACCGAACAGGTCGAGTTCCTGCAACCGCCCCGCGCCGACCTCGAGCTGGCTTCGGCAGAGGGCGATCGCGCCGTCGCCAAGGTCCGCTTCCTCGCGGAACTGCGCTCCAGGATCCTGCCCCCGGCGGAAGAGGCCACGCCCGGCGCCCCGGCCGAGCCGCGCATCGAGGAGCGTCGGACCGCCGAACACTGGACGTTCGAACGCTCGCTGGGCGCGTCCGACCCGAACTGGGTCCTGGCTCGCGTCGAACCCGCCAACGCGTGAGCGGGAGAGGCCCTGCCGCCGGGACCGCCGGGCTGTGGCTCGGCGTCCTTGGGCTCCTTGTCGCCGGTTGCGCGACGGGCACACCGATCGCGCCCTCCCCGTCGGATCCAGCTCCGTCGCCGACCGGTCTGTCTGCGCCGACGAGCCTCGCTGGCTGGGCGGACGAGGATCATCTCGCGGCCTTCTTCGCCTATGTTCAGACCTGTCGGGTCGCGCGCGATCCTGCGGCCGTCCGACAGTGTGAGCGCGGTCGCCTGATCCAGCAGACCTCCCGGCCGGTGACCCCATCGATGGCGCGGGCCTTCTTCGAGACCGGGTTCTCGGTCGTGCAGGCCGAAACCGCCGACGGTGGCCCGGGCCTGCTGACCGCCTATTTCGCTCCGGAGTACCAAGCCCGGCGGGTGCCGGACGGGGTTTTCGACACGCCGGTTCTGGGCCGGCCCGAGGGATGGGCCCGGGGCTGGGTCGGGCCGGCGCGGGCCGAGATCGAGGCCGGGCCGCCGCCGTCGACGCCCCTGGCCTGGATGCGGGCCGAGGACCTGTTCTTCCTCCAGATTCAGGGTTCCGGCTATCTGACCTTCGAGGACGGGTCCAAGGCCCGGGCCGCCTATGCCGCCGACAATGGCCGACCCTTCGTCGGCATCGCCCGGCCGATGGCCGACCAGGGCCTCCTGCCCGCCGACGGCACCTCGGGCGACGCGATCCGGGCGTGGCTGGCGGCGCGGCGGGGACGCCACGCCCGGGCCGTCACGGCGCTCAATCCTCGCTACATCTATTTCGCGCTCGATCTGGATGACGGAGGCGACCCGGCGGGCGCCGCAGGGGTGTCCCTGCCGGCCCGGCGCGCCATCGCCGTCGATCCCGCCAGCTGGACCTATGGCGATCTGGTCTGGATCTCGGCCGAGGGCGGCAACCTCCGTGGGGCGCGCGGCAGCTATTCCGGGCTCGTGATGGCGCTGGACACCGGGTCCGCCATTCGCGGACCGGTTCGGGCCGATCTCTACATGGGTCGCGGCGCGGCGGCAGGGAACGAGGCCGGGGCGGTTCGCCACCCCCTGCGGATGTGGCGTCTGGTCCCGCGCTGAAGACAAGGCGTTTGGAGCACCAGCGAAACGGGCCTAGATGACGGGCGGATTCGCCGCCGGACCAACAGTATCCATGGCTTCCCTTCTCGAGCGCGTCGTCTATCGCAGCGACGCGGTCACCCCGGCCGACGGCCCCATGGACCTGTCGGCCATCGTCGCCACATCGGTCCGCAACAACGCCCGCCGTCGCATGACGGGAGCTCTGGCCCTGCACGACGGCACATTCGTCCAGGTGCTGGAGGGCGAGCCTGAGGCCTTGACGACCCTCATGGAAACGATCTCGACGGACGAGCGCCACCGCAATGTGCGCGTCCTCGCGCGCTGGCCGGTGCAGTCGCAGCTGTTTCTCGGATGGGCCATGGTCCAGGTCGACACCCGCGCACTGTCGCAGCACTTGGCCAAACTGATGGTCCAGACCGGATCGGGCGCCCAGGTGACCGGCGTCATGGCGGACCTGGCCAATGCGCGGCTGACGTCCCTGATCTAGAGCCCCAGCCGCCGGGCCCGCGCGGCGACTTCGAGCAGCAGGCGCTCGGCGATCAGATGCTCGGGCATGCCGGTGGTCTTGGTCATGACGTCCGCCGCATTGACGCTGTCCTGAACCGCGTCCAGCTGGTCCAACCTCCAGGCGCGAGCCTGGCGCAGCATCTCGGCCTCCTGCTTCCAGAAGACGCCCGAGGCCTTGGCGGCTTCCTTGGCTCCGACGCCGGAGGCCTGCAACACATTGATCCGGCGCAGCTTCGCCAGATGGATCGAGGCCGAGCGGACCGCCATGACCGCGCTCTCTCCCTCCGCCAGGGCGCGTCGCAGACCCCCCTGCGCTGGACCGGGCCGCCCGCCGAAGGCCTGCAATGCCGCGTCCGACAGGGAGGCGTCGGCCTCGACGCCCAGATGGACCTCCAGCTCATCGACGTCGATCGTCCGACCGGAGCCCGGGCCGATATACAGGGCCAGACGCTCGATCTCCTGACGCATCAGGCCACGCTCCTTGGGCAGCCGGGAAACGAAGGCGGCCAGGGCGTCCGAGGTCAGGCCGACCTTGTCGCCGGCCAGGGCCTCGCGCGTCATCCGGGCAATGTCGCCAGCCTCGTCCTCGTAGCAGGCGATGCCGACGCTGGCCTTGCCGGCCTCGGCGGCCTTCCTCAGGGCGGAGTCGCGGCCCAGAGCCCCGGCCTCGACCACCAGCATGGCCTCGGGATTGTAGCCACCCTCACCGTGGGTCTTGAGCGCCGCGGCGACCGCCTTGTCGACAGAGGCCTTTTCGGAACCCAGTCGCACGCGCACCAGGCGCCGCCCGCCGATCATCGACAGGGCGGTCAGGGCCTCTTCCAGCCGGCTCTCGTCGGCGTCGATGTCGCTGTCGGTCAGGACGGTGACATTGAAGGGGTCGTTCAGATCGGGCGTGATCGCCTTGCACAGGATCTCGGCGCGCTCGGCGACCCCGGACCGGTCTTTGCCATGGATCACGGCGGCGCGGACGCCCACCTCGGGCTTGGACAGGAAGCGATCAACCTCCGGCCGCTTCGCGAGAATCACCCCGCCAGGGCCCGCATCAGGTCCAGCCGGATCAACCGGGCCAGTTCGGCGGCGGCGCGGTCCTCGCCGTCCTGCTGGGCGGCGATCGCTGCATAGGGCTGGTCGGCGGCGGCATAGGTGGTGGTGACCGACTGGCTGCCGGTCAGGGGCGTGCCGGACGCGATCGGCGTCAAGGTCCAGGCGGCGCGCACGGTCAGCTCATAGCGTGTGGCCGTATCGTCGATCCTGCGACCCAGGGGCCGACGGTTCTGCTCCACCGCCGTCTCCAGGCGATAGAGGGGCGCGGCGGACCGGTCCCAGGCCAGGGCGTCTTCCAGCTGTTCGCGCAGGCGATAGCCGAGCCGGTCGTCCTGGGTCGACACCGCGATTCGGCGCAGCGGCGAGCCTTCGGCCGTCTCGGCGTATATCGGGGTGAAGCCGCAGCCCGTCAGCAACAGGCCGCTGGCCACGACGAGGGCGGAGAGGGCGCGCATCAGCCGGCCACCAGGTTGACGATACGGTCGGGCACCACGATCACCTTGCGGATGGATTGGCCATTGGCCTCCAGATACGCCTGGACGGCCGGGTTGGCGAGCGCCTCGGCTTCGACGGCCTTGGGATCGGCCCCGCGCGGCATCGTGATCTCGCCACGGCGCTTGCCATTGATCTGGATCGGCAGGACGACGTCGTCGTCGGCCGCCAGCGCCGGATCATAGGTGGGCCAGGCGGCGTCCAGCACCATTCCGGTCTCGCCCAGCCGGGTCCAGCATTCCTCCGCCAGGTGCGGGGTGAAGGGAGCGATCAGCCGGGCCAGCGCCGACAGGGCTTCGCGCCGGGCCGCACCGCCCGCGCCGTCGTGGTCCCGTACGGTGGCCACGAAGGCATAGAGCTTGGCGATGGCGGAGTTGAAGCGGAAGCCCTCGACCCCTTCGGACACCGCCTTGATAGCCTTGTGGGTCTCCCGGATCAGGGCGGCGTCCTGATCCGAGGCCGACGCGTCGGGGTCGAAGCCGTCGAACAGGGCCCAGACCCGCTGGACGAAGCGGCTGGCCCCCTCGACGCCGCCGGGCGTCCACTGCACATCGCGCTCGGGCGGGCTGTCGGACAGCACGAACAGGCGGCCGGCGTCCACGCCGTGGCTCTCGAGGATTTCGGCCGGGGCCACGACGTTCTTCCTGGATTTCGACATCTTCTCGATGTCGCCGATGATCAGGGTCTCGCCGGTGGACCGCTGGCGAGCCGAGCGGACGCCAGCGTCGTTGGACAGGTCCACGTCGGTGGGTTCGACCCAGGCGCCGTCGGTCCGACGATAGGTCTCGTGGACCACCATGCCTTGCGTGAACAGGCCCGCGAACGGCTCCTTCACCGACAACATCCCGGCGTCCGACAGGGCCCGGGTGATGAAGCGGGCATAAAGCAGGTGCAGCACCGCGTGCTCGACGCCGCCTATGTACTGATCCACCGCCAGCCAGCGGTTGGCCGCTTCGGCATTGATCGGCTCGGCCGCCGTCGGGTCGGTGAAGCGGGCGAAATACCAGCTGGAATCCACGAAGGTATCCAGCGTGTCGGTCTCGCGCCGGGCGTCGGCCCCGCATGAGGGACATTGGACGTGCTTCCAGGTCGGGTGCCGGTCCAGCGGATTGCCGGGCACGTCGAAGGTCACGTCGTCGGGCAGGACGACAGGCAGCTGATCGGCCGGAACCTCCACCACCCCACAGGCCTCGCAGTGGATGACCGGGATCGGGCAGCCCCAATAGCGCTGGCGGCTCACGCCCCAGTCGCGCAGCCGATAGATGGTCGCGCCCTTGCCGTGGCCCGAGGCTTCCAGCCGACGGATCGCTTCGGCCTTGGCCTCTTCGACCGAAAGGCCGTCCAGAAAGTCCGAGTTGAAGATGCGGCCGGGTCCGACGTAGGCCTCGGTCGCGATTTCGACGGTCTCGGTGCCGTCCGGCCGGACGACAGGCAGGACCGGCAGGGCGTATTTGCGGGCGAAGTCCAGGTCGCGCTGGTCATGACCCGGACAGCCGAAGATGGCCCCCGAGCCATAGGTCGACAGCACGAAGTTCGCTGACCAAACAGGCAGGGTCTTTTCGGGATCGAAGGGGTGGCGCACCCGCACCCCCAGATCGACACCCAGCTTCTCGGCCTTTTCGATATCGGCCTCGCTGGTTCCGGTCTGGGCGCAGGCTTTCACGAAGTCCGCGACGTCCGGCCGGTGCTCGGCGATCGTCCTGGTCAGCTTATGGTCAGGAGCCAGGGCGATGAAGCTGGCGCCGAACAGGGTGTCGGGCCGGGTCGTGTAGACCTCGATCGGGTCGCGGTCGTGGCTCGGTTGACCCTCCGGCGCATTGGCCAGGAAGGCGGGAACCTCGGCGACGTCCCACCACAGGGTCGCGCCCTTGGATCGGCCGATCCAGTTCTCCTGCATCAGCCGGACCTTGTCGGGCCAGCGGTCCAGCGTGGACAGGCCTTCGATCAGGTCGTCGGCATAGTCGGTGATGCGCAGGAACCACTGGTTCAGCTTGCGCTTCTCGACCAGGGCCCCGGAACGCCAGCCGCGCCCGTCGATCACCTGCTCATTGGCCAGGACAGTGTTGTCGACCGGGTCCCAGTTGACGACCCCGTCCTTGCGATAGACCAGGCCGCGCCGGTACAGTTCCAGGAACCAGGCCTGCTGCTTGCCGTAGTATTCGGGGTCGCAGGTGGCGAACTCGCGGCTCCAGTCCAGCGACAGGCCCAGCAGCTTCAGCTGCTCGCGCATGGTGGCGATGTTGTCGTAGGTCCAGCCCTTGGGATGGATGCCGCGCTCCATGGCCGCGTTCTCGGCCGGCATGCCGAAGGCGTCCCAGCCCATGGGATGCAGGACGTCGAACCCCATGGCCCGCTTGTGACGCGCCACCACGTCGCCCATCACATAGTTGCGGGCGTGCCCCATATGGATGTTCCCCGAAGGATAGGGAAACATTTCAAGGACATAGTACTTCTGGCGGCCCGTGTCCCGGGTGACGAAGGCATTGGCGTCCGCCCAGCGGGCCTGCTGGCGCGGTTCGATGGTCTTGGGGTCGTAGCGGGTCGGAGAGGCGGGCACGGGGTTCCTTGTCGAGTCTCCTCCCTGTCGCCGCTTGGCGATGCGGAGGTGGCTCGGCGGCGAAAGCCGACGAGACGGAGGGGCTCTTGAAGCGGACTCGCTCGGGGGGCGTCAAGAACCCCTCCGTCTGCTCGCAAGGGCTCGCATCCACCTCCCCATCGCCTGCGGCGACAGGGAGGAGACGTCGTCAGCCCGCGTTGGACAGGTTGAGCTGACGCGCCCGGGTCAGGATGGCGTTCTCGAGGTCCGCCTCGGTCTGGGCGGCGACGGGCGCGGCGGTCCAGCCGCCGGCGGCGTCGCGGACTTCCTTGGTGACCGTGACGTTCAGGGCGTCGGCGCGCAGGCGGGTGTCCAGGATGAAGACCGTCGCCTTGAAACGCTCGTTCGGCGTCTGCGGATTGACGTACCAGTCGTAGTTCACGACCCCGCCCCACGGATCGGCGGTCAGCAGCGGCATGAAGCTGAGCGTGTCCAGGGTGGCGCGCCACAGGTAGCCGTTGACGCCGATCCCCGCCTGAACATCGGCGCGTTCGGCCTGACGACCGCCCCCGAACAACCCGCCGCCGCAGCCGGCCAAGGCCAGGCCCGAGGCCATCAGGACGGCGGTCACAACGACCGTCTTGCCGCGAACGAAGCTCATCGAGGGAAGTCTCCAACCGATTGAAGGCGTTCGCGTGGGCCCGATTGCACGGCGCTCCGCGAAGCGAAGCTCTATAACACGGTGAAAAGGGGCGATGACAAGGCAAACACCGCCGACCCCCGTACCGCAGCGCTCGCCTCTCGCCTGAACACCCGGCCGCCGCATTCCCGTGACGCTTGCGCCACAGGCGTCGGCAAGAACGGCGGGAACCGGTGCCCAGAGCACGGGTTGCGTTGACCGGGCGGACCACCGATGTCTAATCGCGGTGTCCTTAGGTGGAAACGCCGAGTTCAGAGAATGCCTCGTCGGCGAAGACCGGCGATGCCAAGGGTTGGAAATGCGGCTGTCGGTCATCATCGCCGGGGTTGTCGGGCTCGCCGCCCTCGGTGGCGTGAGCGATGACGCGTCCGCTCAGAGCCGTTCGCGCGCGCCCGCCGTCAGCCTGGCCGAGGCCTCCGCCGCTCAGCGCACGGCTCCGACCCCCGCTCCGCGTCGCGGCCTGCGCTGGAACGAGAATGGCCGCTGGGGCCTGGATTTCAACCTGAACCAGCCCGTGGGCCGCGAGGCCGACTGGGGCGATGTCGAGGCCGGGGCCTACTATCGGCTGTCGCCGCGCCTGCGCGTCGGAGCCGCCGCAGGCCTTGCCGCGCCCGAACAGGATCCGGCCCGCGCCGCCGAGACGAACCGCCGCGCCCAGCCCCGGGTCCGGCTGGAATCCATCTTCCGCTTCTGACCTCTCAGCCGTCCGGGACGTTCGCGTCCAGTTCGTCGAGCCACGTCCGCGCCGTGCCGTCCGATGGCGCGCGCCAGTCGCCGCGCGGCGACAGGGAGCCTCCCGTCACGACCTTGGGCCCGTTGGGCAGGGCCGAACGCTTGAACTGGCTGGTCTGGAAGAAGCGCACCAGGAATTTTCGCAGCCAGCTCTTGATGGTCGCCAGGTCGTAGGCGACCCGGTCGCTGTCGGGATGGTGCGCCGGCCACTCGCCCCGCCCCGCGTCGCCCCAGGCCTGATGCGCCAGGAAGGCCACCTTGGACGGGCTCATGCCGTAGCGGGTGATGTGGAACAGGAAGAAGTCGTTCAGGGCATAGGGCCCGACGGTGTCTTGCGTGGACTGGATCCTTCCGTCCGGCCCGGCCGGGACCAGTTCGGGCGAGATTTCCGTGTCCAGAATGGCATGCAGGGTGTCCGAAGCCCCCGCCATGTCCGGTCGCGCGGCGACCCAGCGGATCAGATGCCGGATCAGGGTCTTCGCGACACCGCCGTTGACGTTGTAGTGGCTCATATGGTCGCCGACGCCATAGGTGGCCCAGCCCAGCGCCAGTTCCGACAGGTCGCCGGTGCCCAGAACGAAGGCCCGGTTCTGATTGGCCAGCCGGAACAGATAGTCCGTCCTCAGGCCCGCCTGGACGTTCTCGAAGGTGATGTCGTGGACCGGCTGGCCGTCGGCATAGGCGTGGCCGATGTCCTGGAGCATCCGCTCCGCCGCCGGGCGTATGTCGATCTCGGCACCCGTGACGCCCAGCGCGGTCATCAGGGACCAGGCGTTGGACTTGGTGTGGTCCGATGTCGCGAAGCCCGGCATGGTGAAGCCGAGGATGTTCGTCCGGGGCAGGCCCAGCCTGTCGAGGGCCCCGCAGGCGACCAGCAGGGCCTGGGTCGAGTCCAGCCCGCCAGAGACGCCGATGACGATGCGTTCCGAGCCCGTGGACGTCATCCGCCGCATCAGGCCCTGGACCTGGATGTTGAAGGCCTCGTAGCAGTCCTGATCCAGCCGCGCCGGGTCGTCCGGCACGAAGGGGAAGCGGTCCAGCGGCCGGATCAGCGGGCCGGCCGCGGCCGTCTCGCGCACCCTGAACCCCAGCCGGATGAAGCCTTCCTCGTCCAGCTCGCGCCGCGCGCAGTCGGCGAAGGTGCCGTTCCGGAGCCGGTCCAGACCGATCCGGTCGACGTCCACATCGGCGAGCGTCAGATGGTTCTCCAGCGAGAACCGCTCGCCCGAGGCCAGGCAGGCCCCCAATTCGTGGATCGTCGCCTGGCCGTCCCAAGCCAGGTCGGTAGTGGATTCGCCCCATCCCGAGGCGGCGAAGACATAGGCCGACATGGCCCGGGCCGACTGGCTGGCGCACAGCATCGCTCGCTCTTCCGCCTTGCCGATGACGATGTTGGACGCCGACAGGTTGCAGAGAATGCGCGCGCCCGCGAGCGCCTGGCGGGTCGAGGGCGGCAGGGGTGACCAGAAGTCCTCGCAGACCTCCAGCCCCACGACGAAGCCCGTCCGGTCGTCGGCCTCGAACAGCAACCGGGTGCCGATCCAGCTGTCGATCCCGGCGATCCGCAGGGTCTCGACCCCGATGTCGTCGCCGGGGGAGAACCAGCGTTTCTCGTAATATTCCCGGTAGTTGGGCAGATAGGTCTTGGGCACCGCCCCGATGATCTCGCCTCCGGCCAGCAATACGGCGCAGTTCAGCAGTCGGTCACCGTGCCGGATCGGGGCCCCGACCACCGCTGCCAGTCCCGCCTCGCCCGCCTCCCAGGCCAGCACCGGCAGCTGCGCCTCCACGGCGTCCAAAAGGGCCGCCTGCATGTGCAGGTCGTCGATGGCATAGGCCGACAGGCTCAGCTCGGGAAAGACGACCAGGTCGGCCCCGGCCTCGCCCGCACGGCGGATCAGGGCCAGGTGCTCTTCGGCGTTCGCCGCCGGGTCGGCGACATGGACCACCGGCGTCGCCGCCGCCACGCGGACGAAACCGTGGGCGCGGGGGGCGTGAAAGGCGTGGGGCTCGGCCAAGGCGGGGTCCTGATTGGGGTTTTGCTCATATAGAGCCTAAGTCGGTCGGACACCACGATAGACCGTGACCTCGGCCCTCGCGACCGCTAAAGGCGAGCCATGAACGACGCGCCCAAGAAGGGCTGGTTCCAGCGACTGAGCGCTGGACTGGCCCGGTCCAGCCAGCAGATGACCGAGACGGTGGTCGGTGCCTTCGTCAAGGAGCCGTTGAGCGAGGCCGCCCTCGACCGGTTGGAGGAGCACCTGCTGGAAAGCGACCTGGGGCCGGCGGCCACGGACCGGATCGTCGCCCGCTTCCGCGAGCTGCGTTTCGGCAAGGTGTCGGACGAGCGCGAGGTCAAGGAGGCGCTGGCCGAGGCGGTCGCCGCCGAGCTGCTGCCGCGCCAGGCGATCTTCGACCCCCTGGGGCCGGACGGTGTTGGCGGAGGCATCAAGCCGTTCGTCGTGCTGTTCGTCGGCGTCAACGGTTCGGGCAAGACCACGACCCTGGGCAAGATCGCGGCCGAGCTGACCCGTCAGGGCGCGAAGGTGATGATCGTCGCCGGCGACACCTTCCGCGCCGCCGCCCGCGAGCAGCTGAAGGTCTGGTCCGAGCGCGCCGGGGCCCATTTCGAGAGCCGCCGCGACGGGGCCGATCCGGCAGGGCTGGCCTTCGACGCCTACACCAAGGCCCGAGAGGAGGGGTTCGACGTCGTCCTGATCGACACGGCCGGACGGCTTCAGAACAAGTCCGCCCTGATGGACGAACTGCTCAAGATCGTGCGGGTGCTGAAGAAGATCGATCCCGATGCCCCGCATGAGACCCTGCTGGTGCTGGACGCGACCGTGGGGCGCAACGCCCTGGCCCAGGAACAGATTTTCGGCCGCGCCGCCTTCGTCTCGGGCCTGGTGATGACCAAGCTGGACGGCACTGCGCGCGGCGGGGTCCTGGTGCCCGTAGCCCAGGCGTCCGACGCCCCCATCAAGCTGATCGGCGTCGGCGAAGGCATCGACGATCTGCAACCCTTCGACGCCCGCGCGTTTTCCCGCTCTCTGGTGGGGTTGGAGGACTGAGGATGAGCGACGTCGAACCGACCGCGCCCGCCGCCCCGCCGACCTGGATTCGTCAGGTGGTGGATTTCGGTGCCATCGCCGCCTTCGCCTTGGCGTTCCTGGTTCTGAGATTGCGGGGCCTTCCGGGCGACGAAGCCCTGGTCCAGGCGACCTGGGCGCTCGTGGCCGGCGCCGCCGTGGCCGTGTCGGTCGGCCTGCTGTTCGAGAAGCGGCTGGCTCTGATGCCGCTTCTGGTCGGCGGGTTCGCCCTGGTGTTCGGGGTGCTGACGATCGTCTTCAACGACGATCTGTTCGTGAAGCTGAAGGTCACGGTGCTGAACGCGTCGCTTGCCATTGCCCTGCTGGGCGGCACCTTGTTGGGCAAACAGCCGCTGAAGGCCCTGCTGGGCACCGTCATTCCGGTCAACGACCGAGCCTGGCGCATCCTGACGATCCGCTACGGCTTTTTCTTTCTCGCGGTCGCTCTGGTGAACGAGGCGGTCCGGTCCGAGGCCCTGGTGGCCTGGGGCGCGGCGCGTCTGGGCATGGAGGGCGTCGATCCCGCTGATGTCTGGGTCAGCTTCCGCGGCGTTCTGTGGATCGCATCGTCCGCCTTCGGCCTGGCCCAGGTGCCGCTGATCATGAAGAACCTGGTCTCCGGGGGCCCTGTCGACCCGTCGGCCCCCGCCCGACCGGACACCGCCCCCTGACCACATTCGACATTGTCTGTCGTCAAACCGTAAAGCCGCGCTGATAACCCTCCGCACACGGCAAGAGGGGATACGGTTTCCATGGTGAAGTCCGGCAAACAGGCGCGACGGTCCGGCACGCTCGCCGAGTCCCCCAGCCATCTGATGCATCGCGCCCTGCAGCTGGCGCTGGACATCTATTCCGAGGAACTGGGCTCTGACGGCCCGACCCAACGCCAGTTCGCGGTGATGGAGGCGGTCTCGGTCAAGGAGGGGTTGACCCAGACCGATCTGGTCAAGGCCACCGGTATCGACCGCTCGACCCTGGCCGATCTGGTCGCCCGCATGACCACCAAGGGTCTGCTGACGCGCGAGCGCTCGGCGCTGGACGCCCGTGCCAAGGCCGTGCGTCTGTCGCCCGAAGGCCAGGCCGTGCTGGAGGCCGCCCGGCCCCGGGTGGAGGCCGCCGATCGCCGCATCATGGCCCTTCTGCCCAAGGGCAAGCGGGACGGCTTCCTGGACCTGTTGTCGGAACTGTCGATGGCTGCCGACGCCGTGCCGGACCAGGCCAAGGCCGACGCCAAGGCCCTGAAGAAGGCTCAGAAGGAAGCCAAGCGGGCCGAGAAGGCCGCCAAGAAGACCGCCGAACCGCCCAAGAAGGCCGCAAAGCCCAAGAAGGCCAAGGCGCTGGAACCGGTCGCCTAGACCCGAATATCCAGCAGGGCCCCCGGCCGTTGCGCGCGAGCCGGTTCGGGCTCGGTCGTCGGTGCCGATCGGGGAGCGGCGGGCGCGGCCCCGACCTCATTCAACGCCGCTCGGAAGAAGGCCGCCTGGGCCGCGCGAACCTGTGAGGCCGCCGGCGTCGCCGCGGGCAGGCTGGGGGGCAGGTCGGGCCGGATCGCGCTCATTCCGACAGGGTTAATGATTCCTGTCGAGAAAGGGTTAACGCCGCTCTAGCCGCCTGTGGATCCCCGCTGCATGGCGAGTTCCTCGGGCGTGCGCGCCGTCGGCAGGGGCCGCGCCGGCGCGTCGAGCGCCTCGACAAGGCGGTCGACGTCGGCCTGGGTCAGCAGCGGACCGGACGCCTTGGCCACGATCTGGCCCATGGCGTCCACCGCGAAGGTCTCGGGCACGCCGGAAACGCCCAAATCCAGCCCGGCCCGGCCCTCGCGATCGACCAGAACCATCGTGAAGGGATCGCCCAGTTCGTCGAGGAAGGCGCGGGTGGCGATGGGATCGTCCTTGTAGGCCACCCCGACCACGGCCACGCCGCGCGCCTTCAGCGCCATCAGCTGCGGGTGCTCGATCCGGCAGGGCGCGCACCAGCTGGCGAACAGATTGACCAGCATGGGCCGCCCGACACCGGCGGTCTGCAGGTCCACGTTCTGGGGGCCCGCGACATCGCCCTGCAGGATCGGCAGCACGGTCTGCGGCACCGCCTGGCCGACCACGGCGTCGGGCCGGTATTCGGGGTCGCGCTGCAGCGACCAGCCGATGAACAACAGGGCCAGGGCCGCCAGCACGACCAAGGGGATGACCGTCAGCCAGCGGGTCATCGTTGCTGGCCTAACGCGCCTTGCGTCGCTTGAGGCCGGCGCTCGCTGTCTTCCTCCAGCCGCCTGAGCTCGGTCTTCCAGCGACGCGCCGACAGGACCGCGCGCGCCACGACCGCGCCCAGCACCAGGGCGCTGAGCCCCCAGGCGGGCCAGACGAAGGCGGCATAGGGGCTCATGTCCAGGTCCAGCATCAGGCCTCCAGCGCCAGGCGGGCGCGCAGGGTCTGGACGCGGCGCCGCACGATCTCGGCCCGGATCGTGGTCAGCCAGACGGCTCCGAACAGCGCCCCGTAGGCGGCCATCATGGTCAGCAGCGGGGCGAGGAAGACGGGGTCCAGGCTGGTGCCGCCGGCGCGGAGCAGAGAGGCGGGCTGGTGCAGGGTGTTCCACCAGTCGACCGAGAATTTGACGATGGGCAGATTGATCAGGCCGACCAGACCCAGCACGGCGGCCGCCCGCCCGGCCTTCTGTTCGTCGTCGATCGACGAGCGCAGCGCCATGTATCCGAGATAGAACAGGAACAGCACCAGCACGCTCGTCAGCCGCGCGTCCCAGACCCACCAGGTGCCCCACATCGGCTGGCCCCAAAGGCCGCCTGTCACCAGCGCCAGCGCCGTGAACGCCGCGCCAGGCAGGGCGGCCGCCCGCGCCGCCGCATCGGCCAGCGAGTGTCGAAACACCAGGGCGAAGAAGCTGGACACGCCGAGCGCCGCATAGGCCGCCAGCCCCAGCGTGGCGGCCGGCACATGGACGAACATGATCCGCACGGTGTCGCCCTGCTGATAGTCGCCGGGCGCGGCGAAGCTGAGCCAGGTGCCGACGGCCAGAAGCACGGCCGATACGCCCCACAGCACGGGGGGCAGGGGCGCGGTGAAGCGCATGAACCGTTCAGGATTGGCGAGGCCGAACATGGTCATGGCGCTCTACGCGGGCGGTGGCGGCGGGGCAAGCGCGCCCGTGTCGCAAGAGCGGCCCGGACATGCGAACGGGGCCGAGGCTTTCGCCCCGACCCCGCGCTTCAGACCGTTCCGCTCCGAGGAGCGAAGGGGTCCGACTATTCAGCGGCCTTGAGCTGGCCGGCCGACTCTTTACCCGTGCGACGGTCCTTTTCGACCTCGTACGAGATGGTCTGGCCTTCGTTCAGGCCGTTCATGCCGGCGCCTTCAACGGCCGAGACGTGAACGAACACGTCCTTGCCGCCGTCACTCGGCTCGATGAAGCCATAGCCCTTGGTTGCGTTGTACCACTTGACAGTTCCGGTCGCCATTTCAGCTCTCCGTTCGAGTTATGACCTCAGGCAAGAGCGCCTGAAGCCTGTCGGGTCTGAATGGGATCGGCCAGAAACTCGGTGCGTTCGCAGAGAGAGAGGGCGTTACGCAGAGAGATCGACCGGGACCTTATGGACCGGCGAGCCTGGGGATACAAGCGTTTCCGGTTTCAGTCGTCGTCGTCTTCGTCCGCCTTAGGCTTGGCGGTTTCGTCCTCGCCTTCCGGCGCGACATAGTTCTCGGCGCAGAGTTTCCTGAGCGCGCCGGTCATGGACGCTCCGTACAGCCGGTCCTTGACCCCCTCGTAGCCCTCGGCCTGGAGCCGGGCCTTGATGTCGCCGACGGTGCGGCAGGCGCCGCTCTTGGCCAGTTCGTAGGCGCGTTCGATGGTGGTCAGTCGAAAGGTGTTCATGTCCTCTAGATAGGGCCGGAACCGTCGCCGTGCGAGCCCGGCGTCCGTTCGGTCCGGTTGCGACGTCGTCCCAGCCGGTCGGCCAGAGCCTCGGCGTGGCGCAGGGTGAATGCCAGGGCGGCCGGATTCCCCCGGCGCGGCCCGACGGTGTCGGCCATGACCGCGCCGCGTTCGCCGATGGGCATGGGCTCGCCCGTGGTGGTGTCGTGGGCGGTCTGGTGCTCGATCTCGGCGTTCAGCTCGGCCCCCATCAGGATCACCTGCACCGAAATCCAGGTCCAGAGCAGGAACGCCATGGCCGTCGCCAGCGGACCGTAGGAATCCAGCCTCACAAAGGTGGTCAGGAACCAGCTGAAGACGAACGAGACGATCACGCTCAGCATCGCCGCGAACAGGGCCCCGGGCGTCAGCCAGCGCCAGCGCGCGCTCTGTCGGCAGGGTCCGAACCGGTAGATCACCGCCAGGGCCCCGACATAGATCATGAACAGCAACGGCCACCGGAGCGGAGCCAGCGCCTGCCACTCGTCGGTCAGGCCGAACACGCCCAGCACCACGGGCACCCCGACCACCAGTCCCGCGGTGACCAGGACGGCCGCCAGCCCGGTCAGGGTGAAGGCGAAGCAGATCAGGTTGTAGCGGACGATATTGCGCCGCTCGACCTCATGGTAGGCGACGTTCAGCCCGTAGAAGAGGGTCTTGATCCCGTTGTTGGCGGTCCACAGAGACAGGGCCAGGGTCCAGACCAGGGTGAAGGTCAGGTCCCGGGTCGAACCCGCCGCCAGCCGCGCCATCTCCGCTCCCAGGAAGCTCGCCACATTCGAGGGCAGGACCGAGTAGAGGAAGGCCAGCCGCGACCACGCGTCGGCCGGATCGGCGAACAGCCCATAGATGGTCACGAAGGCGCCGAGCGTCGGGAACAGCGACAGCAGGATGAAGAACGTCACCCCGCCCGACACGAAGCCGACCCGGTCGCCGAAATAGGACCCCCCGACCCGCCAGCCGATGTCGGTCCAGCCCTTGTGCGGAATCTCGTGGGGATGGCGCGCGATGCGACCTCGGCCGGGCTCGCGGGCCTCGTGGTCTTCGGGCGTCGGGGGGCGGGGCGGCAGGGGCTCGGGTCGGGGCGCGCGCAGCTCCAGCCCGTATTTGTGCCCCTGGCTGTAGATCAGATGGGCAGCTCCCGCCCCGGCGGCCAGCCCCGCCACCGTCGCGCCCGCGAACTTCCAGAGGCTGGACAAGGCGGAGCGGCGGGCGGGTTCGGTCATTGGCGGCATCAACGGTTCGGCGCGAGGGGCTGTTCCGGGGCACCTTGCCTGAAACGAACGCCTGGGGCACGGAACCTTGGTGACCGCCCCCGCCCACATCGCCGGCCTCTACCGCCATCCGGTCAAGGGCCTGACGCCCGAGCCGATGAGCGGAGCGCGGCTGGAGGCCGGGGCCGCCTTTCCGGGCGATCGCCTGTATGCGGTGGAGATCGGGCCGTCGGGCTTCGACCCCCTGGCTCCGGCCCACATTTCCAAGATGCGGTTCGCCGTCCTGGCCCGCATCCCGGCCGTGGCGCGCGTGACCAGTCGCTGGGACGAGGCCACGGGCGCGCTGAGCCTGACCGCGCCGGGGCTCGATCCGATCGTCGTGCTCCTGGGCGACGCGGCGGGCGACCGGGCCCTTGAGGCCTGGCTGACGACGGCGCTGGGCGAGGAGGCGACCGCGCCGCTGCGCGTGCTGGACGGCCGGGGCCACCGCTTCATGGACGATCCGAAGGGTGCCGTATCGGTGCTGAACCTCGCCAGCGTGCGCGACCTCGGCGAGCGGATCGGCCGGACCCTCGACCCGCTGCGGTTCCGGGCCAATGTCCATGTCGAGGGCTGGGCCCCCTGGATCGAGAACGACGTCGCCGGTCGTTGCCTGCGGCTGGGCGAGGCGGGCCTCCGCGCCATCAAGCCGATCCGGCGCTGCGTCGCCGTCGACGTCGATCCGGCGACGGGCGATCGCGATGCCGATCTGGTCGGCGACCTGATGCGCCTCTATGGCCATGCCTTCTGCGGCCTCTATCTTTCGGTCGAGACGACGGGCCGTTTAGCCGTCGGCGACCCTGTGGACTGGCCCGTGGACTGGATTGAATGAGCGAGACCCCGACCCTCCTGACCGCCTGGAAATCGGCGCAAGCGGCCCTGAGGGCCCAGCGGATCGACAGCCCGGCGATCGACGCCCGCCTGTTGCTGGAGGCCGCGACCGGCGCGACCCGTCTGGACATCCTGACCGATCCGTATCGGGCGGTCAGCGCCGATCAACTGGCCGTGCTGGACGGCTTCGTCGCGCGCCGCCTGCGGCGTGAGCCGGTGTCGCGCATCCTGGGGCGCAAGGGCTTCTGGAAGATCATGCTGAACGTTACGCCCGACGTGCTCAGCCCCCGGCCCGACACCGAGACCCTGCTGGACGTCGCCCTGCTGGCCTTCGAGCCGGCGCAGGGCTTCAACCTGATCGACCTGGGCACCGGGTCGGGCGCCATCCTGCTGGCGGTCCTGACCGAGCGACCGGGCGCGCACGGCGTCGGCACCGACATCTCGTTCGAGGCCCTGGCCGTGGCCCGCGACAACGCCGCCAGCCTCGATCTCGACGGCCGCGCGACCTTCCTGCGCACCGAATGGGCGGCCGGGTTCGGAGATCACAGCTTCGATCTGGTGGTCTCCAACCCGCCCTATATCCCGTCCGACGACATTCCGGGCCTGGACCCCGAGGTGCGCGACCACGACCCGGTCCTCGCCCTGGACGGTGGCCCCGACGGCCTCCAGGCCTATCGCGACCTCGCGCCCGAGATCATGCGAATCCTCAAGCCCGGCGGCACCTTCGCCGTAGAGATCGGCTGGGATCAGGGTGCGGCCGTCAAGGCCCTATTCGAGGCCGCGGGCTTCGCCGACGTCAAGGTGGTCAAGGATCTGGGCGATCGCGATCGCGTCGTCACCAACGGCCCCGACCCTCGCACCACGCCAATTGGGCAAGGCTGAGCCGAGTGCGCGTCGCCACCTGGAACATCAACTCCGTCCGCCTGCGCATCGACCAGGTCGCGCGCTTCGTGGCCGAGAGCGGCACCGACGTCCTGTGCCTGCAGGAGATCAAATGCCTGGAGGACCAGTTTCCGCGTAACGCTTTCGCGGAGATGGGCCTGCCGCATCTGAAGGTCGCGGGCCAGAAGGGCTGGCACGGGGTCGCCATCGCCAGCCGTCTGCCGATCGAGCAAAGCCAGACCTTCGACGCCTGCAAGCTGGGCCACGCGCGCTGCGTCTCGGCGCGGGTCGCTGGCGTGGACGTCCAGAACTTCTACATCCCGGCCGGCGGCGATGTGCCCGACCGGGTGCTGAACCCCAAGTTCGATCACAAGATGGACTTCTACGCGCGGCTGACGGAGACGGCGCGAGGCCTGGACCAGTCGCGGCCGCTTCTGATGTGCGGAGATTTCAACATCGCGCCCTCCGAGTACGACGTCTGGAATCACCGCTATATGTCCAAGGTGGTCAGCCACACTCCGGTCGAGGTCGAGACGCTGAACCGGCTCCAGGCGGCGGGCGGTTTCGCCGACGTGATCCGCGACGCCTTCCCCGAGCCGCAGAAACTGGCCAGCTGGTGGAGCTATCGTGCCCAGGATTTTAGAAAGTCGAATCGCGGTCTGCGCCTGGACCACATCTGGACCTCGCCCGGCCTGACGCCGGCGGTGGTGGCGGGCTCGGCCACCATCCACGAACCGGTCCGGGCGTGGGAACAGCCCTCGGACCACTGCCCGATCACGGTCGATCTGGACGTCTGATCGGCTCTAGACCAATCGTCACATGAGTTGGCGCAAGACGATTGGTCTAGCTCTTTGTTTTTTCACATTCTTTGCCGCGAACCGGTGTCCACTTCGCTGGCGAATGCTCTAGAACGGAAAGAAGGTCGGGATGGCGATGCATCCCGCCGCCCAGGTGATCAGGTTCAGCGGAATGCCGACCCGCACGAAGTCCATGTAGGTGTAGTTGCCCATCTGGAAGACCAAGACATTGGTCTGATAGCCGAACGGGGTGGCGAAGGCGGCCGAGGCGGCCATCATCACCGCCACCAGGAAGGGCCGGGCGTCGACCCCGAGGGCGTCGGCCAGCGCCACGGCGATCGGCGTGATCAGCACGGCCACCGTCGCATTGGACAACAGCTCGGTGGCGAACAGGGTCACGCCGTAGAAGATGATCAGCGCGCCCAGCGGCCCCAGGGGCTCGATCACGCCGATCAGGGAGTTGGCGCCGGCTTCGGCCAGTCCGGTCACCTCGATGGCCATGCCGACCACGACCATGCCCGCGATCAGCAGCAGGATCTCGGGCCTGAGCCCGGCATAGGCCTCCTCGGCGCTGATGACCCGCAGCAGGATCAGCATGACCGCCCCGGCGAAGGCGCTGGCGGCGATGGGGGCCAGGCCCGTCGCGGCGACGAAGATCACAGCGGTGAACACCGCGATCGAGGCCAACGCCCGCTTCAGCTCCAGCGGGCGCTCCTTGCCCTTGTCGAACAGGTCCACATCGCCCAGGACCCCGTCCCCTGACCCGTCCGGCTGGTTCCGTGCCTCGCCCAGCAGGGGCAGGCTGAACCAGCGACGGCGACCCTTGGGGGCCTCCGTCGGGCGGGCGCGCTCTTCCTCCTCCGCCCGGATGCGCGCCATCTCGGCCTCGTCGGCGGTGGCCACGCCGTCCAGTTGCCGGGCCCCGACCAGATACAGGTACGCGGCCCCGGTCAGGCCGATGATCAGGCCGACGCCGGTGATGTCGAACAGGCCGAAGACCGGCTGGCCGGCGTTGCGCGCCATGTCGTTGACCAGCAGGTTCGTCGAGGTGCCGATCAGAGTCAGCAGGCCGCCCATGACCACGATATAACTCAGCGGCATCAGATAGCGTTTGGGCGACTGGTTCAGCGACAACGCCATGTCGCGCACCACCGGCGCGGCCAGCACGACCACCGGGGTGTTGTTCAGGAAGCCGCCCACCGAGCCACACAGGCCGATCACCAGCCAGATGCCTCGTGCGCCCAGTCTCTGGGTCAGCCGCGTCGCCTGCCGGATCAGAAAGGCCAGCAGGCCCGACAGCTCGATGGCGTAGGCGATGACAAACAGACCGGCCAGGGCGATGACCGCCGGACTGGCGAAGGCGCCCTGCACCTCCACAGGGCGGACCACCCCCAGCATCAGCAGGACGGCCGCTCCGGTCAGGGCTACGACGTCGGCGCGCAGCTTGCCATGCACCAGCGCTGCGACCACAGCGACGAGGACGGTCAGGGCGGCGATCTGATCGAAACTCATGGTCCTTGCAGACCCTCCCGTGCCAGGAAGGTCAACCTTTTCCGCGCCTCGCCCTGCATTTGACCGATCCGCGTGCTAGAACACCGTCATGAACGGTTCGGTCGATCTGCTTCGCCGCCCGCTCGTCGTGCTGGCGGCGTCCGGGCTCCTCGTCTCCGCCTGCGATCGCCCGGAGCGGGCCGAGGCTCCTGTCGAGGCGACGCCCCTCGTCGAGCCGGCACCGCCACCCCGGATCGTCCCCGCCTCGCTGACCCTGGATCGCCGGGCTCTGCTGGACGGGCTGCGTCGGGCGGCCTCCAACTATGCGTCCGGGGTGACTCCCCAAGGCACAGACGCCTTGGTCGGAAAGCCCTTCTCGGTGACGACGGCCTTCGGTTGCCGAGGGCCCGAGCCCGTCGTCGAGGGCCAGGCCGAGGGCCTCGCCCGCTGGTCCTGGGCCCCCGAGCGGAGAGCCATCCAGCTGTCGATGACGCCGGGCGACTGGACCCGGTCGGCCCTGATCGCGGGGGCCGGCGATGACGGGTGGGAAGCCGTCGAGGGCTTCTGGATCCCGCGTCCCTGGATGGAGGACGGTGGCTGCCCGGCCCTGGCCAGCGATCCGCTGGCGAGTGGACCGCCCGCGCCGTCGCCCCAGACCGTCGGCTTGGCCGCCGTGTTCGACGCCGACGGCTCGCGGCTGGAGCGGCGCAACGGCCGGGCTTACGGATTCTCGGTTCGGCCGGAAGGCGACGCCGAAACGGTTGCGGCCCCGACGAACGGTTATCGGTTGCGGCTCGAGGGTCGGGTCGGGTCCTTTCCGGACGGCCGCGCCATTCGCTGTCGGGCCGCCGGGCCGGATCAGCGTCCGGTCTGCATCGCCGCTGTGCGTTTGGACCGGGTGGCGTTCGAGACCGCGGGGGGCGAAACCCTGTCGGAATGGCGTATCGGCGGCTGACGCCTGCGGCCGTTCGTCAGGGCTGAAGACGGTATCCGCCGGAATCGGTCAGCAACAGCCGCGCCAGGCCCGGTTCGGGCTCGATCTTCTGGCGCAGGCGATAGATGTGAGTTTCCAGGGTGTGGGTCGTGACCCCGGCGTTGTAGCCCCAGACCTCCGTCAGCAGCTCCTCGCGCGACACCGGCTTGGCCCCGGCCCGGTAGAGGTATTTCAGGATGTTGGTTTCCTTCTCCGTCAGCCGGACCTTCTTGCCATTGGCGTCCATCAGCATCTTGCCGGCGGGACGGAACTCATAGGGGCCGATCTGGAAGACGGCGTCCTCGGACTGTTCGTGGCTGCGCAGGTGGGCGCGGATGCGGGCCAGCAGCACGGCGAAGCGGAAGGGTTTGGTGACGTAGTCATTGGCCCCGGAATCGAGCCCCAGCACGGTGTCGGCGTCGGAATCCTGGGCGGTCAGCATGATGACGGGGGTCGAGACCCCGTCTTTCCGTAGCAGGCGACAGGCCTCGCGGCCGTCCATATCGGGCAGGTCGACGTCCAGCAGGATCAGATCGGCCCGGATTTCGCGGCCCAGCCGCACGCCCTCCGTGGCGGTCGCGGCCTGGACGGTGCGGAACTCCTCGTGGAGCGCCAGCTGCTCGGCCAGGGCCTCGCGCAGGTCGTCGTCGTCGTCGATGATCAGGAGGGTTTTGGCTGCGGGCATGGTCCCAAGATGGCGAGGCGAACGCCTCAAGCCAAGGCATGAGGCGAAACCGTTTGAAATTCAGCGTCTAGAAGAGCGCGGGATCGGCCTTTCGTTCCCCGAACAGGGCCGATCCGACCCGAACATGCGTCGCTCCCAGCCGAATCGCCGCCTCGTAGTCTCCGCTCATCCCCATCGACAGCACCCGCAGGTCGTTCCTCGCCGCGATCTTCGCCAGCAGGGCGAAATGCAGGACCGGCTCCTCGTCGGCGGGAGGAATCGCCATCAGACCCTGAACATCCAGCCCTGCCGCGCGAGCCGACGCGATCAGAGCGTCGGCGTCCCGGGGCGCGACCCCGGCCTTTTGCTCTTCCTCGCCGGTATTCACCTGAACCAGGACGCGCGGTCGGCGACCGACCTTGTCCTGGGCGGCGGCGAGCGCCCCGACCAGTTTCTCGCGATCCAGCGTCTCGATCACATCGAACAGGGCGACCGCGTCCACTGCCTTGTTGGACTGCAGCGGCCCGATCAGCCGCAGCTCCAGATCGGGCAATCGGGGCCGGAACTCGGTCCAGCGGCCTTGCGCCTCCTGCACCCGGTTCTCGCCGAAGACTCGCAGTCCGGCCGCCAGGGCGGCCTCGATGGCCTCCGGCGGCTGCGTCTTGGACACGGCGGTCAGGGTGACCGAGGCCGGGTCGCGGCCCACGGCGCCCGCGGCGGCCGTCATCCGCGCCCGGATCCCCGCCAGTCGGCGCGACAGGTCTTCGGGAGTGGACGGCGCGGTCGAAGCGGGGGAAGAGGCGGCCATGGGGGATGCGTCGCATACGGAGGGGGCCCGCCTGTGGGCCGAGGCTCAGGCTCTAGCCCGGACGGCGCAGGCTGTCAGGGGGGGCAGGCCGTCGCGGGTCCCGCCGCTGCTGTTCTTCACCGACCCGGAGCGGACCCCGCGCCCCTGGGAGACGGCGGCCCGAATGCCGCCGGGATCGGGCGTGGTCTTTCGCGGTTTCGGCAGGGACGAGGCCCTGAACGAGGCCCGGCGTCTGCGCGCGGTGACCCGGGAACGGGGCATGACCCTGCTGATCGGGCGCGACGCCGATCTGGCGGACCGGATCGAGGCCGACGGTCTGCATCTGCCCGAGGCCGCTCTTTCTGCGGCCTATGCCCTGTCAGGACGGCGTCCGGACTGGATCCTGACCGGGGCCGCCCATTCGGTCGGGGCGGCGCTGGCGGCCCGCGACCTGGACGCGGTGATCCTGTCGCCGATCTTCCCGGCCGGCGGCGCGTCGGCGAGCAGACCCGCTCTCGGTGTCGAGGCGATACTTGCGGCCGGCGCCGGACCGACACCGGTCCTGGCGCTGGGCGGGATCGCGGCCGAACGAATCGCCGAGCTGGCGGGGACCGGTTGTGCGGGTGTCGCCGCCATCGACGGGGTGATCGCCGCCTTCGCTCCCTAAGGCAGGTCGCGCAGGAACTCGAAGATGGCGGCCTTGGCCTCGGGTTCGTCCAGCATCGGCGCGTGACCGACGCCGGCCACCTGGGCGTAGTGCATCGTCGGGGCCGCCTTCTGCATCTTTTCGGCGATCGCGGCCGACAACAGGTCCGAGGTCGCGCCCCGGATCAGCAGGGTCGGGCGCTTCCTCGCCAGACGCCGGAAATACGGCCACAGGTTCGGCGCCAGGGCCTTGGCCCCCGCCGCCTTGATCGGCACCGCGATGTCCGGATCGTAGTTGAGCACCGGCGCGCCCTCCGTCCCTTCGCGGAAGGTGCGCCGGGCGAAGGCGTCCCAGTCGGCGTCGCCATAGTGGGGGAAGGCCACGCCGTTGATCTCGCGGGCATAGGCGGCGGCGGCGGCCCAGGTCGGGGTCTCGACGGGCTTTCCGGAATAGGCGGCGATCCGCGCCAGGCCCTCGGGCGCGACCTCGGGTCCGATGTCGTTCAGGATGGCGGCGGCCACGACGCGGCTCTTCAGCGCCGTCACCGCCATGGTGATCAGCCCGCCCATGGAGGTGCCGAGAAAGACCGCGCGCTCGATCCCGGCGGCCTCGAGCAGGGCGAGCACGTCCTTCGCATAGACCGGCGGCTGATAGGTCATGGGATCGCCCGCCCGGTCCGAGCGTCCGCGGCCCCGCACGTCGAGCGCCAGCACCCGCCGTCCGCTGCGGGCGATCAGCCCGGCGATATGCTCGAAATCAGCCGAGTTGCGCGTCAGGCCGTGGATGGCGATGACCGGCAGCCGGGCCGGGCCATCGGAGCCGGCATAGTCCCGCGCGAACAGCGACAGACCGTCCGACGCGGTCCAGCGTCGCTCCGAGAACGGATGGGCTTCGGTCAAATCCAGGCTCCGGGCAGCGACGCCCCCGCGTCGAGACCATCGTATTTCAACGGCCTAAGAATTGCGATCAGCCGCCCAGCAGGTCGCGGACGAAATCGTCCAGATTGCCCGTCTCGAACAGGAAGCCGGACACGCCCGCGCGCCGGGCCGCTTCCAGGTCGCTCTGGCGGTCGCCGATCAGGAAGGACCGGTTCAGGTCGATGCCGTGATCGCTCGCCGCCCTCAGGATCATGCCGGGATTGGGCTTGCGATCGGGGTGGTCGGGGTGCCGCCACCGCTCGTTCTCGGCGTCCGCGTGGAAGGGACAGGCGTAGACCGCCCCGATCCGGGCGCCCCTCGCGGCCAGACGCCGCACCAGCAGGGCGTTGAAGGCCTTCATCTGGTCTTCGCTGAACAGGCCGCGCGCGACGCCGGACTGGTTGGTGACGATCACCACCAGATAGCCCAGGGCGTTCAGCCGTCGCACGGCGTCGGCCGCGCCCGGGATCAGGACCAGATGCTCCTCCAGATGCGGATAGCCGCTGTCGACGATCAGGACGCCGTCGCGGTCCAGGAAGACGGCGGGGACGGGACTTTGGGCAGGCGACAAGGCGAGGGCACTCCGGCGGTGGGCGAGCGTCTCGATAGAAGCCCCCGTTGCAAGGCGCAACGCGATGTGACCCCCTGCCGTTTGGCAGGTCCGTCGCGTTCGGTTAGACGCCGCCCACCCTTCGACGGTTGCGCCGTCCGCAAAGAGGCATTCCCGCATGAGCATCGCCTTCATCGATCTGCAGGCCCAGCGTCGCCGTCTGGGCGGCAAGATCGAGGCCGCCGTCATGGCCGCTGTCGAGGGTGGGGCCTATGTCATGGGCCCCCAGGTCCGCGAGTTCGAGAGCATGCTGGCCGACTTCGGACAGGCCAAGCACGCCCTGTCCTGCGCCAATGGCACCGAGGCGCTGGTCCTGCCCCTGATGGCTTGGGGCATCCGGCCGGGCGATGCCGTCTTCGTGCCCAGCTTCACCTTCTGCGCCACCGCCGAGGTCGTGCCCTGGCTGGGGGCCACACCGGTCTTCATCGATATCGACCACCGCACCTACAACATGAGCCCGGCCCATCTGGAGGCCGCCATCGAGGCGACAATCGCGGAAGGCCGGTTGAAACCGAAAGTCGTCATCGCCGTCGACCTGTTCGGCCAGCCCGCCGACTATCCGGCGATACGGGCCATCTGCGACGCGCACGGGCTCAAGCTGATCTCGGATTCGGCGCAAGGCTTCGGCTGCACCCTGGACGGCGCTCATCCGCTGAAATGGGCCGATGTCACCACCGCCAGCTTCTTTCCGGCCAAGCCGCTGGGCTGCTACGGCGACGGCGGAGCGGTGCTGACGAACGACGACGATCTGGCGCAGGAGATCGACAGCTACCGCGTCCACGGCAAGGCCGTGGCCAAGGATCTGGTGGGTCGCACCTTCGAGCACGACACCAAATATCTGAACATGCGCGTGGGCATGAACAGCCGCCTCGACACCGTCCAGGCCGCCGTCCTGATCGAGAAGCTGAAGGTCTTCCCCGATGAGATCGTATGGCGCAATCGCATCGCCGCCCGCTACAACGACCTGCTCGCGCCCCACGTCGCGGCGGTGCCCCATGTCCCGGCGGGCAACGTCTCCAACTGGGCCCAGTATACGATCGAGCACCCGAACCGCGACGGCCTGGCCGCGCATCTGAAAGACCAGGGCGTGCCCAGCGCCGTCTACTATCCGATCCCCTGCCACCTCCAGCCGGCCTATGAGCATCATCCACGCGGGCCGGGCGGCCTGCCGGTGACCGAGGCCAAGAAGGAGGTCGTGATCAGCCTGCCGATGCACTCCGATCTGGACGAGGCGACCCAGGACCGGATCGTCGCGGCCGTCGCCTCGTTCCGTTCCTGATCTCTGGGGTTGATCCAATGAGCCACCCCACCCCCCTGAAAGTCGGCGTCGCCGGTGTCGGCGTCATGGGTCGAAACCATGCGCGGGTCCTGTCCGACATCCGCGACTTCGACCTGACGACCCTCTTCGACATGGACGCCGTCACCGCCCAGGGCGTGGCCGAGGTCTATGAGGCGACCGCCGTCAGCACGGCCCAGGCCTTCGTCGACGCCGGTCTGGATGCCGCGGTGGTCTCGACGCCCAACCGCACCCACGCCGACCTCGGCGTCGCCCTGCTGGAAAAGGGCGTCCACGTCCTGGTCGAAAAGCCCATCGCGGCGACCGTCGCCGATGCCCGCCGCATGATCGACGCGGCCAAGGCCAACGACCGCGTGCTGATGGTCGGTCAGGTCGAGCGGTTCAATCCGGCGGTCGAGGCGGTCAAGCGCGCCATCGCCGACGAACAGGTCATCTCGATCCAGATCACCCGCGTCGGCCCCTTCCCGCCTCGCATGGGCGAGGTCGGTGTGGTGATCGACCTGGCGGTCCACGACATCGACATCATCCGCCACCTGACGGGGTCGGAGGTCGCCGAGGTCCAGCCCCAGTTGGCCCGCACCCGCGCCGAGCGCGAGGACACGGCCTTGCTCCAGTTCCGCATGGACAATGGGGTGATCGCCCACATCACCACCAACTGGGTCACGCCCTACAAGGTCCGGACGCTGCAGGTGGCGACCCAGGGCAAGTTCGTCGTCGCCGACCTGATGACCCGCCAGGTCACCGAATATTTCGGCCAGCAGCCGGATGGCAGCTACCAGACCCGCGCGGTCAACTCCTGGCCCAATGAACCGCTTAAGAAGGAACTGGAATCCTTCGCGCACGCGATCCGCACGGGTACCGCCCCCGCCGTCACCGGCGAGGACGGACTGAGAAATCTCGAGGTCGCCCTGCGCTGCCTCGGCGAGGGCTGACGCCGGTCAGTCGCGCAGCCGGGTCGCCGGACCGCGCAGTTCGCAGACATAGTCTGTCTCGGCTCGGCCGGTGCTTGACGACGTCGGCACCAGAATGCCTTCGCGCGCCGTGCAATCCGCACGCAGCCTCTCCAGATCCGCCGCATAGCCGCGCGGCGCGCCGTCGCGGGGCGTCATGGCGCAACCGGTCGCAGCGAAGGCGAGGCCTGCGATCGTGAGTGTGACAAACGGGCGTTTGATCATGGTCGTGTTCCTTTCGGGATAGGCCACTGAGAGTTTCAACGCATCAGGCGGGGTTGGGGACCAGTGCGTTGTCCAGTTCCGCCGCACGAACCGCCGCTGGGCGCGCCTGGATCCGTGCGGCATAGGCGGCGAACGTCGGCCGTTCCGGCAGGGTCTTGAACTGCAGCCCCCAACCGATCTGAGATCCGACATAGACGTCCGCCGCGCTGAACCGCTCGCCCAGGATGAAGGGCCCGGCTTCGATCGCGGTCTCCAGCGCGTCGACCATCTGGTCGAAATTGCCGTAACCCACCATGCCCTGACGCTCCGGCGGCGCCTGCCAGCCCAGCGATTTGGCCGTCACCGCCGCCTCCATTGGACCGGCCGCGAAGAACATCCAGCGCAGATAGGTCCCGCGCGCCGGGTCATCGAGCGCAGGAGCCAGTCCGGCCTGCGGAAAGGCGTCGGCCAGACAGGCGCAGATCGCCGCGCACTCCGTCACGGTCACGCCCCGATGCCGGATCGCGGGCACCTTGCCCATTGGATTGATCGCCAGATACGCCGGCGCCTTCATGGTGGTGCCGTAGTCCAGCACCTCGGTCCGGTAGGGCTGACCGACTTCCTCCAGCATCCAGCGCACGATGCGGCCCCGCGACATGGGGTTTGTGTAGAAGACGATCTCTTCGGACATCCGACGGCCTCCGGTCTGCGAAGCCAGAGTGCGCCCGCCCGACCGCGCCCGCAAGCGGGGCCACGCCGCGCGGTCGTTCGCGCTTCGCCAACGGACAGCGGGTGCCATTCACGAAATCCGGGCGGTCGCCGCCGCAAGTCCGGTGGCGGTGCTGCGGGGCTAGGGGCACCGTCTGGGCATCGGAGGCCGGTGGTCGGTCTCCTCTCTGAGAAACCCGGAGCCCCACCATGATCCGCACCCTGTCCCTGATCGCCGCCCTGTCGCTGGGCGTCGCCGCCCCCGTCCTCGCCGAGCCCACCGGTGCCTTGACCGTGACCTTCGAGCCCGCCGCCCAGACCGGTGCCGTTATGGTCGCCCTGTACGATGCCTCGACCTACAGCGGAGGTCAGCCCATCCGCGGGGCCCGTATTGACGTGGCGGCTGGACAGCGCACGGCCAGCTTCGAGGGCCTGGAACCCGGCGAATACGGCATCAAGGCGTTTCACGACGTCAACGGCAACGGCCGCATGGACGCCAATCCCTTCGGCATGCCGACCGAACCGTACGCCTTCTCGAACAACGCGGTCGGCAACATGGGGCCCGCCGGATGGGATCGCGCCCGCTTCATCGTCCAGGGTGACACCACTCAGACCATTTCGATCCGCTAGGCCAGGGACCAGGGACACCGCCATGAACCCTTCTCGCCGCCACTTCCTGATGAGTGCCGCCGCCCTGTCAGCCGCCGTCGCCACGCCGGAGACAGTATGGGCCGCCATCGCCCAGGACGCCGCCGCTCCCTGGGCCCTGGCCACCGCCGACCTGGACGCCGACGTCTCGCCCCGTGCCATGCGTCTGGTGCACGGGCGGCCCCCCGCCGGGCTGGAGGGCACGCTGTTCCGTAACGGTCCCGGCAAGTTCCGGCGGCCGGGCGGCTCGGCCACCCACTGGTTCGACGGCGACGGTCTGGTGCGGTCGTTCGACATTCAGGACGGCTCCATCACCCTGGCCGCCCGCTTCGCCGACACCCCGAAGCGACGGACCGAGACCGAGCTCGACGCCGTCGTGACCCCCGGCTTCGGCACGGCTGGCGATCCCCGGGCGCGACTGGGCTCCAACGACGACGCCAATGCCGCCAACACCTCTGTCCTCGTTCACGGCGACAAGGTCTGGGCGCTGTGGGAGGGGGGATCGCCGTTTCAGATGGACGCCGCCACCCTGGCGACCGAACGCTTCGTCACCCTGCGCGACGACCTGAAGGGGATGCCGTTCCAGGCGCACCCCCGTCGCGCGCCCGACGGCACGATCTGGAACGTCGGCACCAGCGGCGATCGCGCCATCGTTTGGCATCTGGAAGGGTCCGGCGAACTGATCGACGCCCAGGTGATCCGCCTGCCGCGCGCCAGCTATCTGCACGACTTCACCGCGACCGAGCGCCACCTGATCTTCGTGCTTCAGCCGTGGGTCTTCGCGCGGAACCAGATGCCGGTCCTGACCCAGTTCGACTGGCGTCCCGAGATGGGCACCCAGGTCCTGGTGGTCGACAAGGCGGACCTGAGCGCCACCCGGGTCTATGAGCTGCCGACCTTCAGCTTCTTCCATCTGGGCGACGGCTGGACCGAGGGGGACGGCACGATCCGCTTCGACGTGGCCGCCAACGACGACGTCACCTTCGCCGTCGAGGGCGCGCGCGTCCTGGTCGCCGGACGTGGCGTGGTTCCGGGGTCCCCCAGCGTGCTGAAGCTGGTCACGCTCCATCCGGACGGCCGCGCCGATCTTGCCTCTTCAGGCGTCGCCGCCGAGTTCCCCAAGGGCGATCCGCGCCGCGCTGGGTTGGAACGCAGCCTCAGCGTCCACGTCGCGGGCGAACGCGGCGCGCGTCCGCTGCCGAACGGTCTGGCGATCCAGGACTGGAAGACCGGCCGCAGCCACGCCTTCGCCTTCGACGACACCCAGATCATGGAAGAGGCCGTGTTCGTGCCCAAGCCGGGAACGACCACCGAGCGCGACGCCTGGCTGGTCGCCCCGTCGATCAACCTGGCCGAGGGCGTCACCGAACTGCACGTCTTCGATGTGGCGGCTGTCGAGGCTGGGCCGGTGGCGACCTGGCGGGCCGACGTCGCCCTGCCGGCGGGGTTTCACGGGGCGTGGAGGGGCTAGACCTTAATACCAGCCCGCGTCGCGCAGCGCCTTTGCATAGCGGCGGCTCACCGGTGCGACGACGCCGCCCTCCAGCGTCAGCGTCGCCCGGCCGTCGCCACGGGCGACATCGCGCACCGCGTCTCTGGCGACCCACCAGCTGCGATGGGTCTGGGACCCCTCCAGACCTTCCAGCTCGTCCAGGGCGTCCGACAGCCGCATCAGGATCAGGTCCGATCCCCGATCGGTATGGATGCGCAGATAGTGGTCCTCGGCCTGGACGGCGCGGATCGTGGCTCCCCTCAGGCGCGGCGGCAGGCGATCGGGAAAGCGCGCGGCGGGAGCTCCGACGGCGGCGGCATGGGTCTGGACTGGCTGCGCCTTGCCCAGGAAGACGTTGATGGCGCTTACGCTGGCGGTGACGATCAGCACCGGCCCGACCATCAGCGGCAAGGTGCTCAGCGGATAGACCTGACCTTCGAACACCAGCCCCGTCACGAACCAGACAAGGATCGCCACGGGCCCGGTGATGGAGCCCGTCAGCGCCGCGACGGCCAGCCACGGCCTCTCGTCCATATCGATCCACCGGTCGATCAGCCGCGAACAGACCTCCCCCCAGACAGCGCCTGCCAGCATCACCGGCACCCAGTAGGCGAGCCGGATCCAGACTGTGGTGTTCGACATGCCAAAGGCGCCGGTCAGGGCCAGGACCACGCCCGCCGCCGCCGCCACCGCCATGCCTCGGGCGAACCGTGCCAGAGAGGGTGACCGTCGATTGTGGGAGACCGCGGCGGTGGTCATGGCTGGACGGGGCGCTCGGTCTGGTGTTTCGGTGAAGCGGGGCGGTGCGACCACGAGAAGGCGTTTCGATGAAAACTGCAATCCGACCGGGCCCGGCGACCGCAATCGCTGCCGTCGTCGCGGCAGCCATCGCGGCTATGACCGCCGTCTCTGCCGAGGCCGCAGACCTGCGTCTGACGCTGCGCACCCAGGGGGCGGGAGGGTCGATCGCGATCGCGGTCTACGGCAACGCCGCCGATTTTCGCGCGAGCCGCAATCCGGTGATGAGCCGTATCATCCCGGCACCCGGAGGGGCCACGACCGTGACTCTGACCGGGCTGCCCCCGGGCCGCTATGCCGTAGGGGCCTTCCATGACGCGGACAGCAACGGCGAGCTGACCCTGTGGCCGATCGGTCTGCCCAAGGAGGCCTATGGCTTCTCGCGCGACGCGCGGGGCCGGTTTGGACCGCCGGCCTTCGACGCCGCTGCCTTCGACCTGCCGGTGGCCGGCACCCAGCAAGCGATCACCCTGCGCTAAGATCGGGCGGGCAGACCGCGCGAAAGCCAGCCGCCGCGAACCGCACCAGATAGTCGCAGGCGGTCTCCAGGTCACCGGATCGGCAAAGGCCTCCGGACAGCCGGTCCAGCCGCCCGGTTTCGCCCAGCGTCAGCGTCAGGGCCCCCGACAGGTTGTGATAGGCCCAGTACAGATCGACCTCGCGCGCCTGGGGCATCACCACCTTGACCAGCTCGATCAGCCGCCGGATGGCGGGATCGAAATAGCGAGCCATGGTCTCGCCACCGAAGGTGGGGTTGGCGTTGGTCTGGGCCACCAGGGCGGAATAGTGCTTCCACCCCGGCCCGCCTTTCAGCGACCACTGGAACGGCGGCTCCAGAAAGGCGCGCAGCAGGCCCTCCAGCGTCATCGCTCCCGGCCCATCCTTGCTGGAATGCGCCAGCGCGTAGCGGTTGACGGCGTCGACCCGCTCGTTGTTCCACACCTCGGCCCGGCGCAGGAAGACCGCGTCGAAAAGCCCCCGCTTGGCTCCGAAATAGTAGTGGACCAGGGCCGTATCCACGCCCGCCTCGCGCGCCACCTCGCGGATGGTGACGCCATAGAAGCCGTGCTTGGAGAACAGGTCCTCGGCCGCGTCCAGGATCAGGCCGCGCGTGTCGCCGGCCGCCTCGGCTTTCAGCTTGGGCGGCCGTCCGCGTCTGGCGGGGGCCGGTGGAACGGTTTCCAGCTTGCTCATGCGGCGAAGCTAGTCCTGTCCGAGCCGTCGGTGCAACGGCGCCACAGGCGGTGACCGGATGCCGCTGCGGCAAGCGCGGCCGTTTGACACCGGGAACAAACCTCGTCAGGTTCCCCGAAAATCATTGAACGCTGAATAAAAGCGTCTCTGGAAACATGTCAGGCAAGGGGTTTTCGATGACACGAGTGATGAAGAGCGTGCTGCTGGCTGGAGCCGCATGGAGCGCGGCCAGCACCATGGTGATGGCGCAGGACGTCGCGCCCGCTCAGGAACAGGCTACGGCGCTGGACGAGATCGTCGTCACCGCACGCCGTCGCGACGAGCAGTTGAAGGACGTGCCGATCGCTGTCTCGGCCCTTTCGTCGGAGCGTCTGGAGCAGACGGGGGCCGCCGACATCACCGCCCTGCAGCAGCAGACGCCGAATGCGACGGTTCAGGTGGCCCGAGGCTCCAACTCCACGCTCATCAGCTTCATCCGGGGGATCGGACAGCAGGATCCGCTGTGGGGATTCGAGCCGGGCGTCGGCCTCTACATCGACGACGTCTACGTCGCCCGGCCCCAGGGCGCGGTGCTCGACATCTTCGACGTCGAGCGGATCGAAGTCCTGCGCGGGCCCCAGGGCACGTTGTACGGCCGCAACACCATCGGCGGCGCGATAAAATATGTGACGCGCCGCCTGGGCAATGAGCCCGATTTCATCGCGCGCGGAACCCTCGGCAGCTACAACCAGCGCGATTTCATGATCGCCGGCGACGTACCGCTGAGCGACCAGCTGTCGATCGGCGGTGCCTTCGCCAGCTATGACCGCGACGGCTACGGCGAGAACCTGAACACGGGCGAGGACCAGTACGACAGGGACGTCACCGCCTTCCGCGCCAGCGCCGAATGGACGCCTTCGGATCGGCTGTTCTTCCGCCTCGCTCACGACCGGGTCGAGGACGATTCGAACCCGCGCCACGGCCACCGCGAGGTGAACTCGACCACCGGCGGATTCACACCGCCGGCCAGCGTCTATGACACCAACGCCGGGATTCAGGGTGAACAGAACGTCGTGACCGAGGGCACGTCCTTCACCGCGGAGTATGTCGTCAACGACCTGCTGACGCTGAAGTCGATCTCGGCCTGGCGCAGTGGCGACACGGCCACCGTCATCGATTTCGACCAGTCGCCTCTGCCGACGCTGGACGTTCCCGCGATCTATGCCGACGAACAGTTCACCCAGGAGTTCCAGGCCATCCTGAACGGCGATCGCTGGTCGGGCGTCGCAGGTCTCTACTGGCTGGACGGCGAGAGCTCGGGCGTATTCGACACCATCGCCGGTAACCTGGGTGTGGCCATCGCGGCGGCGGGTTATGTGAACACCGAGTCCTTTTCGGCCTATGCCGACTTCAGCTTCGATTTCACCGACCGCCTCAGCGCCTCTGTGGGCGGACGCTACACCCGCGACGACAAGGATGCCGGCGTTCAGCGCTTCTTCTATCTCGGCGCCACCCGCACGCCTCTGACCGGCGGCACGGCCCGGCCGATCCTGCAGACCCGGACGAACTACACGGCCGAGGACAGCTTCGAGCAGTTCACGCCGCGTGTCAGTGTGTCCTATGACCTGACCGAGGAGCTGACGGGCTACGCCTCGATCGGCCAGGGCTTCAAGTCGGGCGGCTGGGACATGCGCGGCGACGCGTTCCTTGTGCCCCAGACGGTGAACGGCTACGATCCTGAGACGGTCACGGCCTATGAGTTGGGCCTGAAGGGCACGGCCTTCGATCGCCGCCTGTCGTTCGCCTCCGCAGTCTTCTACTCCGACTACGAAGACCTCCAGATCACGACCCAGCAGACGGCCACCCCGCCGGCGACCGGCATCGCCTCGGTCGTGGACAACGTCGGCCAGGCCACGATCTACGGCTTTGAACTGGAAGGCTCGGTTCTTCTGACAGACAGCCTGACTTCCAACTTCTCCATCGGCTATCTGAAGAACGAGTTCGACGAATTCATCACCCTGGTGACCGGCACGCCGGTCGACATCTCGAACGTGCGTTCGCCGCAGAACTCGCCGGAGTGGTCGGGATACTGGGGCGTCACCTGGGCAGGCCAGCTTGCCGGCGGCGAGCTGACGATCACGCCGTCCCTGTCCTACCGCAGCGAGTTCAGCCTGTTCGACGCGCCCGACCCGGTGCTGGATCAGGGAGCCTACACCCTGGTCGATCTGTCGGCGATCTGGTCGGCTCCGAACGGCCGCTATCAGGTCGGCGTCTTCGGTCGCAATCTGACCGACGAGGAATACCGCATCGGCGGCTACAATTTCGCCGGCGCGACCTTCAACAACTCGATCTCGGCCTTCTACGGCCCGCCGCGTACCTGGTCCGCGCAGCTGACATTCCGGTACTGATCACGCTGGAGTGACAAGAGGCGGCGGTTCGGAAACGACCGCCGCCTTTTTCTTTTGCAGCCGGCCCCGGCCCCGCTACGGTCGGTCCAAGACAAGAAGACTTCCGGAGGACGCCCCATGACCACCGCAGCTGCGCCGACGCCGCTCGAGCGCCCGGCCTACCGGGTCTACGTCCTGGGCCTGCTGACGGTGGTCTACACCTTCAACTTCATCGACCGGCAGGTGCTGGCCATCCTGGCGCCCTACATCCAGGCCGAGATGAACTTCACCGACAGCCAGCTCGGGTTGCTCGGCGGACCGGCCTTCGCCGTCGTCTATTCCACCCTGGCCCTGCCGATCGCCTGGCTGGCCGACCGGATCAGCCGCACTTCTATCATCGCAACCTCGCTCGCCGTCTGGTCCGGCTTCACCGCCCTGTGCGGCCTGGCGACCGGCTTCACCTTCCTGTTCGGCGCGCGCATGGGCGTGGGCGTGGGCGAGGCGGGCGGTGTGGCACCGTCCTATTCGCTGGTCGCGGACTATTTCCCCAAGGCCCAGCGGGCCCGGGCGCTCGCGGTCTATTCCTTCGGCGTCTCGATCGGCACGGCTCTGGGCTATCTGTTCGGCGGGCTGCTGGCCGCCGCGATCGATTGGCGCGCGGCCTTCATCGTCCTGGGTCTGGCGGGTGTGCTGCTGGCCCCGATCGTCAAGCTGACCATTAAGGACCCCGAGCGTGGCCGCTTCGACCGCGAGCCGGTGCCCGAGGGCGTCATCGCCACCCCCGCCCCGGCCCAGAAGGCGGCGTCGTTCGGCGAGGTCTGGGCCATTCTGCTGAAGAAGCCCAGCTTCTGGTTCCTCGGCTTCGGGGCGGCCTGTTCTTCGGTCTATGGCTACGGTGCGGCCTTCTGGCTGCCCAGCTTCTTCCAGCGCAGCATGGGCATGGAGGGCGCGGAACGGGCCTGGTACATGGCCGGCATCGCCTTCTTCGGCGGCACCATCGGCATCTGGCTGGGCGGCTGGCTGGCCGACAAGCTGGGTCGGGGGGTCAAGCGCAGCGCCTATCCCCTGGTGCCCGCCGTCGGTTTCATTATCGCCGTGCCCCTGTTCTTCCTGGCCATGAACGTCGAGGACAAACGAACAGCTTTCCTCTTGTTCCTGATCCCCCAGGCGCTCAGCCTGGCCTGGCTGGGGCCGCTCATCACGGCCGTCCAGCACCTGGTGCCGTCGCACATGCGCTCGACCGCCTCGGCCAGCTTCCTGTTGATCAACAACCTCGTGGGCATCGGCCTGGGCATCTATCTGCTGGGCGCGGTGTCGGAGTATCTGACGCCCCGCTTCGGCGAGGAGGCGCTGCGGTATTCGCTTTATGTCGGCCAGTGGTTCTATGGGCTGGCGGCGATCCTGCTGTTCATCTCGGCCCGCAGCCTGAGGCGTGACTGGGTGGATTGAGGCCGGGTCATGGTTGCGCCTGCGAAGGGCGCCCGCCTATAAGCGCCGCACTCCCTCCTCCCTAGCGACCGGCGGTCCCCCATGAACATCCACGAATACCAGGGCAAGCAGGTCCTGAAGGGCTTTGGCGCGCCGGTCGCCGAGGGCGTCGCCATCACCTCGGTCGATCAGGCCGAGGCCGCCGCCCGCCAGCTGCCCGGGCCGCTCTATGTCGTGAAATCCCAGATCCACGCCGGCGGGCGCGGCAAGGGCAAGTTCAAGGAACTGGGTGCCGACGCCAAGGGCGGCGTGCGCCTGGCCAAGTCCATCGAGGAGGTCGTCGCCCACGCCAGGGAGATGCTGGGCAACACCCTTGTGACTGCCCAGACCGGTGACGCCGGCAAGCAGGTCAACCGCCTCTATATCGAGGACGGCGCCGACATCGACCGTGAGCTGTATTGCTCCCTGCTGGTCGACCGTCAGTACGGCCGCATCGCCTTCGTCGTCTCGACCGAGGGCGGCATGGACATCGAGGCCGTCGCCCACGACACGCCCGAGAAGATCCAGACCATCGTCATCGACCCGGAAGCCGGCGTCACCGACGCCGACGTGGCCAAGCTGAACGCGGCCTTCCAGCTTGACGGTCAGGCCGCCGAGGACGGCAAGACCCTGTTCCCCGTCATGTACAAGGCCTTCGTCGAGACCGACATGGCCATGCTGGAGGTGAACCCCCTCATCGTCATGACCGACGGCCGCCTGCGCGTGCTGGACGCCAAGGTCAGCTTCGACGGCAACGCCCTGTTCCGCCATCCGGACATCAAGGAACTGCGCGACGAGACCGAGGAAGACGCCAAGGAGATCGAGGCCTCGGAATGGGACCTCGCCTATGTCGCGCTGGACGGCAACATCGGCTGCATGGTGAACGGCGCGGGCCTGGCCATGGCGACGATGGACATCATCAAGCTGTACGGCAAGGAACCCGCCAACTTCTGCGACGTCGGCGGCGGCGCGTCCAAGGAAAAGGTCGCGGCGGCCTTCAAGATCATCACCGCCGACCCGGCCGTCCAGGGCATCCTGGTCAATATCTTCGGCGGCATCATGAAGTGCGACGTGATCGCCGAGGGCGTGGTCGCGGCCGTCAAGGAAGTGGGCCTGAAGGTGCCGCTGGTCGTCCGTCTGGAAGGCACCAATGTCGATCTGGGCAAGAAGATCCTGAACGAGAGCGGCCTGGCCATCACGGCCGCCGACGACCTCGACGACGCCGCCCAGAAGATCGTCGCGGCGGTGGGGTGATGCTCGCCAGTCTTGCGGTCTTGCTCCTGACCGCCGCTGCGCCAGTAAAGGAAGTGTTGGGTCCCGATCCGAGATTGGCGGCGTTTCAACAGTTTTGCTTACCGCACCGCTTAGACCCGGCTGCGATGATATCCGGCTTTGAGCAGGGGGGATGGTCCCTTTCGGCTGCGGACGCCAACCCAGAGTTGGCGGCGGTCACGCAACTGGACCAAGACCGCGCCTCGGAAGCAGAAGCGACTAGCGAGACAACTATTCTGCGTAGAGACAATCTGTTTGCGACCGTGAACGTCCTGACGGCCGAGATTGCTCAGGACGAAACCGCCCGATATGGGACCTGTGCAATCTGGGACTTCGACGCGGCGTTCGGGATACCAGACCAACAGGCCTCTAGTCTGAGCAGCGCGGAATCGCGCATCCGTCTTGATCAATCCTATGGCCGGATCGTTCAGTGGGACCTCAGCAGCGCATTGCCGGGGGCTGGCAATCTTCAGACCTCCTATTTCCCGGAGGGAAGTCCAGCGGCCGTCCAGACCGGTTTCACAGGCACCGCAGTGTTCTTGACGTCAGACCTAGGCGCCCGGCCGCATTAGAGCGTGAGTTACACGGATTGTGTGCCACACATAACCCGTGTAATCACCCGAAGTGACCCGTAATCTCACCCTCGCCATCGACGACGACCTGCTCGACAAGGTCCGGGTGCTCGCGGCCATGAAGCGGACCAGCGTCAACGAGATGGTGCGCGGCTTCCTCACGCGGCTCGTCGAGCAGGAAACCTCCAAGGACGAGGCCCGCGAGGCGTTGCTCAAGTTGATCGACGAATCAGAGGGCCGCGGAGGCCAGGGTTGGCGCCCCCCGACCCGCGAAGAGACCTACAGCGGGGAACCTCGGTTTGATCGCGAATACTGAGGTCTTCCTCGACACCAACATCCTGCTCTACGCCGCCCTGGGGCGCGACCATGCCGGTCATCGGTGGGAGCGGGCGCGCGAGATCGTGCTGACCGAGGACTACTGCACCTCGGGCCAGGTGCTCGCCGAGTTCTATAACAACGCCACTCGTAAGGGCGCGCCGCCGCTTTCGTCGGTCAAGGCCCGCGAATGGGTCCGCGTGGTCGCGATGAAACCCTGCCAACCGATCACGTCCGACGTTGTGGTGGCGGGCATCGATCACGCTCGCCGCTACCAGTTGTCCTATTGGGATGGTGCGATCATCGCCGCGGCCGAGCGGATCGGCGCGCGCGTCCTGTATTCCGAAGACCTCAATCACGGTCAGACCTATGGGTCGGTCCGCGTCGAAAATCCCTTCCTCCCCGCCTGACTTCAAAAGCGAGCCCCCATGTCCATCCTTGTCAATCGCGACACCAAGATCATCGTCCAGGGCCTGACCGGCAAGACCGGCGGCTTCCACACCGAACAGGCGCTGGCCTATTACGGCACCCGGATGGTCGGCGGGGTCCACCCCACCAAGGGTGGCCAGACCTGGACCGGGTCGAACGGCGAGAGCCTGCCGATCTATGCCTCGGTGGCCGAGGCCAAGGACGCCACCGGCGCGACCGCCTCGGTCATCTATGTGCCGCCCGCGGGCGCGGCCGACGCCATCATCGAGGCCATCGAGGCCGAGGTGCCCTTCATCACCTGCATCACCGAGGGCATTCCGGTGCTGGACATGGTGCGGGCCAAGGCGCGGCTGGACCGCTCCTCCTCGCGCCTGCTGGGCCCCAACTGCCCCGGCGTCCTGACCCCGGAAGAGTGCAAGATCGGCATCATGCCGGGCTCGATCTTCAAGAAGGGCAATGTCGGCATCGTCTCGCGCTCGGGCACCCTGACCTATGAGGCGGTGTTCCAGACCACCAACGAGGGCCTGGGCCAGACGACCGCCGTCGGCATCGGCGGCGACCCGGTCAAGGGCACCGAGTTCATCGACGTGCTGGAGCTGTTCCTCGCCGACGAGGCCACCCAATCGATCATCATGATCGGCGAGATCGGCGGCGGCGCCGAGGAAGACGCCGCCCAGTTCCTGATCGACGAAGCGAAGAAGGGTCGGAAAAAACCCATGGCCGGCTTCATCGCCGGACGCACCGCCCCCAAGGGCCGCACCATGGGCCACGCCGGCGCGGTCGTCTCGGGCGGCAAGGGCGATGCGGAATCCAAGATCGCGGCCATGGAAGCCGCCGGCATCAGGGTCTCGCCCTCGCCCGCGCGTCTGGGCACGACCCTGGTGGAAGTGCTGAAGGGCTGAGGCCTTCGTTCTCCCTCCCCCTGCGGGGGAGGGTGGTCGGAGCGCAGCGGAGACCGGGTGGGGGCGGCCCGCTGAGACTGACTCCGACATCGCCTTTGTATCGCTCGGCCGCCCCCACCCGGCGCTGCGCGCCTGCCCTCCCCCGCAGGGGGAGGGAGAAACTCCGCCTTATCCCCCCTGCAACTGCTGCTTGACCCGCTCGGCCAGGGTCTTGATGTCCAGCGGCTTTGGCAGAAACGACACCCCGGCCTCGTCCTGGAGCAGGTCGGAGAAGTCGCTCTCGGCATAGCCCGAGATGAACATGACCGGTGCGTCTCCCAGATAGGGCCGGGCCTTCTTCAGCAGGGACGGCCCGTCCAGTCCCGGCATGATGACGTCACTGATCAGCATGTCGATCTGGCCAGACCACTCTTCGGCCAGGGCCAGGGCCTCCTCGCCGTCGGCGGCCTCGATCACCTCATAGCCGCGCTGGCGCAGCAGCCGGGCGGCGATGCCACGCACGGCGGCCTCGTCCTCCACGAACAGGATGCGGCCGTTGCCGGACAGGTCGCGCGGCGCGGCCTTGACCTTGGCTTCGACCGGGGCGACCTCGGTCAGCTCCTGGGCCGTAGCGGCGGGCAGGAAGATGCGGAAGGCGGCGCCCGCCCCCTCGATGTTGGCCACGGCGATATGGCCGCCCGCCTGCTGGACGATGCCATAGACGGTGGCCAGCCCCATGCCGGTGCCCTCGTTGACCGCCTTGGTGGTGAAGAACGGCTCGAAAATCTTGTCCAGCAGGGCCGGGGGCACGCCGGGGCCCGTGTCGGACACCTCGATCAGGGCTCCGTCCTCGGCGGGCGCGTCCAGCCAGCCCATCTCGCGGGCCTGGCCTTGCGTCAGGCGGCGGGTGCGGATGGTCACGACCGCGTCGCCGGGCGCGACCACGCCGCGCATGGCGTCCCTTGCGTTGACGGCCAGGTTCATCACCGCCGTCTCCAGCTGCGACTTGTCGGCGAGCACCACCGGCAGGTCGCGGCCGTAGTCGGTCTCCAGCCGCACGTCCTCGCGCAGCAGCCGCCGCAGCAGGACGGCGAACTCCCCGACCAGTTCGCCCAGGTCCAGCCGCTCGCGCCGGACCGTCGATTTCCTGGAGAACGCCAGCAGCTTCCTGACCAGATCGGCGGCCCGGATGCCGGTCTGGCGGATCTGGTTCAGCCCCTCATAGGACGGATCGCCGACCGGGTGCCGCTCCAGCAACTCGGACAGCTGCAGCTGGATGGCCGTCAGCAGGTTGTTGAAGTCGTGGGCCACGCCGCCGGCCAGCTGGCCCACGGCCTGCATCTTCTGGGCCTGCGACAGCTGGAGCTCCATCGACTTCTGGGTCGAGACGTCGAACAGCCAGACCCGGCGCTTGTCGCCCTCGGGCGCGACATACAGGTGCAGGCTGCGATCCGGGTGAGCCCGGGCCACCAGTTCGATCGGGCCCGACGACCCCTCGGCCAGCCGTTTCCGGGCTTCCGCCACGCCCGCCGGGTCGAACAGATGGCCGAAGGCGGCGTTTCTCGCCGCCGCCGGGCCGGTCAGCACCGCCAGTGCCGGATTGGCCTCCTCTGCATGGTCGGCGAACAGGTCCTCGCCGCCGATCACGGCCGAGCCGAACGGCGCTCCCGCCGCCATGGCGCGCCCCTCTCCGGCGGCGGCGACATAGCCATTGGTCGCTGCCGGCGCGGCGGTGGAGGTCGCGGAATGGGTCAGGGCGGCCTCCGGCGCCTCCCGCACCAGGAAGCGGCCGGGCCCCGCCTGGGCGATCAGCACCTCGAGCTCGCGCTCGCCGATGGTGACGATGGCGCGTCCCTGATGGCCTGACCGGGCCTGGGCGAAAGCCATGTAGAGAGCCTGGGCCGAAGAGCCGCGTGGCAGGGCCGTGGTCGCTCCGTTCTGCGAGGCCCAGGCCCCGTTGAAGGCCAGGACCTGACCGGAGGCCCAGACGAGAGCCGCCGGCTCGGCCAGGGCATCCAGCATCTCGACCGCCACGTCGCCGTCCGGGCGAGCGGGACGGCGCGCCTCCTGCCGACCGAAGGCGAACAGGCCCAACATAGCCACGGCCGCCACGGCGATCATCAGGATCATGTGCGGTGTCGTCACCGGTCCGGCCTGGAAGGCGGGCCAGGCCAAGGCCGCGATGGCCACGGTGAATCCCAGCGCCATCAGCACCAGGGACAGGTCGAAACGGCGGGGGGACGAGGTCACGGAGCGCGGCTCCCGGAGCGAATCAGTGGCGCAGTATAGGGCAGATACGAGGGTCGAGGGTCGAGGGTCGAAAGCGGGCTTCGAACCCGGCGTCGAACCACTCATCCCCTCGACCCTCGACCCCCGGCCCTCGACCCTGTTCGCTTCTGCATCACGAAGCCGATCACCTTGGCCGCCGCCTCGAAATGCTCGCGGGGGATCGTCTCGTCGATGTCGACGGCGGCATAGAGGGCGCGGGCCAGGGGCACGTTCTCGACGATCGGCAGGGAATGATCGCGCGCCACCTCGCGGATGCGCAAGGCCACCGCGTCGACGCCCTTGGCCAGACAGATGGGCGCGGCGTCGCCCTGATCGGGCTCGTAGCGCAGGGCGACGGAATAGTGGGTCGGGTTGGTCACGATCACCGTGGCCTTGGGGACGTTGGCCATCATTCGCTGGCGGCTGCGCTGCATCCGGATCTGCTTCAGCTTGGCCTTGATATGCGGATCGCCCTCGGATTGTTTGTAATCTTCCTTCAGCTCCTCCTTGGACATCCGCATCCGCTTGGCGAAGCGCATCCGCTGCCACAGGATATCTCCACCGGCGGTCAGGCCCAGGAGGACGAGGGTCGAGGCCATCAGGGCGATGGCCAGGTCGCGCGCCAGCGGCAGGATGGTCGCCGGGTGCATGGCGGCCATGTTCTCGAACTCGCGCATGTGCGGTTTCAGCACCATCCAGCAGACCACGCACACAGCGATCAGCTTGATCAGGGTCTGGACGAACTGCATCAGGCCGTCGGGCCCGAAGATGCGCTTGAAGCCCTTCAGCGGGCTGATCTTCTCCAGCTTGGGCTTCAGCTTCTCGGCGGAGAAGATCAGGCCGTTGGTCTGCAGCACCGTGCCCGAGATCCCGCCGATGATGGTGGCCACCATCACCGCCGCCAGGAACGGGGTCATCGACCACAGGGCCCGGGTTGCCAGCTCGATCCCCGCTCCCGCCTCCAGCCCCCCGATCAGGGCATGCGGCTGGGCGATGAAGGGCAAAAGGGTCTCGGCCATGGAGGTCGCGAACCATCCCCCGGCCATCAGGATGACGGCGGCGGCGCCCATGAGGCTCAGGGCCGGGGCGACGTCCATGGACTTGGCGACGTCGCCCTTGCGTCTGGCCTCCTCGAGTTTTCGCGGGGTGGCCTCTTCGGTTTTCGACTCGGGATCGGTGTCCTCAGCCAACGCCGCCTCCGGACGAGACGAACAGATTGGCCAGGGTCCGGTAGCGGTCGATGAAGACCGTTCCGAGCACGCCCAGCGACAGGGCGAAGACCGACAGTCCCAGGATCACGCTCAGGGGGGCGGCGGCGAAGAAGATCTGGAACGCCGGCATAACCCGGCCCACGAGGCCGCTGGCAAGGTTGAAGATCAGGGCGAAGACGATCACCGGCGCGGCCAGCTGCACGCCCAGCAGGAAGCTGTCGCCGATCGTCCTCACGGCCAGTTCGGTGAAGTCGCCGGTGACCAGCGGCCGCACCGGGGCGATCAGCTCATATGACCCCACCAGCCCGGCGATGAAAAGGTGATGGGTGTTGGTGGCGAAGACAAGCACCGTCCCCAGCAGCATCAGGAAGGCCGCGATCGTGGTGCCCGGCTGGGCCTGAAGGGGATTGGTGGTCTGGGCGAAGCTGAGCGTGGTCTGCAGCGAGACGATCTCGCCGGCCACGGCGAGCGCGGCGGTGAAGGCGCGCAGCACGGCGCCGATGGCCAGGCCGGTGATGACCTCGCGGATCACCCAGCCGACGGCCGAGCCCAGGCTGGCGGGCAGGGGCGGCAGGGCTCCGCCGACGATCGGCCAGATGGCCAGGGCCACGACCAGCGCCAGCGACAACCGGATGCGCGGCGGCACATAGCTCTCGCCGATGCCCGGAAGGCTGAGCAGGACCGCGCCCACCCGGGCGAAGACCAGGCCGCCGGCCCAGACCTGATCGGCGGTGGCGTAGGGCTCCATGGACCCTCCCCCGCTCTAGGCCGTCATCCTCGGGCTTGACCCGAGGATCGGACGTGCCGCGCCAGAGTGCAGGGGGTTGGAGGCATGACCCGTCCGGCTTTCTGTCCTGCCGGTGGACAATCCGATCCTCGGATCAAGTCCGAGGATGACGAGCGTGATGGGCACGCGCGTCACATGCCCGAGATGCGGGCGGCGATCTGGCGCATGAAGGCCCCGAGCAAGCCCCCCATCAGCGGCAGGAACAGCAGCAGCGATATGAAGATGGCGATGATCTTGGGCGCATAGACCAGGGACTGTTCCTGGATCTGGGTCAGGGCCTGGAACAGCCCGATGCCGACGCCAACGACCAGGCCCACCAGCAGAACCGGCGCGCACAGCTGGATGGTCAGCCACAGGGCGTCGCGGCCCACATCCAGTACTTCCGCGCCGCTCATGCCCACTCCACCAATCTTCCGGCCCTGGCCCGCTTGAGGCCCGCCGCCGGATACTCGGCAGAAAATGCCGGGAGCGTGGTTAATGCGGTGTTACCCGGCCCGCCCTTGGCTGGACGAAAGGGCGATCAGACCGCCACGCTCTGGTCGCCCGCCGCGGCGTGGACCTCGTGGCCCAGCGTCAGACCCAGGTCCCGGGCCCGGTCCATGGCGTCCGCGCCGCCCAGGCCGCTGATCTGGCCGCTGCGGCGCCAGCGGGCGGTGCCGTCCGGGGCCAGCATTTCGGTGGTCAGGGTCAGGGTGTCGCCCTGGATCACGCCGTGCGCGCCGACCGCCGTGCGGCAGGACCCCTCCAGCGCCACCATGGCCCCGCGCTCAGCGGCCACGCACAGGGCGGTGGGACCGTGGTTCATCGCCCGGACCCAGGCATGATCGGTGTCGCCCTCGCGCGTCTGCAGCGCCAGGGCCCCCTGACCCGGGGCCGGCAGGAAGGCGTCGATGGACAGAAAGCCGCGCACCGCTTCGGATCGACCCAGCCGGTTCAGGCCCGACGCCGCCAGCAGGATGGCGTCGAAATCGCCCTCGGCCGCGCGACGCAGGCGGGTGTCGATATTGCCCCTCAGCATCTCGATCTGCAGGTCGGGTCGAAGCGCCAGGGCCTGGGCCTGGCGACGCAGGGACGCGGTGCCGAGGCGGCCTCCCTGGGGCAACGCTTCCAGTCCGTCGAAGTCGCGGCTGATGAAGGCGTCGCGGGCATCCTCCCGTTCGGGAATGGCGGCGATGGTCAGGCCGGGCGGCTGTTCGGCGGGCACGTCCTTCATGGAATGGACGGCGATATCGACGCGGCCGTCCAGCAACGCCTCCTCGATCTCCTTGGTGAACAGGGCCTTGCCGCCGACCTCCATCAGTCGCCGGTCCTGGATCTGGTCGCCGGTGGTGACGATCTCGACCAGCACCACCTCCTCGATCGGCAGGGCCATGGCGGCGGCGATGGCCCGCTGCATCATGCCGGATTGGGCCAGGGCGAGGGCGGAGCGGCGGGTGCCGATTCGGATGGTGGGCATTCGGGTCCGTTGCGTCAGGGGGGCCGGGTCGTTACCTGACGCCGGTGGAGAACTCAGGCGACCTTAGCAGCGCCGGCGACGCCGGAAAGGCGTTTTCCGATCGCGCTCGCGCTCAAGCAGCGAGCGACCGCGTCGCGAGCGATAGCGCCCCAGACTCCGTTCGCGCTCAAGCAGCGAGCGACCGCGTCGCGAGCGATAGCGCCCTGACCGTTCTCGGCCTGGAGACCAGCTGCGACGAGACGGCGGCCTCGGTGGTGCGTCTGGCGGCCGACGGGTCGACCGAGGTGCTCTCCTCTGTGATTCACAGCCAGATCGAGGATCACGCAGCCTATGGCGGCGTCGTGCCCGAGATCGCGGCGCGCAGCCACGTCGAGATGATCGAAGGCGTCGCCGCCCGCGCCATGGCCGAAGCGCGGATCGATTATGGGGACCTGGACGGCGTGGGCGCCACCGCCGGACCCGGCCTGGTCGGCGGGGTCATGGTCGGGCTCGGGTTCGGCAAGGCGGTGGCCCTGGCGCGGGGCTTGCCCTTCGTCGCGGTCAACCATCTGGAGGGGCACGCGGTCTCGGCCCGGCTGGGGGCGCGGGTCGATTATCCCTTCCTGCTGCTGCTGGTGTCGGGCGGGCATTGCCAGCTGCTGGAGGTGCGCGGAATCGGCGACATGAGCCGGCTGGGGACCACCATCGACGATGCGGCCGGAGAGGCCTTCGACAAGATCGCCAAGGCCATGGGGCTGGGCTATCCGGGCGGTCCGGCGCTGGAGCGGCTGGCGGCGACCGGCGACGGTCCGCGCTTCGATCTGCCCCGGGCGCTCCTGGGCCGCAAGGACTGCGACTTCTCCTTCAGCGGCCTGAAGACGGCGGCGTCGCGGATCGCCCAGAGCCTGGAGACCGATCAGGACCGGGCCGATCTGGCCGACGCGGTCCAGAGCGCCATCGCCCGCCAGCTTTCGGAACGCACCGACCGGGCCATGGCCGACTACGCCGAGCGGCATGAGGCGAGGACGCTGGTGGTCGCGGGTGGCGTGGCGGCCAACAGGACCGTTCGCCGGGTGCTGGAAGAGGCGGCGGCGCGGCGCAGTTTCGCCTTCGTCGCCCCGCCACTCGTCTATTGCACGGACAACGCCGCCATGATCGCCCTGGCGGGGGCAGAGCGCTTGCGGCTCGGTCTCATTTCGGACATCGACGCGCCGGCGCGGCCGCGATGGCCGCTGGACGAAGCGCGGGCGATCGCCGACCCTGTCCATCCGACGGGTCGAAAAGGCGCGAAGGCTTGAGGGGGCCGTCTTCCATGGAGTTTCGCAAGGCGGGGGTGATCGGCGCGGGGGCCTGGGGTACGGCCCTGGCCCTGGTCTGCGCGCGGGCCGGGCTGGATGTCGTGCTTCAGGCCCGCGAGCCGGAGGTGGTCGACAGCATCCGCGCCCGGCGCATCAACGAGGCCTTCCTGCCGGGCGTCGAACTGGACGCGCGCGTCTCCGTGACGCCGGACTTCGCCGACCTGGCCGACTGCGACCTGATCCTGGCCGTCCCGCCCGCCCAGTTCATGCGGTCCACCCTGGCCGCCTTCCAGCCCCATGCCAAACCCGGCGCGCCGATCCTGCTGTGCTCCAAGGGGATCGAGCGGGGCTCGCTGAAGCTGATGACCCAGGTCCTGGCCGAGACTCTGCCGGACGCGCCCGCCGCCGTCCTGTCGGGCCCCAGTTTCGCCGCCGACGTGTCGCGCGGCCTGCCGACGGCCGTGACGCTCGCCTGCGAAGACGCGGCGCTCGGCGAGGAACTGATGTGGACCCTGTCGGCCCCGGGCTTCCGGCCCTATCTGGCGACCGACCTGATCGGGGCCGAGGTCGGCGGCGCGATCAAGAACGTCCTGGCCATCGCCTGTGGGCTATCCGAAGGGCGCGGTCTGGGCCGCAGCGCCCACGCCGCCCTGATCACCCGGGGCTTCGCCGAGATGACCCGGCTGGGCGTCGCCCTTGGGGCCGAGCCCCAGACGGTGGCGGGCCTGTGCGGCCTCGGCGACCTGGTCCTGACCTGCTCCAGCCCCCAATCGCGGAACATGAGCCTGGGCCTTGCGCTCGGTCAGGGCCAGACGGTCGAACAGGCGCTCGCCGGCAAGCGGTCGGTAGCCGAGGGCTACGAGAGCGCGCCTGCCGTGCGCGAACTGGCGGCGCGGGCGGGGGTGGAGATGCCGATCTGTGAGGGGGTCGCGGCCCTTTTGGCCGGAGAGACCACCGTCGAGGGCCTGATCGACGCCCTGCTGTCGCGCCCGCTGAAGTCCGAACAGGGATGAGCGACCCGGCCCCGACGGACCGAAAGCGTGTCTGGACCACGCCGCCGGGGGTCGCTCTGTGCGCCCTTGAGGACATCGCCGAGCCCGGCTCGCGCGGCTTCGTCCTCCAGATCGGCGAGGCCTATTTCCATGGCTTCGTGGTGCGAAAGGACGGCGGTGTCGCCGGCTGGGTCGATCGATGCCCGCATCAGGGCTTCCCCATCGCGGTCGAGCTGGACCGTTATCTGACGCCGGACGGATCGCTGATCCTGTGCGGCTGGCACGGCGCGGTGTTCGAGCCCCTCAGCGGGGCCTGCGTCGGTGGCCCCTGCGCCGGCGGAAAGCTGACACCGTGGCCGGTCACCGCCGATGGCGGCGTGATCCGGACCGTCTGAGTCTACTTTTTCAGCCGCCGCGCGTTCGCCGTCGCCGCCGCGTGGATCGGCTTCAGGGCGTCGGCCTGGGCCTTCAGCAGTTCGGTGTTCAGGCTGAGCATCTGGGTCGAGGCCCGGCTCCACCAGCCCATGGCATAGCTCATCTGGGCCGAGGCGGCACCCTGGGGCGTCTTCGCTGCGGCCATGGCGGACGCAGCGCGGGCGGCGTGGCCCATCTCGTCCATGGCGGATTTCGACGTGCGGGCGGCGAGATCGCCCAGGGTGCCCGCGACGGCGGCGGCCGAGGCGCTCATGGCCTCCATCTTCTCGGTGCCCATCAGCGACATCTCGCGGACGTCGGCCTTCATCGGGTTGGCGAAGCCCTCCGCCATGATCGCCATCCTGGCGGCGATGACGTCGGAGGCGGCGCGCATCATCTCGCCGCCGTGGTCGGCGTTGGTGGTGGCGGTCTGGGCGTTGCGGACGGCGCGCTTTCCGGCCCGCAGGGACTTGTCGAGCATGGTCATGTCACCGGCTTGGGCCGCTTTCACCGGCCGGGCAAGACCTCATCGGCGAAGGCCGCCACATCCTTCAGCAGGGCGGGCACGGCAGCGTCGATGATCCGCTGGCCCTTTTCCGGGCTGGCCTGGCCGGGGTCCGAGCCGATCCGGCCGTCGGGGAAGCGGGCGCGGTAGTCGAGCGCGTCGCGGATCGGGCCGCTGGGGGCGATCTTCGGCGAGTACTCCGCACTCTTGATCCGGTCCGGATACGCCGCCTGGGTCACGGCGATCTCGGATGGGGTCGCGTGCATGCCGTGGCCGGTGGGGAAGATGGCGTTGCACAGGCCGTTCACGCCCGGCAGGTCCCACCAGTTCCGCAGCTTGAGCACATAGGGCGGCTCCTCCTCGACGAAGCTCCATTCGGCATAGAGCTCCGAGAAGGTCGCCTCGATCGTGGCGACGTTCCCGCCGTGGCCGTTGAGGAAATAGATGCGCTCGAAGCCGTGACGGCTCAGCGAACTGACCCAGTCGGTGATCGCCGCCATGAAGGTCGAGGGCCGCAGGCTGATGGTGCCCGCGAAGGCCAGATGATGCTGGGCCATGCCGATGTTGAAGGTCGGCGCGACCACCAGGCTGTCGTCGGCCTTCTCCGCCGCATGGGCGATGATCTCGGGGCACATCCAGTCGGTGCCCAACAGGCCCGTGGGCCCGTGTTGCTCGTTGGAGCCGATCGGCACCACGACGGTCTTGGTCGTCTTCAGGCGGGCGTCGATCTCGGGCCAGGCGGAGTAGGCGATCAGCATGGGAACTCTCGGTCGGGGAACGAGCGGCCTTCCTACGCCCCGTCGCCCCTGCGCGTCGATGGCGACTTGCGCGCCCGGCCCAAAGTCGCATTGATCCGGCCGTGACCGCCGCAACCCTGCCCGCCTCCATCGACGTCGCCGTGATCGGAGCGGGAGCCGCAGGGATCGCCGCCGCCAGACGCCTGGCGCGGGCGGGCGTCTCCGTCGTTGTGCTGGAGGCCCGCGATCGGATCGGCGGGCGGGCCCACACCGTCGGCTGGGACGGTCACGGGCTCGATCTGGGCTGCGGCTGGCTGCATTCGGCCGACGAGAACATGCTGGTCCAACCCATAGCCGAGGCCGGCTGGACCCTGGACCGGACACCACCGCCCTGGAGCGCCGAGGCCCCGATGCTGGACGCGGCCCCGGCCGAGCGCGCGGCCTTTTCGGACGCCTATGAGGCTTTCGAGGCCCGCGTCGACGCCCTCGCCGCCAAGAAGGTCGATCGGCCGGTCGCAGAGGCGCTCGAGCCCGGCGGCGTGTGGAACGCGCGGCTGGAGGCCATCTCCTCGGCCCTGAACGGCGCACCTTTCTCGCGCGTCTCGCTGCTGGATTTCGCCCGCTACAGCGAGTCCTCCGCCAACATCCGAGTGGTCGAGGGTTACGGGGCCGCCATCGCGGGCTTCGGTGCCGACCTGCCGGTCCGGCTGGGCTGCGCGGTCCAGACGATCGATGTCGGCGGGCCCCGCGCCGTCCTGCGCACCTCGGCCGGAACGGTCCAGGCCGACGCTGTCATCCTGACGGTCCCGACCTCGGTCCTGACGGCGGGTGCCATCCGCATTACCCCGGAGCCCGCCGACCTGCTGGACGCCGCCTCGGGCCTGCCGCTCGGCCTTGCGTCCAAGGTCCACATCGCCCTGACCGACGCCCGCGACCTGCCCGTCGATGGCCGCCTGTGGGGGCCCAGCGACACCGTCGAGGTCGGCCGCCATCATCTCAGGCCCTTCGGTCGGCCGATGGTCGAGACCTATCTGGGCGGCGATCTGGCCTGGGGGCTGGAGCGGGAGGGACAGGACGCGATGTTCGATTTCGCGCTTCAGGGTCTGGTCGACATCCTCGGGTCCGGCCTGCGCCGCCGCGCCGCGCCGGCCGCCGTGTCCGGCTGGGGCCACGATCCCTGGTCGCTCGGAGCCTATTCTCACGCTCTCGTCGGCCGATCCGGCGACCGCGCCCGGCTGCGCGCGCCGGTGGCGGGACGGCTGTTCGTCGCGGGAGAGGCCACGGCCGAACGGTTCTACGGCACCGCCCACGGGGCCTGGATGGAGGGCGAACGGGCGGCGGACGATACCCTGGCCCGACTCGGCGTTCAGACCCGCCCCGTCGAGGCCGAGGCATGAAGACGCCGATCGCCACGCCCAAGGCCAGAAAGCCTGTCGCCAAGCGCGCCGTCGCCAATCCGCTCGCCCGCAAGCCCGGCTCGGTCATGACCGGCGCGCCGGTGCCCATCTTCGCCTGGCCCCCGGACGAGGATCGGGTGGAGGATATCTTCGCCCGCCTGGCCCGCGTCATGCCAGAGCCCAGGACCGAGCTGCGGTTTCAGGACCCCTATACGCTGGTGGTCGCCGTCGCCCTGTCGGCCCAGGCCACGGACGTCTCGGTCAACAAGGCGACCGAAAAACTGTTCGCCGTGGCCGACACGCCAGAGGCCATGCTGGCGCTCGGCGAGGAGGGCCTGACCCCCTTCATCGCCTCGATCGGCCTGTATCGAAACAAGGCGAAGAACGTCATCGCGCTAAGTCGCCTCATCGTCGAGCAGCACGGTGGGGTGACCCCGCTGAATCGCGCCGACCTTCAGGCCCTGCCCGGCGTGGGGCGAAAGACCGCCAGTGTGGTGCTGAACGAGCTGGGCATCGAGCCCGCCATCGCGGTCGACACCCATGTGTTCCGTGTCGCGCACCGGCTGGGCCTCGCCACCGCCCCGACCGCCGACAAGGTCGAGGACCAGCTGCACGCCGTGGTGCCCGAGGCCTTCCTGGCCAAGGCGCATCACTGGCTGATCCTTCACGGCCGCTACACCTGCACGGCGCGAAAGCCCAACTGCGCGGGGTGCATCATCTCCGACCTGTGTCCGTCACGGGGCCTGATGGCGGCGAACGGAGAGGCGGCTCAGCCTTCGTCGAGCCGCGCGCGGACCGCCTCTGCGAAGAGCAAGCCCCGGTCGGGGGCTTCGGACAGATAGAAGTCCGGTTCGATCAGCTCTGCCTCCATCAGCAGCCAGCGGCTGTCCGAGGCCTGGACCATGTCGATCCGGGCATAGAGCAGCGGCTCTTTGATCGCGCCCAGCACCCGTTCGGCCAGGGCGAGCGCGGCCGCGGGCGGTTCGCCTACGGTCTGGTAGCGGCCGCCGTACTGGGACTGGATGCGGAAATCCCCGGCCTTGGCGGTCTTGTTGACCGCATGGCTGAAGCGGCCGCCGAAGAACAGCAGCGACAGTTCGCCCTCGGCGACGAGCTCCGGCAGGAAAGGCTGGATCATGGCCGCGCCGGGCGGCGGGTCGATCAAGGCTTCGCCGCGCGAGACCTTGGTCGTCTTCCAGGCTCCGGCCGAGACCGTCGGCTTCACGATCAGGGTGTCTGTCCCGAACCGGGCGAAGGCGGCCTCGACCTGGTCGGGGGTGACCCGGTCGGTCCACAGGGTAGGCGGAATGGCGACGCCCGCCGCCTCCAGCCGCTTCAGATAGGCCTTGTCCGAGTTCCACGCCAGGACCGAGGCCGGGTTGGCGATCCGGACCCCCGCCGTCTCCCAGACCGCCAGCGCCTTCAGCCAGTCCGAGTGCCTCTGGTGATAGCCCCAGGTCAGGACGCTCAGAACCAGCGGATAGTCGAGCAGCCGCCGGCAATCCTCGACGTGGTCGCTCCAGGACGTCGGCACGACGGTCACATCGACGGTCGCCAGCGCGGCGCCCAGCCGCTCCAGCACCTGGGGCCAGTGGGGGCCATAGGTGCCGTCGTCGGCGGCAGGGGTCAGGACGGCGATCTTGGTCATGGGCGCTGGCCATACAGGGTTCGCCGGCGGGGGCAAGCATGGGCTGGCGTCGGCTCCGTCGGGCCGCTAAGGGGCGCGCCATGACCCAAACCGCCCCCGAATACGACGTCTGCGCCGTCGGCAACGCCATCGTCGATGTGCTGGCCCCGTGCGAGCCCGCCTTCCTGACCGCCCAGGGCCTGACGCCCGGCTCCATGTCCCTGGTCGATGAGGACCAAAGCGCGGCGCTGTACGACGCCATGGCGGCGGGCGTCGAGGCGTCGGGCGGATCGGCGGGGAACACCGTGGCGGGCGTCGGCTCGTTCGGCGGGCGCGCGGCCTATCTGGGCAAGGTCGCCGACGATCAACTCGGCGGGGTCTTCACCCACGACATCCGGGCTGCCGGCGTCCACTTCGACACCCCCGCGCTGGAAGGCGGGGCCGGCACCGGTCGCTGCCTGATCAACGTCACGCCGGACGGCCAGAGGACCATGTCCACCTTCCTGGGCGCCGCCAATCAGCTGACGGTCGCCGACATCGACGCCGCCCTGATCGGCGACAGCGCCATCGTCTATCTCGAAGGATATCTGTTCGACCCGGCCCCGGCGCGGGCCGCCTTTGAAGCCGCCGCCGCTGCCGCTCACGCGGCGGGCCGCAAGGTCGCCATCACCCTGTCCGACGCCTTCGTCGTCGGCCGCTGGCGCACCGAGCTGCTGGCCTTCATCGAAGCTTCGGCCGACATCGTCCTGGCCAATGAGGTCGAGCTCCTGGCCCTGTTCGAGACTGAGGACTTCGACGCGGCGGCCGAGCGACTGGCGGCCATCGTCGATGTGGCGGCCGTGACGCGCGGCGAGCACGGCTCGGTGGTTATCCGGGGCGCCGAGCGGGCGGTGGTCCAGGCCTTTGCCGTGGATCGCGTCGTCGACACCACCGGCGCGGGCGACCAGTACGCGGCGGGCTTCCTGCTGGGTCTGGCGCGCGGCCTGTCGCTGGCCGACGCGGGCGCGCTCGGATCGCTGGCGGCGGCCGAGGTGATCGGCCACTGGGGTCCGCGCCCCATGACCTCCCTGCACGAACTGGCCGAGCAGAAGGGCCTCAGGCTCCACGCGGCCTGAGGGTGACGTAGAAGGCCCCGTCGCCGCCGTGGCGACGGTGGGCCGAGGCGAAGCCGGACACCACGCCGCGCAGGGCGTGGGACTGCAGCCATTCCTGGATCGAGGCGCGGATCACACCGCCACCGCGTCGCCCCTGTCCGGTCACGACCAGAACGGCCCTGTAGCCGCGCGCCTGGGCCCCGTTCAGGAACGCCCTCAGCTGGTCCTCCGCGTCGAAACGGCCGAAGCCGTGCAGGTCGATCGTCGCCTCGATGGGATCGCGTTCGCGCGACAGGCGGCGCTGGCGGCGGGGCTCCAGCGGCTCCGGCGCGCCGTGAGCGAGGACCGCGCTGACGGTCGCGGAGGGGGGCGTCTTTGGCGTGGCGGGGGGCTTCGACGGGTGAGCGAGGATCGGCCGCGCCTCCCGGACCTCGACCGCGGCGGGGGCCTCGGCGGCGATCCTCAGGGCCTTGCGCACCCGCGCCGGGGTGACCGAGCCTGAGACGCGGGCCCACAGGCGGCGGTCTTCGACGGACAGGTCTGGCGGTGGACGCCGGGCCACGCCTTCAGGTCTCGTCGTCGTCGAGGTCGGGCTCGGGCGGACCGGGCTCATAGGTCAGGATGTCGCCCGGCTGGCACTCCAGCTCGCGGCACAGGGCATACAGGGTGGTGAAGCGCACCGCCCGCGCCTTGCCCGTCTTCAGGATCGACAGATTGGCGACCGTGACCCCGACCCGGTCGGCGAGCTCGGTCAGCGACATGCGCCGCTCGACCAGCAGACGGTCCAGCTGAATCCGGATGGCCATCAGCGGGTCCTTCTTGCGCTAACGCTCGCCGCGCGGCGGCTCGCTGGCTGAGCGCGGGATCTGGTGGCCAAGCCCCTCATATGGTCAGCTCCGACTCGCGGCGAAGGCGCGCGCCCTCGCGGAAGACCTCGGCCAGCACGAAGACGACCAGGACCGAGAAAATCGGGGTCAGCAGTTCGCCGAACCCCTGTCGCTCCATGACGCCGGGCGCCAGTCGCGCGGCGACGACCCCTTGCGCCAGCCAGACCCCGCCGGTGACGACGGCCAGGATCAGCCCGACCTGACGCAGACGGCGCACATTGTCGGGCTGGAACGGGTCGCCGATGGTCAGGGTCCGGAAAATCATCCTCAGGTTCCGCAGGATCAGCAGGAACCCGCCGAAATAGGACGTCAGGGCGCCGACGCCGAACAGCAGCAGGGGCCGCGTCAACGGTTGCTGACGGCCCCCGGAATCATTCGACACTGTGATGTTCAGATTGGCGATGGGAACGAAGATCGAGGCGAGGAAAACCAGCAGCAGGACGGCGGTGATGACCATCAGCAGCACATAGGCCACGTCCAGCGCGATCTTCAGCAGGCTGGAGACAGAGCCGGGGCCCAGGGTCTTGAACGGCGTCTTGAAGGAAATGCGGAACGGGATCGCCCGTCCCAGGGCGCGGATCCCGGCCAGTCCCGGCGTCGGCCGGTCGGATCGTTCGGGATGGGATCGGTCGGAGGGCATCGGCGATCTCTCGCCGGGGGATCAGGCCGCGACGGCCGCGCGGGGTCCGGCGAACCCCGACGCGGCTCTATACATCGCGTTCCAGGTCAATGGAAAAGTGCCTTCTTACTTGGGTGGCTATCGCTCGGGACGCGGTCCCTTGCTGCTTGAGCCACTGTCTTTCTTGGGCGGCTACCGCTCGGCTCGCGGAGCCTCGCTGCTTGAGCCACTTTGCCTGTCGCCAACGTTCGGCTCGCGGAGCCTCACTGCTTGAGCGACGGTCGGGCGGGGTCGATCACAGGCAATCGTCGCTCAAGTAGCGAGCAACCGCGTTGCGAGCGATAGCGACCCCTCTTTAGAAGGACTGCACCAGGATGGCGACCAGCGCGGTCGGCAGGGCGGCGAGCAGGGCGGCGTTGACCAGGACGGTGCCGACCTTGTCCATCATCAGCGAGGCGTTCAGGGTGTTCATCGTTCTCTTCTTTCGATCCTGAGGGCGGGTCATTTGTTGCCCGCTTTCTCTGCCACTTGGGTTCGATTTGCTCGTTTCGATCAAACCGTGGAACGTTGTGGCCTCCGTTCGTGAGAACATAGATAGGCCGTGCAAGCTCGGTTTGCACGTTACATATCGTTTAACGATATTAAACTTCGGCAATGGAATGTTTCAGATCCGGGAGACTGCGTGAATCTCAAGCTTATCAAGGGGATGCGGCTCGTCGCCGCGACCCACAACGCCGGAAAGGCGCGCGAAATCCACGCGCTTCTGGACGGACATTACACCGTGGTCACGGCAGGCGAGCTGAATCTGCCCGAACCGGCCGAAACCGAGACCACATTTGTCGGCAACGCCATGCTCAAGGCCCGGCACGCGGCCGCCTTCTCGGGCGAGGTCAGTCTGGCGGACGATTCGGGACTGTCCGTCGTGGCGCTGGACGGCGCGCCCGGCATCTTCTCGGCCCGCTGGGGCGGGCCGGAACGCGACTTCGGCCTGGCGATGCGCAAGATCGAGGCGCGGCTGGAGGATTTAGGTGCCACCGATCGCAGCGCCTTCTTCACCTCGGCGCTCGCCGTCGCCTGGCCGGACGGGCCGTGCGTCGTGGTCGAAGGCCGCGTCGACGGGCAGTTGACCTTTCCGTCCCGGGGCGATCGGGGCTTCGGCTATGACCCGATCTTCATCCCCGAGGGCCATTCCCAGACCTTCGCCGAGATGGAGCCGGGCCTGAAGGACGGTCTCAGCCACCGCGCCCGGGCCTTCGAACAGCTGAAGGCCGCCCTCATTGACTCCTGACCGGCCGGACGGCGTCGCCGTCTATGTCCACTGGCCCTACTGCGCCCGCATCTGCCCCTATTGCGATTTCAACGTCGTCAAGGACCGGGGCTGGCGCGAGGAACAGGCGGTGCTGGTCCGGGCGATTCTGACCGATCTGACGGCCCAGGCGGCGGTGCTGGGGGGCCGGCCTCTGGCCTCGATCTTTTTCGGGGGCGGCACGCCGTCGCTGATGCGGCCCGAGGACGTGGCGGCGCTGATCGAGGCGGCCCAGCGGCTTTTCCCTGTGACCGGGACGGTCGAGATCACGCTGGAGGCCAACCCGACCGATGCGGAGGCCGTCCATTTCGCGGCCCTGGCGGACGCCGGGGTGAACAGGCTGTCGCTCGGGGTCCAGTCGCTGGACGACCGCGAGCTGACCTTCCTGGGGCGGAACCACTCGGCGGCCGAGGCGCGCCGCGCCATTCAGATCGCCGGGCGTGTCTTCGACCGGATGTCCATCGACCTGATCTATGCCCTGCCGGATCAGACCGTCGAGGCGTGGCGCGCAGCGCTTCTGGACGCGGTGGCCATGGGGTTCGAGCACGTCTCGCCGTATCAGCTGACCATCGAGCCGACCACGGCGTTCGGCCGGGCCTTCGCGCGCGGCACCCTGATCCCGCCCGACGAGGACCGGGCGGCCGACCTTTACGAGGCCACCCAGGACCAGCTGGGGGCGGCGGGCTTCGAGGCCTATGAGGTGTCCAACCACGCCCGGGGCGAGGTCGCCCGGTCGGCGCACAATCTGCATGTCTGGCGTGGCGGGGACTATGTCGGCGTCGGGCCCGGGGCGCATGGGCGGCTGACCCTGGACGGCGCGCGCACGGCGACGGTCGCCCACCGGCGGATCGCCGCCTATGTCGAGGGGGTCGCCGGCGGCGCGCCCTGGTCTGAGCGGGAAACGCTGGACGCCGAGGCGGCGGCCGAAGAGCGGGTTCTGCTGGGGATGCGAACGGTCGAGGGCGTGGCCCTGCTCGACCTCGTGCCTCTGGGGCTGGGGCTCGAGGATGGCCGGATCGCCGACCTACTGGCCGACGGCATGGTCGAGACGCGCGGGGACCGTCTGATCGCGACGGCGCGGGGACGGCCGGTGCTGGACGCCGTGCTGAAAGCCCTCCTGACGTGAGATGCGACCCGCCATTGTGGCCCGGCACCGCCGCTGTCACCTTCCGTCGATGACCGAGCCCTCGCTCTTTCCGCCGACCGCCCCACCGCCTCGGCCGGTGTCGGCGGGACTGTATCTGGTCTCCACGCCGATCGGGAACCTGCGCGACATGACGCTGCGCGCGCTCGACGTGCTGGCGGCCGCCGACCTGGTGCTGGCCGAAGACACCCGGGTCACGGCCAAGCTGCTGGCCGCCTATGGCCTGAAGGCCCGGCTGGAACGCTGCGATGACCATGCCTCCGGCCACGCCGCAGACCTGGCGATCGCGCGGATCGCCGAAGGTGGTGTGGTCGCCCTGGTGTCCGATGCCGGCACGCCGGTGGTGTCGGACCCGGGCTTCGTCGTCGCCCGGGCGGTGATCGCGGCCGGGCAGCCGGTCCACCCGATCCCCGGGGCCTCCAGCCTCTTGGCGGCGCTGGTCCTGTCGGGCCTGCCCGCGGATCAGGTGACGTTCGTGGGTTTCCTGCCGCCGAAGTCGGCGGGCCGGATCGCGGCCCTGACCGAGCTGAAGGCCGCGCGTCAGACCCTCGTGGCTTTCGAAAGCGGCCCCCGGCTGCGCGCCAGTCTGACCGACATGGCCGCCGTGCTCGGCCCCCGCCCGGCCGCCGTGTGTCGTGAGCTGACCAAGCTCTACGAGACCTGCGTGCGCGGACCTCTGCCGGACCTCGCCGTCCATCCGGCCCTGGATGCGCCCAAGGGCGAGATCGTCGTGGTCATCGGCCCCGGCGAGACCGAGGTGGCCAGCGCCGCTGACGCCGACGTCGCCCTGACCGAGGCCCTGACCCGGCTGGCGCCCGGCGAGGCGGCCTCGGAAGTCTCGCGGGCGCTCGACCTGCCCCGAAAGCCGCTCTATCGCCGCGCGCTGGAGCTTCAGGGGCGGGGATGACGCCGCCCCGCCTTGCGCGTCCGCCCAAGCCTGCGCGTCCTCGGTCGGCGCGGCGCGTGGCGTCGGGCGGCCGGTCGTTCCGCCAAGGGCACGCGGCGGAATGGATCGCCGCCGTCTGGCTGATGGCCAAGGGCTACCGCATCCTGGCGTTTCGGCTCAAGGTGCCCGGAGCCGAGATCGACATCCTGGCGCAACGCGGCCGGACCCTCGCGGTGGTGGAGGTCAAGCGCCGCGCCACCGCCGAGGCCGCCGACCTCGCCCTGCAGGCCGGTCAGCGCGAACGGCTGCGGCTCGCCGGCGAACGGGTGTTGCGCCAAAGACCCGGTCTGAGGGGCTTGGTGTTGCGGATCGACACGGTGACGCTTTCACCCGGCCGGTTTCCGCGTCATCGTCGAGGCCTGTAGTGCCACAGGTTTTCGCTCCGAAAGCCTTGGGACCGGTCGTCGGGGGACGTCGTGACGCGCGAGGAGGCCGAAGATCAGCTGCGGGAGGCCGGGACCGTCGATGACGACGCCTTTTTGCTGCTCGACACCGCCATCGCCTGCGCCATCCACGACTCACCGTTTCGCGACGAGCGGCCGGCGCGGAGGCTGGCCGATGCCGCGGCCGACCGTCTGGCCGAACGGATCCTGAGCGAAGGCCCCGACGACGCCCTGGCCGAGACCATGGCCTCCGACCTGCGGCTGAACGGCGACCTGCTGGCCTATGACGATCCGGGCAACACCGATGTGATCGATGTGGCCGAGCGTCGGCGGGGCCTGTCGGCGGCCCTGTCGGTCTTCTATCTGGATGCCGCGCGGCGGGCGGGCGTGAAGGCCCAGGGCGTCGATTTCCCTAACCATTTCCTGCTGCGGGTCGAGACGCCGGCGGGGCCTGTGGCGCTGGACCCCTTCAGTCAGGGCCGCGTGGTGATGCCGTCCGAACTGACGCGCCGGGCCCTGCTCGCCGGGCTGACGCCCCATGTCGCGGACCGCCTGGATGTCCTGATGGCTCCGGTCAGCGACCGTCAGGCCCTGATCCGGCTGCAGAACGTGCTGTTCAGCCGGGCCATCCGGGCCGGGGACTTCCAGTCGGCGGAGCGATCGGCGGTGCGCCGCGCCCTGCTGGACCCCGAGGATCACCGGCCCTGGCTGGACGTGGCCGCCGCGCGAGAGAAACAGGGGGCCCTCAACGGCGCGCTCGACGCCCTGGCCCGGGCCCGCGCCGTGGCGGGACAGGAGGCGCCCGTGCATCAGGTGGCCATGGAGCGGCTGCGGATGCGGCTGAACTGACAGCCGACAGCCGACAGCCGACGGCCGAGGGCCAGGCGTGGAGGTGGCCATGGGTCATCTCAAGCCTCCCTGGTTCTTGCGCAGACACCTTCCGCCGCCCATTACCTGCGGGATCGGGCGCGTTCGCGCTCAGGCCGTGACACGGCGCGCGCCAACCGTCAGCGCCCCTAAGGAATGCCTTCCATGCTGAACGTCGCCATCCAGATGGACCCGATCGAGGGGGTCAATATCGACGGCGACACCACTTTCTTCCTGGCGATGGAGGCGCAGGCGCGCGGCCATAGGCTCTGGGTCTACGATTTCCGCACCCTGGCCCTGGAGGACGGCGACCTGTTCTGCCGGGCCCGGCCGGTCACCCTGCGTCCCGTGGTCGGCGACCATGTCAGCTTCGGCGACGAGGTCCGCCTTGACCTGGGGCGCGACGTCGACGTGATCCTGATGCGTCAGGACCCGCCCTTCGACATGGCTTATGTGACGGCGACCTATCTGCTGGAGACGGTCCATCCGCGCACCTTGGTCGTGAATGATCCGGCCGAGGTGCGCTCGGCACCGGAGAAGCTGTTCGCCACCCGGTTCGCGGGCGTCCAGCCGCCGACCCTGATCAGCGCCGACCCGGTCGCCCTGGTCGACTTCCACGAACGACACGGCGACGTGGTGCTGAAGCCCCTTCACGGCGCGGCGGGGTCTGGCGTGGTGCGGCTGAAGGCGGGCGATCCGAACCTGGAGGCCCTGATCGAAATCCATGCCGCCGCCAGCCGCGATCCCCTGGTGATCCAGAAATTCATCCCGGCGGTCTCCAAGGGCGACAAGCGCATCATCCTGATCGAGGGCGAACCCGTCGGCGCGATCAACCGCGTCCCGGCCGAGGGTCAGGTGCGGTCCAACCTGCGGGTGGGTGGCACCGCCGCCCCTGTGGACCTGACCGATCGCGACCGCGAGATCTGCGCCATCATCGGCCCGGAGCTCAAGGCGCGGGGCCTGATGTTCGTCGGCATCGACGTGATCGGAGACTATCTGACCGAGATCAATGTGACCTCGCCGACAGGGGCCGTGCAGCTGAAGCAGTTCACCGGCATCGACGCCGCCGCCGTCCTGTGGGACGCAATCGAGGCCAAGCGCATTCCGAGCGCATAACGCCGCTCTTGCAAATCGCGCGGGTTCATGGTTCGTTCTCTTCTGTCCAGGGAGAGTGCCCATGCTGGCCAGTATAGCGACGGTGGCCTTCGAGGGCGTGGAAGCGCGGCGCGTCGACGTGCAGGTTCAGCTGGTCGGCAACGACGGCCCGACCATCTTTTCGATCGTGGGCCTGCCGGACAAGGCGGTGGCCGAAAGCCGCGAGCGGGTGCGCGGGGCCTTCGCCGGGATCGGCCTGGCCCTGCCGCCCAAGCGGATCATCGCCAATCTGGCGCCCGCCGACCTGCCCAAGGAAGGCAGTCATTTCGACCTGCCGATCGCCCTGGCCCTGCTGGCGGCGCTGGGCGTGGTTCCGCCCGACGCCCTGAGCGGATGGGCGGCGCTGGGCGAGCTGGGGCTGGACGGGCGTATCCAGCCGGTCGGCGGAACCCTGCCGGCGGCGGTGGCGGCCTCGGCCATGGGGCTGGGACTGATCGTGCCGGAAGCCAACGGGTCCGAGGCCGCCTGGGCCGGAGAGGTCTCGATCCTGGCTCCCCGCTCGCTGATCGGGCTGATCAATCATTTCAAGGGCACCCAGGTCCTGCGCGGTCCCGAGCCGGGGCCCGTGCGGTCGGGCGTCGCCGTTCCCGACCTGCGCGAGGTCAAGGGCCAGGAAAGCGCCAAGCGGGCGCTGGAGGTGGCGGCCGCCGGTGGCCACAACCTTCTGTTCGTCGGCCCGCCGGGGTCGGGCAAGTCGATGATGGCCCAGCGCCTGCCCGGCCTGTTGCCGCCGCTGACGCCGCAGGAGCTGCTGGAAACCTCCATGATCTGGTCGGTCGCCGGTCTGATCGAACGCGGCGCCCTGACCCGGGACCGGCCGTTCCGCAGCCCCCATCATTCCGCCTCCATGGCGGCCCTGACCGGCGGAGGTCTTCGCGCCAAGCCGGGCGAGGCGTCGCTGGCGCACAACGGCGTGCTGTTCCTGGACGAACTGCCGGAGTATTCGGCCCAGGCGCTGGACAGCCTGCGCGCCCCGCTGGAGACCGGCGAGATCGTGGTGGCCCGCGCCAATGCCCATGTCCGTTATCCGGCCCGGTTCCAGCTGGTCGCGGCCATGAACCCCTGCCGCTGCGGGCTCGGTGGCGCGGGCAAGGGGGCGTGCGGCAAGGCGCCTCGCTGCCAGAGGGACTATCAGAACCGCATCTCGGGCCCGATGTTCGATCGCATCGATCTGACCGTGGAGACCCCGCCGGTGACGGCCGCCGACATGGCCCTGCCGTCCCCCGCCGAAGGCACGGCCGAGGCCGCCGCCCGCGTCGCCGTCGCCCGCGCCATGCAAGAGGAGCGGGTGCGCGAGGCGGGGCTCGATCCGCTCCAGGCCCTCAACGCCCGGGCGACTGGCGAAACCCTGGACCGGTTCGCCCGGCCCGACGAGGCGGGACGCGCCCTGCTGATGCGGGCGGGCGAGGCCGGGGGTCTGACGGCCCGGGGCTGGACCCGGACCCTGCGTCTGGCCCGCACCATCGCCGATCTGGAAGGGGCGACCGGCGTCCTGCGCCGTCATATCGCCGAGGCCCTGATCTATCGTCGGTCGACGGTCGGGGCCCAGGCCGATTTCGAACGCCAGGACGGCGGCCGGATGGGGGTTCCGGCGTGGTAGAGGCGGGGCCGGGTCTCGCTCGGGAAGGTTCTGGAAACCCTGTGACTTGAACCGTCCTTAAGCCCTGTTCGCCACGATGGCCGTGAACGGGGAGAAGCGCATGGCGCGGCGAACGGGCGGACCAGCGTCGAAGACGGCGATCGCGAAGGCGGCCATGGCCGGTTCGCCGAACGGTGAGGCCGTGGGGGCGGCCGATCCCTTCCTGCGGCTGATGAGCCACGAGATGCGCACCCCGTTGAACGGCGTGATCGGCATGCTGGGCCTGTTGACCCGCACGCGACTGGACGGGGCCCAGCGCGCCTATGCCGAGGCCGCCCAGCAATCGGCCGAGCATCTGCTGGGCCTGGTCAACGATCTGCTCGACTACGCCCGGCTGGAGGCCGGCAAGCTGGAATTCGATCTGGCGCCCGTGGACCTGGAGGGCCTGGTCCGGGGCGTGGCCGAGCTCATCAGTCCCCGGGCGCACGACAAGGGGCTGGAGATCGTCTGGTCGGTCGCGCCCGAGGCGATCGACGTCATGGCCGACGAGGGTCGTCTGCGGCAGGTGCTGTTCAATCTGGCGGGCAACGCCGTCAAGTTCACCGAGACCGGCGGCGTTCGCATCGCCGTGGAACGGGCCGGCGGCACGGATCGGAAGCCCGCACTGGCCTTCATCGTGGATGACACCGGGCCCGGCGTGCCGGCATCCGCCCGGAACCGGATTTTCGAGGAGTTCGGCCATGTCGATGCCTCGGACGCCACCCGGCACGATGGCGCGGGCCTGGGGCTGGCTGTCGTCCGGCGTCTGGCCGAGGCCATGGGCGGCAAGGTCACCGTCGCCGACCGTCCCGGCCAGGACGGGCGCGGCGGTTCGCGGTTCCGTTTTCAGGCCTCCTTCGCGGCGGCTCCGGACGTCGCCCCCCGGTCCCGGCCCCTGGAGGGGATGTTCGTGGCCGTCCGCTCGCCCGATCCCTTCGTCCTCGAGGCCGCTCGGGCCCAGGTCGCCGCGAGCGGGGGAAGGCCCACCGACGAGGTCGCGCCTGTCAGCCTGATCGACCATGCCGAAGCCGCAGGCGCGGGCCAGCCGATGGTCCTGGCTCCGTCGTCCGGCAGGGCGGTGATCCTGCTCAAGCCGTCCGAGCGCGACCTGATCGCGCGCTATCGCGGCGCCGGCTTCCACGGCTATCTGATCAAGCCCCTGCGCCGGGCGTCCCTGGTGGAGCGGGTTCTGGCGGCGGCCTCGGCGGGCGACCCGGTGCCGGCCGGCTGTCGCGCCGCCCCGCCGGAGGACGACCGCGTCCTGCCGGTGCGGTTCGCCGGGACCCGCGTCCTTCTGGCCGAGGACAATCCGGTCGGGGCGCTGCTGGCCAAGACCCTGTTGCGTCGCGAGGGCTGTGTCGTCGAGACCGCCGGAACGGGCGAGGAGGCGGTCCAGGCCCTGAAGCGCGCCCGCTATGACCTGGTCTTCATGGACATGCGGATGCCCGGGATGGATGGACCGGCCGCGACCCGGGCCATCCGCGCCACCGGCGACCGCACGCCCATCGTCGCCCTGACCGCTAATGCCTTCGAGGAGGACCGCAGGGCCTGCCTCGAGGCCGGGATGAACGATCACCTGGTCAAGCCCCTGGAGCTCGACGCGCTGCGAGCCTCGCTGGCCCGCTGGACGGCCGGAGACATCCGCGCCAAGGTCGCAGCCGCTTAAGGCCAGTCGGCATCAGACCGGCGGCCGCCGAGACATGAGGCCGTTCCGACGATGACCACCCCGACTTCCAGCGATCCGGCCACCGAGGTCGCCGCGACCGACCTGAAGCCCAAGGGCCTGGCCGTGCTGAAGGCGGCGTTCCGCGAGCGTCGGACCCTCGCCATGCTGCTGCTCGGCTTTTCGGCGGGTCTGCCGTTCGCCATGCTGATCGGCACCCTGAACGCCTGGCTGACCGAGGCCCAGGTGTCGATCGCGACTATCGGCATCCTCAGCTGGATCGGCCTGTTCGGGGCCTTCCGTTTCCTGTGGTCCCCGGTGGTCAGCTGGATCCCGCCGGTGATCGGCGCCCGCTTCGGCCGCCGACGCAGTTGGCTGCTATGCCTTCAGGTGGTCATTGCCATCTCGCTCGGCCTCGTCGCCCTGTCGCGACCCGAGAGCGGCGTGCTCGGTCCCCTAGCGCTGGGAGCCGCGCTGGGAGCCTTCGCTTTTGCGACCCAGGACATCGTGATCGACGCCTGGCGGATCGAGGTCGCCGATGAGCGCGTGCCCATCGATCTTCTGTCGACGATCTATCAGCTGGGTTATCGGACCGCCGCCCTCGCGGGCGGAGCCGGGGCCCTGCTGCTGGCCGAGGCGATGGGGTGGCCCGGCGTGTTCGCCACGGCGGGCCTGCTGATGGGGCTGGGCCTGATCGGCACCCTGATCGCGCCGGAGCCGACGCCGACCTCGCAGGCCTCGGTCGCGCGGGAGCGCCGCGGATCGCCGACACTGAGGCTGGCCGTGCTGGCGGCGACGCTGCTGGCCTGGGGCTGGGCGGCCTTCATGCTGATCCAGTTCATGGTCGAGGCCCTGACCGTGACGCCGGCACCGAGCGCGAGGGACTTCACCGCCACCTGGGGCCCGTGGATCGTGGCCGCGACCGTGATCCTGCCTGCCGCCCTCGCGGGCCTGATCGTCTGGAAGGGCCGGGCGGCGACGGCAGCCGAGGGCGCGGCGGCACCGAAGCTGGCCGACACTCTGTACGACGCCATCCTCGCCCCGCTGGTCGAGCTGATGGGACGGCTGGGCTGGGGCGCTGTGGTCGTGCTGTGCCTGATCCTGACCTATCGGATCACCGACGGGGTGTGGGGTCCGTTCGCCTTTCCGTTTTACATGGGCACCGAGGGCGGGGCGCTGGGGCATACGAATGCCGAGGTGGCGCTGGCGTCCAAGACGTTTGGCGTGGTCATGACCATCGTCGGCATCGCGCTCGGCGGCTGGGCGCTCCTGGCCATCGGCCGGATGTGGAGCCTGCTGCTCGGGGCGATCCTGACGTCGGCGACCAATCTGCTGTTCGTGGACCTGGCGCAGGGCGCGCCCAATGTCGGGGCCTTCATGTCGGCGACGGGCCTTTACGGTCTGTTCGGCGCTTTTCAGATCGGCGAGCCCCTGTCACGGCTGATGGTGGTGATCGCGGGCGAGAACGTCGCCGGCGGCTTCGCGGGCGCAGCCTTCGTCGCCTACCTGTCGGCCCTGTCGAACAAGACCTTCGGCGCGGTGCAGTTCGCGGTCTTCATCTCGCTGGCCCTGCTGATCGGCACCCTGGGGCGCGGGGCCCTGGGCGAGCTGGTCGAGGCCCAGGGCTATGCCCCGATGTTCATCATCGCGGCCTGGCTGGGCGTAGCGGCCATCGTCTTCGTCCTGATCGAATGGGTCCGGCTGGGACTGGAGGCGAGGAAGGCCCCCGCCGCCTGACCGGTCACACCGTCGGCGGCACCGCCGTCGCCGCCATCGATCGTTCGGCGGCGGGGCTGGGGTGGGGGGCGGCGGTCTCGTCCTCGGGTTCGAACTCGACGGTGACGCCCTCCTCGTAGGCGGCGAAGGTGGCGGCGGTGATGATCTCGGAGACCGAGGCGCCCAGGGACACGATCTGGACCGACCGCTCCAGCCCGACCAGAAGCGGCCCGATCACGGTCGCCCCGCCCAGAGCCTGGACCAGCTGCGTCGAGATGGCCGCCGAGTGCAGCGCGGGCATGACCAGGATGTTGGCCTCGCGACTGAGGCGCATGAAGGGGTAGTTGGCGCGCTGCTCGGGGGCCAGGGCCAGCTCTGGCGGCATCTCGCCCTCGTATTCGAAATCGACGCCCTTCTGGTCCAGGATGCGGATGGCCTCGCGCACCTTCTCGCCGCGCTCTCCGGGCGGATTGCCGAAGGTGGAGTAGCTGAGGAAGGCCACGCGCGGGGTGCGGCCCAGACGGCGCACGGTGGCGGCGGCCTGGATGGCGATGTCGGCCAGCTCCTCGGCCGAGGGCAGTTCGTGGATCGAGGTGTCGGCGATGAACAGGGTCCGGCCCTTGGCGAGCACGATCGACAGGCCGATCAGGCTGTCGCCCTTGACGTCCAGAACCCGGCGGACCTCTTTCAGCACCATGTTGAAGTTGCGGGTCGTGCCGGTGACCATGGCGTCGGCCTGGCCGCGCGCCACCATGGCGGCGGCGAAGTAGTTTCGGTCCTGGTTGATCATCCGCTGGACGTCGCGGCGCAGGTAACCGCGCCGCTGAAGCTTTTCGTACAGCCAGTCGGTGTAGGCCTCGTTCATGTCCGAGACCCGGGCATTGACGATCTGGATGCCCATCTCGTCGAAGTTCAGGCCCGCCTCGGCGGCGTTCCGGTGGATCAGCTCCTCGCGGCCGATCAGGATCGGCGTGCCCAGCTCGGCCTGTTTGAAGGCCCAGGCGGCGCGGATGACGGTCGATTCCTCGCCCTCGGCGAAGACCACGCGCTTGTTCGGCGCGGCGCGCACGGCCGAACTGATCTTCTGCATCAGGGCGGCGGAGGGATCGACCCGCTCGCGCAGGCGGGCGCGATAGGCGTCCATGTCGTCGATGCGGACCCGGGCGACGCCGGTGTCCATCGCCGCCTGGGCGACGAAGGGCGGGATGTACCAGATCAGGCGCGGATCGAAGGGCGTCGGGATGATGTAGTCGGGGCCGAACTTGAGCTTCCTGCCGCGATAGGCGACGGCGACCTCGTCGGGCACGTCCTCGCGGGCCAGCTGGGCGAGGGCGTGGGCGCAGGCGATCTTCATCTCGTGATTGACGCGGCGGGCCCGCACGTCGAGCGCGCCCCGGAAGATGTAGGGAAAGCCCAGGACGTTGTTGACCTGGTTGACGTAGTCGGACCGGCCCGTGGCGATGATGGCGTCGGAGCGGATCGACTTGACGTCCTCGGGCGTGATCTCCGGGTCGGGATTGGCCATGGCGAAGATGATCGGATTGGGGGCCATGGAGGCCACCATCTCCTTGGTGATCGCGCCCTTGGCCGAGAGGCCCAGCACCACGTCGGCCCCGACCATGGCCTCGGCCAGGGTGCGCAGCGGCGTGTCGGTGGCGTGAGCCGCCTTCCACTGGTCCATGCCCTCGGGACGACCCTTGTAGACCACGCCGTCGCGGTCGCAGATGACGGTGTTTTCGGGCCGCACGCCGACGGCCTTCATCAGGCCGATCGACGACAGTCCGGCGGCGCCGGCGCCCGCCAGCACGACCTTGATGTCTTCCAGCTTCTTGCCGGTGATGTGGCAGGCGTTGATCAGGCCGGCGGTCGAGATGATGGCCGTGCCGTGCTGGTCGTCGTGGAAGACGGGGATGTCCAGCAGGTCCTGAAGCTCCGACTCGATGACGAAGCATTCGGGGGACTTGATGTCCTCCAGATTGATGCCGCCCCAGGTGTCGCCGATGTTCTTGACCACGGTGATGAACTCGTCCGGGTCTGTGGTCTTGACCTCGACGTCGAAGCTGTCGACGTCGGCGAACCGTTTGAACAGGACGGCCTTGCCCTCCATCACCGGCTTGGACGCCATGTGGCCCAGGTTGCCCAGGCCCAGGATGGCTGTGCCGTTCGAGATCACGGCGACCAGATTGCCCTTGGAGGTGTAGTCATAGGCCCGGTCGGCGTCCTCGGCGATCGCCCGCACCGGCACGGCGACGCCGGGCGAATAGGCCAGCGACAGATCGCGCTGGGTCGCCATGGGCTTGATCGGGGCCATGGAGATCTTGCCCGGCAGGGGCAGGCGGTGGAAATCCAGCGCCTCCTGGTCGGAGAAGGTCTGTTTGTCGGTCTGGTCGGGCATGAAGGCTCTCGGCTGGCGGCCCGACCGTCGTAGCGGGGCGGGCCGGGAGGGACAACCGACCTCGACCTATTCCCGCATCGCCCGCATCGCGGCCAGGCGGCCGAAGGCGATGGTCAGGGCCTTGCGGCGGGCGGGGGCCAGGGGCGTCGCCGGGGCTTCGCGGATCACGGCGCCGCCGAAGCCGTCGGCGACGATCAGGCCGGGGTGGCCGGGCAGCAGGTCCTGCGGAAACTCCGGCCCCACGGCGAAGAAGAAGGCGTCGCAGAAGGGCAGATACTCGGGCCATTTGCGGTCGACGCGGTAATCCTCTGGCCCCGACTTGACTTCGACGATGACGATCTCGCCCTTGCGACCCAAGGCCATGACGTCGGCGCGACGGCCGTTCGGCAGGCCGACCTCCAAGAGGGGCGCATAGCCCATGTCCGCCAGCAGCCGCGCCGCCCCGCGCGTAACCGACAGCGTGGTCTCGGGACGGCTGAAGACCAGTTCGAGATGAACGGCGGCGGCGGGCATGACCCACTATGTTCCGCTTGTGTTCCGGGAGCAAGCGAGGTGGCCAATCGCGGCTCAAGCAGCGAGCGACCGCGTCGCGAGCGTTAGGCGCAGCCGGGGGTCTGGGGGCGCGGCCCCCAGGATGCGTGCCCCCAGGTTTATCGTCCGGTGTGGACGGCGTTGGTCGTGTTGAAGCCGAGGGCGCGGGCGCGGGCGAGGGTGGATGTCCGCACCGAGGCAGCCGGGCTCTGGCTGCGGTGCCAGACCCACCAGCTGGACTTGTCGGGCAGGCCCATGATGGCCCAGCTGTAGTCCGGGGCGTGATCCCACACCCAGTACTGCTGGGACGCCAGGCCGCCGAAGCTGAGCAGGCCCGCCAGGCTGAAGCGGAATTTGGCGTTGGTCGCGGTGTCGGTGACGCGGGCGTTGGCGCGCAGGGTCTCCACATCCCCGCTGGGCCGGCGGGTGCAGGTGACCAGGATGGCGTAGCGGCCGGGCGCGGACGGGTTGAAGTCGATCTGGGCGCGGCTGCAGTCGCGCTGCATGCCGTTGGGGTTGCGGGCGATCTCGAACCAGCGGCCGTCGAAGCGGTCGAGATCGACGGCGCTGGCCTGGGCCAGGGCTGGTCCGGCGGCTGCTGCGAACAGGGCCGTGGCGGTCGTGGCGGCGATCAGGTGGCGGATCATGCGGTCTCTCCCATGGTGGGGAGATACGGACCAAGGCGCGCCGCGGTTGCTCTCAGGCAGCCCGGCGAGCCCGCCAGGCCTCGCGGCTCTGGCCCCAGCGATCGACGGGGTGGTCCTGGAAGGGCGGCGGCAGGGTGGCGGGGCCGAGGTTGGTGGAGCCCAGCGCGATGGCCAGGTTCCGGGACGGAGTGTTGTCGGGGTCGATGCAGTGGATGACCTCGGTCCAGCCCAGGACGTCGAAGGCGTAGTCGATGCAGGCCACGGCGGCCTCCTTCGCATAGCCCTTGCCCATGGCGTCGGGATGCAGGCCCCAGCCGACCTCGGTGCCGGGCCAGCCCAGGGGCGTCCAGGGCCCGATCCGGCCCAGCCACAGGCCGGTGTCCCGCTCGATCAGGGAGAACATGGCCACGCCGGTCAGGGTCCAGGCGCCGGCCATGGCCATGAAGCCGCGCCAGGCGACCTCGGGGGCCTGGGGGCCACCGATGAAGCGCGAGGAGGGATGGGCCATCTGTTCGGCCCAGCGCGGGAAGTCCTCCATCGCCGTGGGGCGCAGCGTCAGTCGGGCGGTCTGGAGGACGGGTCCGGAAAGGAGGGGGCCGGGAGCGGTCAGAGGGGATACTCCCGTTCGAGGTCGTAGTGGCTGCCGGTGTCGGTCAGGACGCTGGAATAGAGGCCGAAGCGGTCGATGCGGATCGGCGGGCTGGCCAGCAGATTGTGGTTGGTTATCCAGGCCCCGACGCGGGCAGGGTCGGTCTGGGTCTTCAGATAGGCCAGGGTGACATGGGGCCGATAGGTCCGGGGCTCGGTGCGGATTCCGGCGCGTTCGGCGGCGGCGCGGCAGCGGCCGGCCAGCACGGTCAGTTTCTCGCTCGGCTCGACGCCCGCCCAGACGGCGTGGCTGCGGAACGCATCGCCGAAAGTGCCGACGCCCTTCAGCGCGATGTCGAGGGGGCCGCCGGGGATGCGCGACAGCTCGGCCGCCAGGTCGTCGGCGCGGCGTTCGTCGACCTCGCCGTAAAAGGCCAGGGTCAGGTGCAGCTGTTCGGCCGTTCGCCAGCGCGCGCCGGGCAGGCCCGACTGGCGCCGCGCCAGGGTCTCGGCGACGTCGAAGGGGATGGGGAGGGCGGTGAACAGCCGGAGCATGCGTCAGGTGGTAGCGGTCGGCCGCTTTCGGCGAAAGGGCGGGAACCCCTGCGGCGTCCATTCCCTTGCGTCAGAGACACGCCTGCACGATATTACATGTTACACGGACCGAAGGCCTTCGCCCCGGCCCCTTATGGAGATCACACTCGCGATGAGCGATTTCAGAAACGGTTTCTCGACCCCGGCGTCCGCCCCGGCCGATATGGCCGTGGACGCCGGACTGCGCAGCTTCATGCTGGGCGTCTACAACAAGCTGGCCCTCGGCCTCGCCGTCGCGGGCGCCCTGGCCTTCGTGACCGGCACCTACGAGCCCGTGCAGCAGCTTCTGTTCGCGCGGACCGCCGACGGCCGTCTGGGGCTGACGGTGCTGGGCATGGTGATCCAGTTCCTGCCGCTGGTGCTGCTGTTCGGCTCGATGTTCTTCATGAAGAACCCGACGGCGCGCGGCGTGAACATGCTCTACTGGGCCGTGGTCGCCTCGATCGGCGCGGGCATGGGCGTGCTGTTCCTGCGCTATACGGGCGGCAGCCTGGCCTCGACCTTCTTCGTGACGGCGGCGGCGTTCGGCGGCCTGTCGCTGGTCGGCTACACGACCAAGAAGGACCTGTCGGGCATGGGCAGCTTCCTGATCATGGGCGTGATCGGCCTGATCATCGCCTCGATCGTCAACATCTTCCTGCAGTCCGGGACCTTCTACCTGATCATCTCGGCGCTGGGCGTGCTGATCTTCTCGGGCCTGATCGCCTATGACACCCAGCGGCTGAAGATGACCTACTATGCCCTGGGCGGCGATCGCGCGGCGCTGGGCGTGGCGACCGGCTTCGGCGCGCTGAGCCTGTTCATCAACTTCGTGAACCTGTTCCAGTTCCTGCTGGCCTTCATGGGCGGCAACCGGGAATAGCGGCCTCAAGTCGCGAGCCTCCGCGAGGCGAGGATAGGCGACCAAGAACGGGCCTCAAGTCGCGAGCCTCCGCGAGGCGAGCGTAGGCCATGAGAAGGAAGGGCCTCGGCGGTGACGCCGGGGCCCTTTTTCTATTCGACGACCTGGAACCTGCGGCTGTCGAAGACGCGCAGGACCTGGGGCAGGTCGCGGCCGCGGCGCAGGACCTGGCCACCCTCGCCGATGACGGCCCACTGGCCCTGGCGGGTCTGTAGCGCCGGGCGCTTCTCGATGCGGTAGGCCGGGGCGTCGCCCGACCGGCGGAACACGGCGAACTCGGCGGCGTCCCGGCCCCCCAGGATGGCGTAGTCGCGCCACTCGCCCTGGGCCACCATGCGGCCGTAGACACGCAGGATCGGATCGAGCTCGCGCCGGTCGAAGAAGACCGAGGCGGACGCGCCGACAGGAGGCGAGGGATCGAGGCTCATCGCGGCCAGTCTAGGCGGCCGGGAAACAAACGCCAGCGCGCCCAGAAGCCACCGTGAACGGAAAATTCGCCACGACACGAAAAGGCCCCGTTTCGGTCCTTCGGCGAACAGATGTGGGCGCGAGATATCCAGTGTCGGCCTGACGGAGTTCGGAAGCGTCCCGGATCCTGAACAGCCCCCCCAGCCCCCCTGGATGAGTCCACGAAGGGCTCCGCCGGGCCGACGCTTCCTCCAAAGCGAGACGCCCGCCCTGCCTCCTCCCCCCCCTCCGGCACGGCGGGCGTTTTGCTGTCCGGGGGTCAGGTGACGGGCCGCCGCGCGGGATGCTAAGGGCCGCGCGCCCCTCCCTCTCCCCGCTTCGGAAGCCCGCCATGCCCGCCGCCCCCGACTTTCCGCCCGCCCCCGACGCCGTCCGTCCGGTCCGGGCGCTGATCTCCCTGTCCGACAAGGGGGGGCTTGAAGCGGCGGCGCGGGCCCTGCACGCGGCGGGGGTGGAGCTGATCTCGACCGGCGGCACGCGGGCGGCGATCGCGGGGTTCGGCCTGCCGGTGAAGGATGTGGCCGATCTGACCGGCTTTCCGGAGATGATGGACGGGCGGGTCAAGACCCTGCACCCGGTGGTCCACGGCGGCCTGCTGGGCGTGCGCGACGCCGGTGAGCACAGGGCGGCGATGGAGGCCCACGGGATCGGCCCCATCGATATCGTCTGGATCGACCTCTATCCGTTCGAGTCAACGATTGCGGGCGGTGGCGATTTCGCCAGCGCGGTCGAGAACATCGACATCGGCGGGCCGGCCATGATCCGCTCGGGGGCCAAGAACCATGGCTATGTCGCGGTGGCGGTCGACGCGGCCTCGATCGCGGAGATCGTGGCGGCGGTGAAGGCCGACGGGACGACCTCGCTGGCGCTGAGGAAGCGGCTGGCGGCGCGGGCCTTCGCGCGGACGGCGGCCTATGACGCGGCGGTGTCCGGCTGGTTCGCGGGCCAGGTCGAGGACGGGGCCCCGGCGCGGAAGTCGATGGCCGGTTCGCTGGCCCAGACGCTGCGATACGGCGAGAACCCGCACCAGACCGGGGCCTTCTATCGCACGGGAGAGGTTCGGCCCGGCGTGGCCCGCGCCGAGCAGGTCCAGGGCAAGGAGCTGGGCTACAACAACATCGCCGATGCCGACGCGGCCTATGAGCTGGTCGCCGAGTTCGAGGCCCCGGCCTGCGTCATCGTCAAGCACGCCAATCCGTGCGGGGTGGCCGTGGGTCGCGATCTGGCCGACGCCTATCAACGCGCGCTCGAGGGCGACGCCGTCTCGGCCTTTGGCGGGGTGATCGCCGTCAACCGTGGACTCACCGGCGCCGACGCCCGGGCCATCACCGACATCTTCACCGAGGTGGTCATCGCGCCGGGTGCGGATGAGGAGGCGCGCGCCGCCTTCGCCGCCAAGAAGAACCTGCGCCTGCTGCTGACCGACGGCCTGCCTGATCCGCTGGCGGCCGGAGAGGTGTTCCGCTCGGTGGCGGGGGGCTTCCTGGTGCAGTCCCGCGACGTCAGCCGCATCGCCCCCGCCGACCTGAAGATCGTCACGCGGCGCCAGCCGACGCCGCAGGAGGTCGAGGACATGCTGTTCGCCCTCACCGTGGCCAAGCACGTCAAGTCCAACGCCATCGTCTATGCCAAGGACGGCCAGACCGCCGGCATCGGCGCGGGCCAGATGAACCGGCGCGACAGTGCGCGCATCGCTGCCATCCGGGCGCGCGAGGCGGGCGAGGCCAAGGGGCTGGCGCACTCGCTGGCCCAGGGTTCCGCCTGCGCGTCCGAGGCCTTCTTCCCCTTCGCGGACGGCCTGATCGAGGCGGCGCAGGCGGGGGCGACGGCGATCATCCAGCCGGGCGGATCGATCCGGGACGACGAGGTGATCGCGGCGGCGGACGAGCTGAACCTGGCGATGGCGTTCACCGGCGTGCGGGTATTCCGCCACTGATCGCATAGACCGACAGCGTCCCCGTCCGTTCGACCTCCACGGGACCGGTCATGAGGACGTGGCCGGTGGTTTCGTCCCAGTCGATGTCGAGCTCGCCGCCGTCGACGACGACGGTGGCCCGGCGGCCGGTCAGGCCCCGGCGGTGCGCCGCGACCAGGGCGGCGCAGGCCCCCGTTCCACACGCTTTCGTCAGGCCCGCGCCGCGTTCCCAGACCCGCAGCCGGATGCGGTCGGGTGCCAGCACATGGGCGAAGCCGACGTTGACGCCCTCCGGGAACAGGGGGTGATGCTCGATCAGGGAGCCGGAGCCGGTGACGAAGGCGTCGTCCAGCCGGTCGGTGAAGAAGACGACGTGCGGATTGCCCATCGAGACCGCCCCGGGGGTGTGGATCAGCGGCGCGTCGATCGGGCCGATCTGAAGCTCGATGCCGCGGGTGTCCATTTCTTCGGACAGGGGGATCTGGGTCCAGTCGAGACGGGGCGGGCCCATGTCGACGGTGATGCGATCGGGACCGGCGCGGCGGGCCACGGTGGGGCCGCCCAGGGTGTCGATGACGACGCTGTCGGTGCCTGAGGCCTCCATCAGCATCCAGCCGATGCAGCGAAGGGCGTTGCCGCAGGTCTGGACCGCCCCGCCGTCGGCGTTCCAGACGCGCATGAAGGCGTCGGCGGTCGGCTGTTCCGGCCGCGACGGTTCGATGGCGATCAGCTGGTCGAATCCCTGGCCTGTGCGGCGGTCCGACAGGGCGCGGACCTGTTCCGCATCGGGGGCGAAGGGGCGCGACAGGGCGTCGACCACGACGAAGTCGTTGCCGCAGCCATTCATCTTGACGAAGGGACGCCCGCTCATGCGCGGCATATAGGGCCGGGCGGTTCCGAAGGCGAGCGACGCGCGTTAGGACAGGGCATGGCCACCACCGACACGACCCCGCAGGGCAATGGATCGGACCGCCCGGGGTGGCGACTGAGAGCGCGGCTGAGGGCGCTGTACCATGGCGGCTCGAAGACGGCGGTACGGTTCCGGCTGGCGGTGCTGGTGGTCGATCTGCTGATCATCGCCTTCTTCATCGCCGCGCCCCTGTTGCGCGACCAGCCCCTGGCCTTCTACGTCATCGACTATCTGATCGCGGCCCTGCTGGCGGCGGACCTGGCGGCGCGGGCGCTTTGCTATTCGGACATCAAGGACTGGCTGAGACGGCCGATCGTCTGGGTCGATATCTTCATCCTGGCGACCCTGCTGTTCCCGGCCTGGCTGTTCAATCTGGGCTTCCTGCGGGTGCTCAGGCTCTGGACCCTGATCAACTCCGACTTCTTCTGGCGCACGATCGGCCGGCGCTACGACGATACCGAGGTGGAGGGGGTGACCAAGGCCCTGACCGCGCTGGTCACCTTCGTCTTCGTGGCGACGGGGTTCGTCTACACCGCCTTCCTGGGCAAGACCGAGGGGCTGTCGGGGTGGATCGACGCCCTGTATTTCACCGTGACCAGCCTGACCACGACCGGATACGGCGACGTCCTGCTGCCCGGACCCTGGGGGCGGATCGTGTCGATCGTCATCATGCTGGCGGGGGTGACGCTGTTCGTGCGGCTGGGTCAGGCCCTGCTGCGGCCGCACAAGGTCAAGTTTCCGTGCGAACGCTGCGGCCTGCAGGTCCACGATCCGGACGCGGTCCACTGCAAGGCGTGCGGCAACATCCTGTGCATCCCCGACGAGGGCCGTTGATCGACCGGTTCAGCGCCGCAGGAAGCCGCCGATGAGGTCGGCGATTCCGCCCCCGCTCTGGCTACCCGGAACCTGACCGCCCGGCGTCAGCCGATCGACCGCCTCGGGCAGGAGGCCGGCCAGGGTCTCGGACGCCTGTTCGGGCGAGATGCCCAGGCGTGCGGCGAAGTCGGCGATGGGGCCGGAGCCCAGCACCTGGGCGATCTGTTCCGGGGTGATATTGGCGTTGGCCCCGGTGCCGATCCAGGACTGGATCGTGTCGGCCAGACCCGCCCCGCCGAAGCGTTCGGCCAAGCCGGCGACGCCGCCCTGGCTCTGCAGCAGGTCGCCCAGACCGCCCGCCGCCTGATCGCCCAGGCCGTTCAGCACGCTGTCCATCAGTCCCATGATCGCTCTCCGCCGGTGAGGGATCAGACTGGCGCGTTACGGTGACGCAGTCATGTCGCGATAGGGTGAAGACGAAAAAGCCCGCCGGGGCGCGGCGGGCTTTCCAGATCGATCGGCCGGGGTCGAAGGATCAGTTTTTGGCTTCTTCGGCGCCCGAGGCGACGGCGCCGCCGACGGCCTGGACGTCGCGGCCGACGCCGGCGACGGTGTTGCAGGCCGACACGGCCATGGCGGCGGCGATCAGGGACAGGGTGACGATCTTCTTCATGGTGGAAACTCCAAATGGCGAAGCTCCGATAACTCGAAGCGTCGCCATACGGTTCCATGGCCCCGGGTGGTCGCGTCTGCTAGTGCGCTGATCATGACACAGACCCGACTTCAGCCCCCCGGAACCGCCGCCCGTCGCCTCGTCGAGACCCTGGTCCTGAACGGGGTGACGCGGGTCTTCTGCGTGCCGGGCGAGAGCTATCTGGCGGTGCTGGACGCCCTGGTGGATCACCCCGGGATCGAGGTGGTGACGTGCCGGCATGAGGCGGGCGCGGCGAACATGGCCGAGGCGTATGGCAAGCTGACGGGGCGGCCCGGCGTCTGCATGGTCACACGGGGGCCGGGGGCGACCCATGCCTCCATCGGGGTGCACACGGCGCATCAGGATTCGACGCCGATGATCCTGTTCGTGGGCCAGATCGCCCTGTCGGACCGGGGCCGGGGCGCCTTTCAGGAGGTCGATTACCGCGAGGTGTTCGGCGGCCTGGCCAAATGGGCGACCGAGATCGAGAGCCCGGAGCGGACGGTCGAGATCGTCGAGCGGGCCTTCGCCACGGCGCTGCAGGGGCGGATGGGGCCGGTGGTGATCGGCCTGCCCGAGGACCTGCTGCATGCCGACGGCGGGCCCGAGCCCGTACGGGCGGTGGTGCCGGCGAAGGCGGGGTTGGACGCGGGGTTCCTGGCCGACCTGGGCGCGCGGCTGGCCTGGGCCGAGCGGCCGCTGCTGGTGCTGGGGGGGTCGGGCTGGACCGACGAGGCGGCGGCCGTGATCGGCGACTGGTCCGAGCGTCTGGGCCTGCCGGTCGCCCTGTCGTTCCGGCGAAAGGACATCCTGTCGAACGCCCGGACGAACTATGCCGGCGACCTGGGGCTGGGGTGCAATCCGGAGTTGATGAAGCGGGCGCGGGACGCCGACCTGCTGATCGCCATCGGCGCGCGGCTGGGGGAGAACCCCACCCAGGGCTACACCTTGTTCGATCGGGCGCACACGGCGCTGACCCTGGTCCATATCCATCCCGGCGCCGAGGAGCTGGGGCGGGTCTGGCCGACGCTGATGAGCGCCGTGGCCGACAACAGTCTGGCGGCCGAGGCCCTGGCCACGCTGGAGCCGGGGCGGACCTGGCACGATCAGGCACGGGCGGCGCACGACCACTATCAGGCCTTTTCGACGCCGGTGGCGGTGACGGGCGCGGTCAATATGGCCGAGTGCATGGCGCATCTGGGCGAGGCCTTGCCGGCCGACGCCATCGTGACCAACGGCGCGGGAAACTTCGCCGCCTGGCTGCACCGCTTCTATCGACACCGCGCCTGCCGGACCCAGCTGGCTCCGACCTCCGGAGCCATGGGCTACGGCTATCCGGCGGCGATCGCGGCCAAGTCGATCCATCCCGATCAAGAAGTCGTCTGCGTCGCGGGCGACGGCGACTTCCTGATGACCGGTCAGGAACTGGCCACGGCCGTGCAGCACGGGATCAACGTCGTGGTGATCGTGGTCGATAACGGCACCTATGGCACCATTCGGATGCACCAGGAGGGCCACTATCCCGGCCGGGTGGTGGCGACGGACCTGAAGAATCCGGACTTCGTGGCCTATGCGCGGGCGTTCGGGGCTTTCGGCGTGCGCTGCGAGCGGACCGAGGACTTTGCCCGGGCGCTAGAAGCGGCGCGCGAAGCGGCGGGGTCCGGCGGTGTGCCGGCGCTGGTGCACCTGATCACCTCGGCCGAGGACATCGCGCCCAACCGGACCATCAGCGGCCTGCGGGCGGGCTGATCGGGGCCCCTCTCAGCCCCCGTCGGCGACGGCGCGGATGATGGTCGAGGACGAGGGACGACCGGCCAGGCTCTGGTCCGGATTGACGATCACCCGCAGGTCGCCGTCGCGGAAGGTGACCGAGGCGCGGCGGCCCTCCACCAGGGTGATGCTGCGCAGGTCGCCGAGGGACCCGCGGAAGGTCGGCGACCGCGCCATGCGGATGACCGCCTCGGTCGTCACCACCAGGGCGTCGACCATCAGGGCCTCGGACTGCTCGCCTGTCAGATTGATGACGACGAGACGCCCCAGGGCCTGGCTGACCAGGCTGCCGCGCTGGTTCATCAGGCTGAACAAACGCACCGGCCCCAGGGTCGGCAGGGTCAAAGGCTCGGCGCCACCCGTGATCGAGGCCGGAGAGCCGCCCGGCGCGCGGACGGTGTACAGGGTGATGCCGCCGCCGTGGGTGACGCGCAGGATCTGGGTCCCGCTGTCGTTCCTGTAGATGACATCGCCGCGCGGGGCGGGCGTGGGGCGCAGCACCCAGGTCTCGGCCCGGCGCTCGAAACGGAACAGCGGAAGCGCCCCGGTTCCGTCGAAGATGAAGGCCTCGCCGCTCTCGGAGACGTATCGGCCCGACGGCGGCTGGCCCGCGCGGGAGGGGCGTATGGCGAGGGCGCGGCTGGCCTCGGCCTGGGCGTTGCCCCGCACCTGGGCTTCGGAAGGGGTGGGCAGGGCGATCAGAATCGGGGCCGCCAGCGCGGCGACGGCGAACGCCATCGCCGCCGGGAGCGGCGATCGCGCCGCCTCGACCCTGACCGTGCATCTCATGGACCCAGCGTTGCGCCGGACGCGGGGCGGATTTTGGGCAGACGGCGACCTAGCCGACCAGATACTGACCGCCGTTCAGCGACAGGGTGCAGCCTGTGACATATCCGGCACGCTCGCCCGCCAGCCAGGACACCATGTCGGCGATCTCCTCGCCCTTGCCCAGGCGGCCCACGGGGATCTGGGCGATGATCGAGTCCAGCACCTTCTGGTCCATCGCGCCGACCATCTCGGTGTCGATATAGCCGGGCGCGATACAGTTGACGGTGACGCCTTTGCGAGCGTTTTCAAGCGCCAGGGCCTTGGTGAAGCCGATCATCCCGGCCTTGGCGGCCGAATAGTTGGCCTGGCCGATCTGGCCCTTCTGGCCGTTGATCGAGGAGATGTTGACGATCCGGCCGAAGCCCCGGTCGCGCATGCCGTTGATCACCTGCCGTGTCATGTTGAACACGCTGTCCATGTTGACCCGGATGACGTCGGACCACTGGTCGTGGCTCATCTTGTGAAAGAAGCCGTCGCGGGTGATGCCGGCGTTGTTGATCAGGGTGTCGATCGGGCCGAGCTCGGCCTCGACCTCGGCCACGGCGCGCTGGCAGTCCTCGAACGAGCCGACGTTGCCCTTGACCACCATGACGCCCAGCTCGCGGGCCGTGGCCTCGGCGGCTTCGGTGTTGCCGGAATAGCCGGCGGCGACGGCCATGCCGTCTTCCTTCAATCGTTGAACGATCGCCTTGCCGATGCCCCGGGTGCCCCCGGTGACCAATGCCACGCGCGCCATCTGTCGTTTCCTGTCCCTGACGGACCCGTCTGGTGCGGGGCCTGTTCGAGACAAGGTGTAGCGGGCGGAGGGTCGAGGGTCGAGGGTAGGAAATCCTCCACCGTGCAGCGAAGCGAAACGGGGGAGGGGGACCGCGCGAAGCGTGGTGGAGGGGGCGGACGCGCACATCGCGTCTGGAGCCGCCCCCTCCACCCCCGCGCAAGCGCGCGGCGGTCCCCCTCCCCCGCTGCGCGGGTGAGGATCAGAGCCGGGCCATGTCCAGCACGAACCGGTACCGTACGTCCGAGCGGCCCATCCGCTCGTAGGCGGTGTTGATCTCCGACGGGGCGATGACCTCGACGTCCGACGCGATGCCGTGCTCGGCGCAGAAGTCGAGCATCTCCTGGGTCTCGCGGATGCCGCCGATCAGCGAGCCGGCGATGCGGCGGCGACGCCACAGCAGAGGCAGGGCATAGACCGGCAGGCCCTCGGTGGTCAGGCCCAGCATGACCATGGTGCCGTCGCGCGCCAGGAGCTGGATGTGGCTGGCGATCTCATGCGTCGCTGAAACGGTGTTGATGATGAGGTCGAACGTCTCGCCGGCCGCCTGCATGGCCGCCTTGTCGGAGTTGATCAGGAAGTGCTTCGCCCCCATCCGCTCGGCGTCGGCCTTCTTGCGGTCCGAGGTCGACAGCACGGTGACCTCGGCCCCGAGCGCCGCCGCCTGCTTCACCGCCATGTGTCCGAGACCACCCAGGCCGACGACGGCGACCTTCGAGCCCGGGCCGATCTTCCATTCCTTCAGCGGCGAATAGGTCGTGATGCCGGCGCACAGCAGGGGGGCAGCGGCCTCCAGCGGGATCGAATCCGGGATGGACAGGACGTAGGCCTGATCGACGGTGATGTGGTCGGAATAGCCGCCCTGTGTAATCGTCTGGTTGACGGGCGCGCCCTTTGGGTCGGGCGAGCCATAGGTCTGGGTCATGCCGGGGACGCAGTACTGTTCCTCGCCCATCTTGCAGGGCTCGCAGACACGGCAGCTGTCGACCATGCAGCCGACGCCGACGCGGTCGCCGACCTTGAAGCGGGTGACGTTCGCGCCGACGGCGGACACGACGCCCGCGACCTCATGGCCCGGCACGATGGGATAGCGGGTGTTGCCCAGGTCGTTGGTGGCGACGTGCAGGTCGGAGTGGCAGACGCCGCAGAAATGGACGTCGATGGCCACGTCGTCCGGGCCGGGGTCGCGCCGGTCGAAGCTGTAGGGCTCCAGCGGCTTGTCGGCGGCGACGGCGGCGAAGGCGCGTGTGGCGATCGGCATGGGGGCATTCTCTCGGCTGGCGGGGACGTGACGGCGTAAATGTGGCCGGGCCCGCCCCGTGGCAACCGGCGTGCCGAGATTAACCGGCCAGCTTGCCGATCAGGGCCTGGGCGGCCGCAGGATTGCGCACCTTCGCCCCGGCGATGAAATAGGCGAAGACCTCGCCCCGCTTCGCCCAGGCGCGGGTCCGGGCGGCGACAGCGTCGAGCTCGGCCGAGGTCATGCCGGTCGGCTCGTCCTCGCGGCTGGACATCAGGCGGGCGTATGTGAAGTCCGCGGTCGGCTGGTCGATGCGGGGCCATTCGGGGGCCTCGTCGTCCTCGGCATAGACGATGGCCGCGCCGTACTTCGCCGCCAGATCGTAGAAGGCGGGTGTGTCGAAGGTGGGATTGCGGACCTCCAGGGCGTGACGCAGGCGAACCCCTTCGCGTTCCTGAGGCAGCAGCTTGAGGAAGCCTTCGAAATCCTCGGCGTCGAATTTCTTCGTGCCCATGAACTGCCAGTTGATGGGGCCCAGCTTGTCGCCCAGCGCCGTCAGCCCCTGGCCCAGGAAGCGGTCCATGGACTCGCCCATGTCGGCCAGCACCTTGCGGTTGGTGCAGTAGCGGCTGGCCTTGACCGAGAAGACGAAGCCGTCGGGCGTCTCGTCGCGCCACTTCATCCAGCTGTCGGGCTTGAAGGTCGAATAGTAGGTGCCGTTGATCTCGATGGAGCTGAGCGCCCGGCTGGCGAACTCCAGCTCGCGCTTCTGGGTCAGGTCGAGGGGGTAGAAGTCGCCGCGCCACGGCTCATAGGTCCAGCCGCCGACGCCGACACGGATGGGGTGGGTCATGATTGCTTCCGCTCGGTTTCCGACCCTCGCGGGTCGCTTCGCCAGTCTTCGCGCCCGTGCCGGACTCGGACGATGAGCACGCCGTCATCGTCCGCCTCATAGACGAGGACGTGGGCGTTGAACGGAAAGATCCGCACTGCTGGGTGATGCTCCGTCCGAAGGCGGCCAAGCCCCGGGAAATCCACGAGCGTTACGAACACTCTCTCCAGCTCATCCAGATACCGACCGGCCTGTCGGGGTCCAAAGCGATCGTAGCCCTGTTCGTAGATGGCGATGAGATCCTCGTCAGCCTCGCGAGACGTGCGGTGACGCTTCACGCAGCGGCGTTCCGCTTCGCGATACGGGCGAGGGCTTCCGCCTTGATGTCCGCCATGGTCCGATCGCTGACGCCCGACGCGCGGCCCTCGTCGATCAAGCGCTGCATGTTGGCGATCTTTTCCGCCTTGACCTGATCGCGCCGGATCAGGTCCCGGACATAGTCGCTGGCGTTGGCATATCGGCCGTCCCTGGATTGTTCCTCGACCCAGGCCTTCATCGGATCGGGCAGGGAGATGTTCATCGTGGCCATCTGCGAACTCCGTGTCGTCGGGTTGATCATGGCAAACCTTGGCAACCCTGTCGAGGCGGCGAAGGTTTCGCCCCCCGCCGCGACCCGCTATCACCCGCCGATGATCACCCTGCTCTATGGCCGGCCGCCGCTGGCGTTCGACCCGCCCGGCGACGCCACCCAGACCTCGCCCCTGATCCCCGGTTCGACCGCGCTGGAAAGTCTCGCCGATGGTTCGGTCGAGGCGGCGATGATCTATGCGCCACCAGGGGTGCTGGAGCGCCGCTATGTCCTGGCGCAGGGGCTGCGGGTGCTGAAGGTGGGCGGACGGCTGGACGTCATGGCGCCCAAGGACCGGGGCGGGTCGCGGCTTAGGAAGGAGCTGGAAGGCTTCGGTCTGGAGGTCGGCGAGAGCGCCAAGGCGCATCATCGGCGCTGTGTCGTGGTGAAGCCGGACGCGGTGATGGGGCTGGACGCGGCGATCGCGGCCGGCGCGCTGCAAAAGGTCGAGGGGCTGGAGGCGTGGTCGCAGCCCGGCGTTTTCGCCTGGGACCGGATCGATGCAGGCTCGGCCTTGCTGGCGGCCCATATGCCGGAGCTGAAGGGCGCAGGGGCGGACCTGGGGTGCGGCTATGGGGCCCTGGCGACGGTGGTCTTGCGAGCCCCGGGCGTCACGTCGCTGCGGCTGGTCGACCTGGATCGGCGTGCGATCGAGGCCGCGAGGCGAAACGTCGATGACCCGCGCGCGACCTTTCAATGGGCCGATGCGCGGACGCTTGCGGACAGCGGCGATCTGGCCTTCGTGGTCTCCAACCCGCCCTTCCACGACGGCGGGGCCGAGGATCGGCGGCTGGGTCAGGCCTTCAGCCGCAAGGCGGCCGGGATGCTGAAGACCGGCGGGGTGCTGTGGCTCGTGGCCAACCGTCACCTGCCCTATGAGGCCGAGCTGAACGCGGCCTTCAAGCGGGTTCGGCCGGTCGCCGACCGGGGCGGCTACAAGCTGTTCGAGGCCGTCAAGTGAAGACCCCCACCGCCCGGGTCGACAAGCTGCTGTCCTCCATGGGCTATGGCTCGCGGGCCGAGATCGCGCGGCTGGGCAAGGTCGGCGGGATCGTGCTGGACGGGGTCGATCTGACCGATGTCAGCCGGCGCATTCCGGTGACGCCGGATCTGGCCGAGCGGATGGTGATCGACGGGCGGCCGGTCGATCCGCCGCCGGGGCTGGTGCTGATCCTGAACAAGCCCCTGGGCATGACCTGTTCACACAAGGAGGACGGGGCGCTGGTCTATGACGTCCTGCCCGACCGCTGGCGGCGGCGCGACCCGTCGATCTCGACCATCGGCCGGCTGGACAAGCAGACGAGCGGCCTGTTGCTGCTGACCGACGACGGCGACCTGCTGCACCGGGTCATCAGCCCCAAGCGCCATGTGGCCAAGGTCTATCACGCGACCCTGGCGCGGCCCCTGGTCGGGACGGAGGGCGCGCTGTTCGCCTCGGGGACCCTGGTGCTGGAGGGCGAGGACAAGCCGCTGGCCCCGGCGGTGCTGGAGCCGATCACGGCGACCGAGGCGCGGCTGACCGTGACCGAGGGGCGGTATCATCAGGTGCGGCGGATGTTCGCGGCGGTGGGCAACCACGTCGAGGCCCTGCACCGCGAACGGCTGGGCGGGCTGGCGCTTCCGGCCGATCTGGAGCCCGGAGCGTGGCGGCGCGCGACCGAGGCCGAGGTCGCCGCCATCTTCGCCTGACGCAACCGCGACGCTCGAGGCAATTTACGGCTCCGCTTCTACCATGGGCTTGGGCGGCAACGGCATCACCTACTCCGTCATCGCCAGCCGGATCGTGGCGGCGGAGGTGCGAGGCGGCAGCGACCCGGACGCCGAGCTATGCAGAGGGTGATCTCGACAATGGCCATCTAGATGGCTATGTTTCGGTCATGAGCGAATATTCCATGGCGCAGGCGAAGGATCAGCTTCCGCGCCTGATCAATCGGATGCTGGAAGGCGAAGCCGTCGTCATCACCCGGCGCGGCCGCGCGGTGGCGCGGGTCGTCCCGATCGAACCGGAGGCTCGATCCGCTCAACCCATCGACGGAGACTGGATGAGACGCCTCAGAGAGGCGGGACGAACGCCGACCTCCGGGCTGAGGGACACCGTCAAGGCCATGCGCGACGACTACCGGTATTGACCGTCTATCTCGATACGAGCGTTCTGGTCGCGGCGCTGACCGTGGAGCCTGAGTCCGAGCGGGCCCAGCGCCGGATCCAGCAAGGCGACGACTGGCTCGTCAGCGATTGGACGGTGGCCGAGTTCAGCGGCGCGATTCGCGCCAAGGCGCGCCGCGGCGAACTCTCGGTGGCGCTCATCCCGGTGCTGGATCACGCCATCGACGAGTTCACCGATCGCATAGGCGGCGCGACGGCCTTGCGCCCGTCCGATCATCAGTCTGCGCGCACCCGGATCATAATGGACGGGAAGCTGCGCGCGCCCGACGCCCTGCATCTGGTCATCGCGGAACGACTGGGAGCGGCCATGTTCACGTTTGATATCGAGCTCGCTCGAGCCGCCCGCGAGGCGGGTCTTCAGGTCGTGGAGGCATGACCCGCGTGAAAATCTGCGGCCTGACGACGGCCGACACGCTGGACGCGGCGCTGGATCACGGCGCGGCCTTCGTCGGGGCGGTGTTCTTTGGCAAGAGCCCGCGCGACATCTCGCCGGAGGACGCGCGGCCGCTGTTCGAGCGGGCGCGGGGGCGGGCGAAGATCGTGGCGGTGACGGTCGATGCCGACGACGACCTGCTGAGCCGGATCGGGGCGCACCTCAGGCCCGACTACATTCAGCTGCACGGGCGCGAGACCGTCCAGCGGGCGCATCAGGCGCGGACGCTGACCGGGGCGGGGATCATCAGGGTGCTGCCGGTCCGGGACGCAGGCGACCTCGACGCCGCCGCGGACTGGGAAGATCACGTCGATCACCTGATGTTCGACGCCCGGCCGCCCGAGGGTTCGGACCTGCCCGGCGGGGTCGGGGCGTCGTTCGACTGGGCGATGATGCAAGGGCGGTCGTTCCGGCGGGACTGGTTTCTGGCGGGTGGGCTGAACCCCGACAATGCGACCCAGGCTGCGGCGATCAGCGGCGCGCCCCTGCTGGATGTGTCCTCTGGCGTGGAAAGCGCGCCGGGTGTTAAGGACGCCGCCCGGATCGCGGCCTTTCTGAAGGCCGTGGCCTGATCGTTTCCGCCCGGCCGCATTTCGGCCCCTGCCCCACCCGAGGCTGACGTCCGTGAACGCCATCATTCCCAACCAGGCCATTCCCAACAGATATGGCATGCCCGACGCCGACGGCCGCTTCGGCCCCTATGGCGGGCGGTTCGTGGCCGAGACCCTGATGCCGCTCGTGCTGGAGCTGAACCGGGCCTATGAGGCCTGCAAGGCGGACCCGAGCTTTCAGGCCGAGCTGGATGACTTCCTGACCCACTACGTCGGTCGGCCCAGCCCGCTGTATTTCGCCGAGCGTCTGACCGAGCATCATGGCGGGGCCAAGATCTGGTTCAAGCGCGACGAGCTGAACCACACGGGCGCGCACAAGATCAACAATTGCATGGGCCAGATCCTGCTGGCCATGCGGATGGGCAAGAAGCGGATCATCGCCGAGACCGGCGCCGGCCAGCATGGCGTGGCGACGGCGACGGTCTGCGCCCGCTTCGGCCTTCAATGCGTGGTCTATATGGGCGCGGCGGACGTGGAGCGGCAGTCGCCCAACGTGTTCCGCATGAAACTGCTGGGCGCCGAGGTCATTCCGGTGACCAGCGGGCGCGGCACGCTCAAGGACGCGATGAACGAGGCCCTGCGCGACTGGGTCACCAATGTCGCCGACACCTACTATCTGATCGGCACGGCGGCGGGGCCGCACCCCTATCCGACGATGGTCCGCGACTTCCAGTCGGTGATCGGGCGCGAGGCAAAGGTCCAGATGCAGGCCCGGCGCGGCAAGCTGCCCGACGCCCTGGTCGCGGCCATCGGCGGGGGATCGAACGCCATCGGCCTGTTCCACCCCTTCATCGAGGACGCGGGCGTGCGCCTGATCGGGGTCGAGGCGGCCGGGCGCGGGCTTGACGGGCCGGACCACGCGGCCTCGCTGCAGGGCGGGCGGCCGGGCGTGCTGCACGGCAACCGCACCTATCTGCTTCAGGACGAGGACGGTCAGATCCTGGAGGGCCACTCGATCTCCGCCGGGCTGGACTATCCCGGCATCGGGCCCGAGCACGCCTGGCTGAAGGACATCGGCCGGGCCGAGTACCGGTCTGCGACGGACGTCGAGGCGCTGGAACAGTTCCAGCTGTGCTCGCAGCTGGAAGGCATCATTCCGGCGCTGGAGCCGAGCCACGCCCTGGCGCGCATCGGCGAGATCGCCGCCGAGATCGGCAAGGACGGCGACGTGGTGCTGAACATGTGCGGGCGGGGCGACAAGGACATCTTCGCCGTGGCGAAGCATCTGGGCGTGGAGTTGTGAGCATGAGCGTTTCGATCCTGATGGCGGCCCTGCTGGCGGGCCAGGCGGCGACCCCGACCCAGGCGCCGGCGCTGGACGTCGACGTTCCGGCGGTCGAGGGCCTGGCGGCCGATCCGACCTGCGGGGGCCGGCCGGCCCTGACCCAGCTGGCCAGCTGTTTCGTCACGACCCAGGCGGCGGCGGCGGCCGTCGCCGACGTCTGGAACGCCGCCTTCGCCGCCCAGGGCTGGAACGCGGCACACGGCGACGACAACCGGGTGGTCTATGTGCGCCGTCGCGAGGGCGGAGGCTGCGACGCCTTCCAACTGCAGGCTTTCGCCGACGACCGGCAGGTCCCGGCCCCGGCGGCTCCGGCCTATCTGGCGCTGGGCACCATCCCCGGCGACATCTGCGCGCCCCAGCCGCCGGCCGGGACGCCCGCGACCCCGGCGACCCCCCAATGACGACCGGCCGCATCGATGCGCGCTTCGCCGCCCTGAAGGCCGAGGGCCGGGCGGGGTTCGTCGCCTATGTCATGGCAGGCGATCCCTCACGCGATGAGGCGCTTGAGATCCTGCGTGGCCTGCCCGCCGCGGGGGCCGACATCATCGAACTGGGCTTTCCTTTCAGCGATCCGATGGCCGAGGGCCCCCCGATCCAGCGCGCGGCGCTGCGGGGCCTCAAGGCCGGGTTGACGCTGAGGGGGACGCTGGATCTCGCGCGCGCCTTCCGCGACGGCGATGCGGAGACCCCCCTGATCCTCATGGGCTATCTCAACCCGCTGGAGACCTATGGCTATGCCGCCTTCGCGTACGACGCGGCGGCGGCCGGCGTGGACGGGGTCATCATCGTCGATTGTCCGCCGGAAGAGGCCGATCCCCTGAGCGACGCGCTGGACGCCGAACAGCTGTCGCTGATCCGGCTGGCCACGCCGACGTCGGACGATGCGCGGCTGGAGGTGATCGCGCGGCGGACCTCGGGCTTCGTCTACTATGTCTCGGTCGCGGGCGTGACAGGCGTCAAGGAGGCGCAGTCTGCGTCGGTCGCCCCGGCGGTGGAACGAGTGCGCCGCGCCTCGGGCCTGCCGGTCGCGGTCGGGTTCGGGGTCAAGACGCCGGAACGCGCGGCCGAGATCGCCCGGGTCGCCGACGCGGTGGTGGCCGGCTCCGTGCTGGTCGACGAGGTGGCGGCGGCGCTGGAGGCCGGAGAGCCCGCCCCGGCGCGCGTGCTGGCCAAGGTTCGGGCCCTGGGCGACGCCGTGCGGGGTGCGCGGGTCACAGAAACCGTCTAAGAGCGCGCCGATGGCCGACAAGACCCCTCCCAAGGTTCCTCAAGAGAAACGCGGCGGCTGGCTGAGCCGCTTCGCCCCGGGCGTTCGCAAGATCGTCAGCCGGCGCGACACGCCAGACAATCTGTGGGTCAAGGATCCGGATTCGGGCGACATGCTGTATCGCCCCGACCTGGAGGCGGCCCTGTGGGTCACGCCGTCCGGCCGCCACATGCGTATCAATGCCACCCAGCGGCTGGGCTACACCTTCGATGGCGGCAGCTATGAGCCGATCGCCAGCCCAGAGGTGGCCGAGGACCCGTTGAAGTTCTCGGACGGCAAGCCGTATCGCGAGCGGCTGATCGCGGCGAGGAAGGCCACCGGCCTGAAGGACGCCATGTCCATCGGCTATGGCGACATCGACGGCACCCCGGCCGTGGCGGTCGTTCAGGACTTCGCCTTCATGGGCGGGTCGCTGGGCATGGCGGCGGGCGAGGGCTTCATCGCGGCGGCCAAGGCGGCCGTCGCGCGCGGCGTGCCGCTGGTCTGCTTCACCGCCGCCGGTGGAGCGCGGATGCAGGAGGGCGCGCTGAGCCTGATGCAGATGGCCCGCACCACCCTGGCGGTCCAGGAGCTGAAGGCGGCGCAGCTGCCCTATGTCGTGGTCCTGACAGACCCGACCACGGGGGGCGTGACGGCGTCATACGCCATGCTGGGCGATGTGCATCTGGCCGAGCCGGGGGCCCTGATCGGGTTCGCCGGGCCGCGCGTGATCGAGACGACCATCCGCGAGAAACTGCCGCCGGGCTTCCAGCGGTCGGAGTATCTGCAGGAAAAGGGCATGGTCGACCGCGTGGTCCCCCGCGCCGACCTGCCCGAGACTCTGGGCCGGATCCTGTCGATGCTGATGGATGGACGGCGTCAGGCGGCCTGACGCCGCCACGGCCAGGTCGTCACCTCGCCGACCCACAGGCACAGCCAGACGATCACCGGCTGAAGCAGTAGCCGGGGACCATGATAGGCCCAGCCGAGCAGGGGCTCGGCGCGCGCCAGATCGTCGATCGCGTGCTGGATGTTGGCCGGGAAGACGCAGACGGCATACAGCGCCAGGCCGAGGCCGGCCGCCCGGCGCAGGCGCGGGACCGTCAGGCCGACGGCTCCGGCGATCTCGGCAAGGCCGGTCAGGGCGATGACGGTCGGGGCGACCGGCACCCAGCCGGGCGTGATGCCGAGGAACGGGGCGGGTGTCAGCAGATGAAGGACACCGGCCGCGAGAAAGGCGGTGGCGACGATCGGGCGGAGGACGGTGCGGATGGGCATGGCTTGTCATACCGCTTCCCTCTCCCAGTGGGAGAGGGCTTGAGCGTCCAGGAGCGCAGCGATTGGAGACGCGAAAGGGTGAGGGGTTACGGAGGGAGCCGGTGAGGGCAGATCCCCTCACCCTTTCGGGCTTCGCTCTCCGAGCCTCAACCCCTCTCCCTCCGGGAGAGGGTAGGATAGAAGACATCATGGACCCCGTCTCCGCCCGGCTGCGCGCGCGCCACCCCCAGAAGATCGACCTGTCGCTGGACCGGATGCGGACGCTGTGCGCCGTGCTGGGGCAGCCGCAGCTCAGCCTGCCGCCGGTGATCCATGTGGCGGGGACCAACGGCAAGGGATCGACCGTGGCCTTCCTGCGGGCGATGGCCGAGGCGGCGGGGTTGCGTGTCCACGTCTATACCTCGCCGCATCTGGTGCGGTTCAACGAGCGCATCCGGCTGGCCGGAGAGCTGATCTCCGACGAGGCCCTGTCGCGCATCCTGGACCGGATCGAGGCGGTGCGGGGCGTGGAGACGACCGTTTTCGAGAGCGCCACGGCCGCCGCCTTCGTCGCCATGTCAAAGACGCCCGCCGATCTGGCCATCGTCGAGGTGGGCCTGGGCGGGAGCCTGGACGCGACCAACGTCATCGAGCGGCCCCTGCTGAGCGTGATCGCGCCGGTCGATCTGGACCACGCCGAGTTCCTGGGCACCGACATCGCCGGGATCGCGGGCGAGAAAGCGGGGATCCTCAAGGCCGGGGCGCGGGGCATCGTGGCGCGCCAGTCCGAGACGGCCATGGCGGTGATCGAGGCGCGGGCGGCGGCGGTGCATACGCCGCTGACCGTCATGGGCACCGACTTCGACGCCTGGGGCGAGCGGGGCGGCATGGTGTTCCAGAACACCGAGCGGTTCCTGGACCTGCCCGCGCCCGCCTTGATCGGGCCGCACCAGATCGCCAATGCGGGTCTGGCGGCCGCCGTCGCCCTGGAACTGGACCTGCCCGAGACGGCGATCGCCGAGGGCATCGCGGCGGCGCGCTGGCCCGCCCGGATGCAACGGTTGACGGCGGGTCCCTATGGCGCGCGCGCCAAGGCCGCCGGCGAGCAGGGGGGGGCCGAGCTGTGGCTGGACGGGGGGCACAATCCGCACGCCGCCCGGGCCCTGGCCCAGAGCCTGGCGGAGCGCCAGGCGCGCGCGCCCCGGCCGCTGGCCCTGATCGTCGGCATGCTGGCCAACAAGGATCACGGCGGCTTCTTCGAGGCCCTGAAGGACAGCGGGGCCCACATCTTCACCGTCGGCTTCGACGGGGCGGCGGCCGAGCCCGAGGCCCTGGCGGCGGTGGCGCGCGGGCATGGCCTGGGGGCCCAGGCCGCGCCCTCGGTGCGGTCGGCCCTGGCGCGGGCGCTCAGCCTGGGCGCGGGTCGGGTGGTGATCTGCGGCTCCCTGTATCTGGCGGGCGAGGTCCTGGGGGCCGACCCGGCGACCTGGCCGAGCTGAGACGTAAAGGTCGCTTGACATTCGGGTCGAGAACGGCAGAAGCTTCGGGCCTTGGAGGTTCCTTCATGATCCGTCGCTCCCTGCTTGGCCTCGTCATCGCCACCCTTGGGCTTTCCGCCCCGGCGATCGCCCAGACGCCGCCGCCCCTGCCGGCCGACCTGCAGGTGCTGTTCTGGCCCGCCGAGCGGCGCGAGCAGGATCTGCGGCGCATGCCCGAGCTGATCCCCCATGCCCGGATCGAGCCGTCGCCGACCCCGCGTCCCCTGCCGCAGGGCGAGCCGCTGGCGATCGATTCGACCGCCTTCATGCAGGCGCAGCGGGTCGCGGGTCTGCTGGTGATCCAGGACGGGCGGGTGAGGCTGGAACGCTATGGGCTGGGGCTGACGGCTGAGGATCACTGGGACAGTTTCTCGATGACCAAGTCCCTGACCTCGACCCTGGTCGGGGCGGCCCTGGCCGACGGATCGATCCGCAGCCCCTATGATCTGGTAACCGACTACATCCCCGAACTGGCGGGCGGCGCCTATGACGGGGTGCAGATCGCCCACGTCCTGACAATGACCTCGGGTGCGCGCTGGAACGAGGACTATGCCGACGCCAGTTCGGACGTGGCGCGCTTCTATCTGACGCCGCCGCCCGCGGACCTGGACGCGACGGTGTCCTATCTGTGAGGCCTGCCGCGCGAGCATCCGCCGGGCGAGCGGTGGCACTACAACACCGGCGAGACCAATCTGATCGGGGTGCTGATCGCACGGGCGACGGGGCGGCCGCTGGCGGAGTATTTGAAGGAGAAGGTCTGGGATCCGGCGGGCATGGAGGGCCCGGCCTTCTGGATGCTCGACGCCCAGGGCAAGGAGGCCGGGGGCTGCTGCGTCTCGGCCCGGTTGCGCGACTGGGGCCGGGTCGGGCTGATGGCCTTGGAGCGCGGCGCGGTGCCCGGCGGACAGATCGCCGACCGCCGCTGGTTCGAGCGGGCGACGGCTCAGATGGTCGACTTTCCCGAGAGCGACCGGGGCTATGGGGCGCAATGGTGGACCCGGGCCGAGGGGGCCCAGTTCGAGGCCGCGGGCATCTTCGGCCAGATGATCCACGTCGATCCCGAGCGGCGGCTGGTGGTCGTCTTCCTGTCGGCCTGGCCCGCGGCGACCAGCCGGGAGCGGTCCGACGAACGGCTGGCCTTCCTGACCACCCTGAAGGCCGCCCTCTAGCGCCGCGGGTCCAGCAGCAGGCCCGAGACGGTCGCCGCCAGCATCCGCGCGGCGAACGGCAGGCGCGCGGCCTTGCCCAGCAGATGGTCGCGGACCCAGGGCAGGACCTTGCCGTCGGCCTGGTAGAAGGGGGTGAAGCCCCAGCTGAGCGCCTGATACAGCCGCACATGCCAGCGCCGGATACGGGCGTAGGCTATCAGGGCCTCGTCCAGATCGGCGTGGGTGTCGAGGGCCTCGGCCAGGGTCAGGGCGTCCAGCAGCCCCATATTGACCCCCTGACCCAGCTGGGGGCTGGTGGAATGAGCCGCATCGCCGAGCACCGCCAGCCGGTCCGCCACCGGCAGCGACAGGGTGTGGTGGCCGTAACGCGCCAGGGTCAGGGCATCGGCGTCCGGGATGGCGTCGAGGACCGGACCGATCTGGGGCCACAGGCTGAGCACCTCGGCCTTCCAGCGATCGATCCCGGCCGCGACCCAGGCGGGATGGTCGTCGGGCTTCAGGCTCCAGAAGAAGGTCGCCAGCCGGTCGGGGCCGTCGGGACGGGAGCCGCAGGGCAGGACCCCGATCATGCGCGAGGCCCCGCGATAGACCTGTTCCAGCGCGCCTTCGTCGAACGGCGCGCCGGGCCAGGGCACCGTGCCCCAGACGGCGCCCCAGGCCAGCTCCGAACGCCGTCCGCCCTGGCGCGTCAACAGATCCCGCGCGATCGGCGAGCGCGCGCCCGAGGCGTCGACGACCAGGTCGAAGGCGGCGCTGGCCGTGCCCCCGGCGTCGACGATCCGCCCGTCCGAGGCGCTCGTGATCTCGCGGTCTGTGACGAAGTCGACGCCCTCGGCCAGACAGGCGTCGTGCAGCACATGGAAGATGGCCGCCCGGTGGACGCCCAGCGCGTTCAGTCCGTCGGGGCGGGGCGTGGCCAGGTCCGAATATTTGACGTCCAGCACCACCCGGCCCCGCCGCGCCTCGCGTCCGAAGATATGGTTCAACGGTTGACCCAGGGCCGCCACCCGCCCGGTCAGGCCCAGCCGGTCCAGCACATGCAGCCCCGTCGGCTGCAGCATGAAGCCCGCCCCGATCGGCCGGGTTTGGGCGAAGCGTTCGTGAACGACGACGTTGTGCCCCCGCCGTTTCAGCAGCAGGGCCAGGGCCAGCCCCGTCGGCCCGGCCCCGACGACGGCGATGTCGCGCAGGGGGCTCAGGCGGGGACCAGTTCGATCAGGTCGAGGTTGGACTCATACTGCGGCCACGGCAGGACCAGCCGCCACCGCTGCGGTCCGATCCGCTCCAGCACGGCGAGCAGGTCGCGGTCCGGGCGCTGGCCATAGGAGTTGGCGGGCGGCTCGGTCGACAGGCTCATGGAGCCCAGCATCACCATCTGGCGGTCGGTCTCGGGGAACAGCAGGCCGCTGGGGCGCTGCGACCCGGTCAGCTTGGAGAACTTCAGCCCGCGCGGGGTCTGTTCGATCCGGCAGGCGAACCAGCCGTAGACGACATAGCCCAGGCCCGCCTCGCCGCCCTGCGACCCCAGCTTGACGGTCCGGCAGCGATAGTCGCCGACCGGAGGCGTGACGTCGCCGCGCACGGCGCCCGGGTCGATCAGGTCGCCCACGCTGTCGAGGTCGCCCGAGCCCACCTGCCGCCGCGCCTGCTCCAGCGCCAGCCGCCAGGCGGCCTCGCGCCGGGCGTAGCGGTCGCGATCGATCGCCGTGACGATGCCGCGCCAGTCCCTCAGCACCGCCTGACCGCCGCTTCCGGGCGGCGGCGGGGGCGGCGGCGGCGGCGCGATTGAGGCGCAGGACGCGACGATCAGGGCGGACAGGGCACAGGCAAGGATACGCATGACCGAGAGGGAGCCCCAGCCGACGGGAGGCGTCAAGCGGCGCGAGGGCGCTCCGCGTCGTCGGCCGCGCCCAGGGCCCGATCCAGCGCCTTGGCGAAGGCGCGGATGTCCAGAGGCTTGGTCAGATAGTCGCGAAAGCCCGCCTCGCGTCCGCGCCGCACGTCGGCCGGCATGGCCCCCGCCGACAGGGCCATGACCGGGATGCCGCGCGTCAGCGGGTCGCCGTCCAGACGCGCCTTCAGCTCGAACCCCGACAGGCCGGGCAGGTTGATGTCCAGCACGATCACGTCAGGGCGCAGGTCGCGCGCCAGGGCCAGGCCCTCGTGCCCGGTCTCGGCGATGTGCAGCTCGATCGGCCCCAGTGCCTGGATGACATGGCGCATCAGGGCGATGTTGGAGGGGTTGTCCTCGACATAGAGCATCACCGCCTCGGGCAGGGCGTCCGTCGACATCGGCGAGGCGACCACGATCGGTGCCGGATCGCGGGCCAGCGGCAGGTGCAGGGTGAAGCTTGCGCCTTCACCCTCGGCGCTGGAGGCCTCCAGCCGTCCGCCCATGGCCTCGGCCAGACGACGCGACACGGCCAGGCCGACGCCCGTGCCGGGGGTGTCGCCGTCCTCGCGGCCCAGTCGGCTGAAGGGCTGAAACAGTTCGGCCATGCGGTCGGCGGGCAGGCCGATGCCGGTGTCGTGGACCGCCAGGGCGACGCCGTCCGGGCCCTGGCGCAGCTCCACCAGCACATGACCGCCCGGACGGTTGTATTTGATGGCGTTGGTCAGGAGGTTCAGCAGCACCTGACGCAGCCGCGTGCGGTCGGCGACGACGCCCAGACCGGCGGTCGGATCGGGAGCGCGCAGGGTGATGCCGGCCGCCTCGGCCTGGGGCCGGACCAGATCGCACACCTGTCGCACCACCAGCTGGGGGTCGACCCGCTCGATCGACAGGCTGAGCCGCCCCGCCTCGATCCGCGCCAGATCCAGCACCTCGTCGACCAGAGCCAGCAGATGACGGCCCGAGGCATGGATCTGATCGACCGCCTGGCCCTGGCGCCGGGTCAGGGGCTCGGCCTCGGCGTTCATGCGAAGCAGTTCGGCGAAGCCCAGGACCGCGTTCAGCGGTGTGCGCAACTCATGCGAGAGACCGGCGAGGAAGTCGGACTTGGCGTCGTTCGCGGCCTGGAGCGCGGCGGCCCTGTCGTCGGCGGCCGCGAGCGCCTGGGTCAGGGCCTGGGTGCGATCAGCGACGCGGGCCTCCAGGTCGGCGTTTCGGACCGCCAATCCGGCGGCCTGATGCCGCGCATCCAGCCACAGCCGAACCCCGGCCCAGCCGGCCGCCAGGGCCATGGAGACAATCAGCAGCGTGAACAGCATCGTGTGAGCCCTCCCGAGGGACAGATCACAACATGCAAGAGTTGCATTAGGGTAAATCGCTCGCGCCAAGGTGGCGCGAGCGATCAGTCCTCGACGGGCTCGACCTTGCGGCGCGGCGCGCGCTTCTTCGGGGCCGGGGCCTCGCCGGCATCGTCGGCCGGTGTCGGGGCGGCGGGCGCGGCGGACCGGGTCAGGAAGCCGGGCAGGGCGCTGCCGCCTTCGTCCGACGGTTCCTCGGCGCGGGGCGTGCGGGTGCGGCGCGCGGGGCGAGCCTCGCGAGCGGGGGCCTCGCGCGCAGGCGTTTCAGCGGCCGTGGCTTCGGCCGGAGACGGTTCGGACGCGTCGGAGCCTTCCGGTCCGTCGCCCTGATCGCGTTCCTCGGGGGCGTCGCCGATGCCGCCTTCGGCCTGGAAGCGGCGGTTGCGCTCTTCGCGGCGACGCTCCCAGCGTTCGCGGCGGGTCTCGCGCCGCCCGCCCTGACCGGCCTCGCCGTCGGCGCGGGGCTCTCCATCGCGAGACTGGCCATCACGGGGTTGGCCGTCGCGGTTCTGGTCGCGGTTCTGGTTGGTGTCGCGCGGCGCGTCGCGGTCGCGCCATTCGCGGGGCTCACGCGGTTCGCGCGGCGCCTCGCCGGAGCCGTCGTTCTGGGGCCGGGCGTCGCGTTCGGCGGCCTGCTGGGCGGCCAGGAAGGCGGCGGCCTGAGCCCCGGTCTCGTCCTCGAAGTCGATGTCGAAGCCCTGGTTGGACAGTTCGCGCGCGGCGATCTCCGACACCGGCCGCTGCGGCTGGAGCGCCCTCAGGACCCGGAAATAGTGTTCGGCATGCTGTTGATAGTTCTCCGCCAGGACCCGGTCGCCCGCCGAGGAGGCGTCGCGCGCCAGCTGCTGATAGCGTTCGTATACGGTCTGGGCGTTGCCCCGGACCTTGATGTTCTCGGGGCCTTGGGAATCCCACGAACGGTTCGGATTGGCCGCGTTCGCATTGCCGCCGCCGGGCTTCCGGTTGCGGCCGCGCTGGCGCTTCATGCCCTTGAAATCTCTCATCGAACGTCCGTGCTGGTCGGCGTCCCCGGCGCTGAGCGGGGGAAGGGGCCGTGGTTCCTGGTCCGGTCTCGGCTCGTGCTCGGGGCCCATCCCCGTTGGCGATGATCGAAAAGACCGGTTGTCGCCCGTCGTGGTGCGCCCGAACCATCCGGGCCTTCACGCGCGTCCCGGCCGCGCGTCACTGGTCCAGGGAGCGGACCGGGAAGGTGCGGTTGAGTGGGAGACAGACCTGACTTAGCGCGGCACGCGTGGCTTTCCAAGGGGTTTCGCGCGGGTCGATCTCCGGCGTGAAAAAAGCCCTCCGACACGGGGTCGGAGGGCGGGAAGGCTTGTCTCTCTCGCCGCCACCGGGAGGGGATGAGGTCCGAAGGCGAGCGGACGGCGCGGCCGTCCTGTGTCCAAAGTGTCACGCCGCGAGAAATGAGTCAAATTCTGCGATCAATGCCTTGCCTGTGTTGATCCGAACACGGTCAACGAGTCGTGAATCCGTCAATTCCGGCCCGGTCGACGAGTCGGGTCGGCCAGGCGGAAAAGGCCGGCGTCGAGGCCGGACGTCGGCGTCAGGGTGGTCAGTTGGGTCCGGGTCCGGGACCCCTGCGCGTCCGTGATCGTCCACTCCTGCAGCCGCAGCGGATTGCCCGCGAAGGCCAGGATGACCGAGCCGTCGTTGGGCCGGCGGGCGTCACGCGCGGTGATGGCGAAGGCGCCCGACTGCATTCGGGTGACGCGGTTGATCGAGACGCCCTGGTCGAAGCGCACATTGCGCGCCAGGAAGGTCGACAGCGGCGTCGCGCCCAGCGGCACCTGGCGGAACACGTTCAGCCGCGGATCATAGCGTTTGACGTTGGATCCATCCGCCACGACCAGCAGGCCGGCGGGGTCGGTGTATTCGAACCGCATCCGGCCCGGGCGCTGCAGATAGAAGCGGCCCTGACGGCGCTGGCCTCCGGCACCGGTCTCCACGAAGGTGCCCTGGGCGGCGGTCAGGTTCTGAAGATAGGTCTGGGCCTGGGCCAGGGTGGCCCGATCGGCCTGGCCCAGGCCTGTCTGGGCCGAGGCGGGCAGGGCCGCGACGGTCGCCAGGGCGGCGATGCCGAAGCCGAGGTCTCTGCGCGAAAGCGTCATCTTGTTCCTTCCTCCCATGCGGGAGCCGTTTCTATGCCGCTGGTCTAGGGGGCCAGGACGGCGCGGGCATGGCCCGACCCTGACCATATTCCGGCGGCGGGATGAAGCCTCGTTCAGGCTTCGAGGTTCCGTCGCGCGCGCGAACCCCTTGCGCGCCGCGATCCCGCCACGAACATTGCAGGCGCGTAACATTATGAAATCACGCGGAGATTCATGACGGCGAAGTAACTAGGGAGCGTCGAGCGAGCTTGATACGGCGGCGATCGACAGGGCGCGCGTTGCGCCGGGGGCTGTACGCATGATCCGATTGAAGACCGTCCTGATGGCCGGCGCTGCCCTGGCCGCCGTCGGCGGGCCCGCCCTCGCCCAGACCGCCCCGGCGACGCCGGCCCCGCAGCAGACGGCGCCCGCCCCGCCGCCGGCGCAAGCGGAGCCGGAGCCCGACAGCGACACCGTCGCCGACGTCGTCGTCACGGCCCGGGCCGAGGATACCCGGACCTCGATCGACTCGGTCAGCTACAGCCTGGCCAACGACCTGCAGGCCACGACCGGCAGTCTGGCCGACGCGCTGCGCAACGTGCCGTCCGTCGATGTCGATCCCGAAGGCAATGTCTCGTTGAGGGGCGACGGCAACGTCACCATCCTGGTCGATGGACGCCCCTCGGGCATTCTATCGGGCGCCGGGCGGGGCCAGGCCATCCAGCAGCTGCCGGCCGACCAGTACGCCCGCATCGAGGTCATGACCAATCCGTCGGCGGCCTACAGCCCTGAGGGGTCCGGCGGCGTCATCAATCTGATCACCAAGTCGACGGCGCCGCGCCCGGGTCGCCAGACCACCGGCTCGATCCGCGCCAACGTCGGCGACGATGGCCGCTGGAACGCCGGGGCTTCGGGCTCGATCCAGGAGGACCGGCTGACCCTGTCGGGCGACGTCAGCTATCGCGCCGATCCGGTCAGTGTCTCGTTCGAGCGCATCCGGGAACAGTTCAACCCGACGACCGGCGCCCTGATCTCGACCTCGACGACCGATCAGGAGGTCGAGAACGACCAGTCGGGCGCCTTTGGCCGCGTCACCGCCGAATACCGCCTGACCGACAAGACCCAGCTGACCGGCGAACTGCGCGGCGTCGCCTTCTCGGGCGAGGGCGACGTGGTCGGCCTGTTCGAGACCCGTGACGCCGCCGGCACGCCCACCAGCCGCTATCGCCGCGACGGCTCGGTGGACTTCGACTTCGTGAACTGGGGGGCGACCGCCCGCCTGCTGCACCGCTTCGACGACGCGGGCCATGAGTGGTCCAACGAGCTGCGCTATGACGAGAACGGCAATGAATCCGGCGGCCTGACCCTGTCGCGCTTCGCCCTGCCGGTCACCCCCGACCTCTATGAGCTGACCGAGCAGCAGACCGACCAGACCACCCTGGGCCTGACCAGCGCCTATGTCCGGCCGTTCGCCGAAGGGGGGCAGCTGCGTCTCGGCTATGAGCTGAACATTCAGCAACCGGAACAGGACTTCGTCTTCTCGCGCGGCCCGTCCGAGGCGGGCCTGGCTGTGGTTCCGAACTTCTCCAACCGCTTCGAGGCCGAACAGACGGTCCACGCCTGGTACGCCACCTGGGAGCGCCCCCTGACCGAACAGTTCTCGGCCCAGCTGGGGCTGCGTCTGGAACAGGCCGAGGTGGAAATCACCGACCTGACCGGCGGCGTCTCGGCGAGCCAGGACTATTTCAAGGCCTATCCGACCGCCCACCTCCAGTACAAGCTGTCGGAAGCCCAGACCGTGCGCGCCAGCTATTCGCGGCGCATCCAGCGGCCCCAGCCCCAGCAGCTGAACCCCTTCGTGGCCTTCCAGGACCCGCTGAACCTGCGGTCCGGCAACCCGGACCTGGCCCCCCAGGAGACCGACGCCTTCGAGGTCATGTGGCAGCTGCGTCAGGGCCAGACCTTCTACATGGCCACCGCCTATCTGCGGGACACCTCGGGCGCCTTCACCGACGTCGCCCGCGACATCGGAGGCGGCGTTCTGCTGACCCGGCCCGAGAACCTGGGCTCGCGCCGTGACACGGGGGTCGAGGTCACCGCCAACGGCCGCTTCACCGAGACCCTGCGCTACAGCGGCGCCGTCAACCTGTTCCGCCAGGAGATCGATTCGACCGGCATCCCGGGCGGCGGCAACCGTGAGGGGACCTTCGCCAGCGGCCGGCTGAGCCTCAGCTGGCAGCCGACGACCGACGACTTCATCCAGGTCTCGGGCTTCTGGCAGGGCGAGCAGCTGCTGGCGCAGGGCACGCGCGAGGCGGGCGGCATGCTGAACATCGGCTATCGCAGGAAACTGACCGACCATCTGTCGTTCAACTTCACCGGCCGCGACGTGCTGGGCACCTTCAACAACGACACGGTGTTCGAGACCCCGGCCTTCCGCGAGCGGTTCAACCAGGACATCAACCTGACGGCCTTCTACATCGGCCTGACCTGGACGCTCGGCAACGCCCCCCGCCGCCAGCCGGAACAGTTCGACTTCTCGTCGGGTCCGACCGGGGGCTGATCCGCCTCAGGCGGCGTCGCGCAGGGGGGCCGCCGCCTCGAAAGCTTCGGGAAACCGCGTCCTCGCCCAGGCGGGATCATATTCCGCATGGTCGCGGTACCGTTTGATCCAGCGGTTGGCGTAGACGCCGATCGCCGGCGCGGGGTCCAGTGGGTCGAAGATGGCGTGGACGCAGGTCGCCGCGTCCAGCCCGATCCGGGCCAGTTTCCGGGCGGCCTCGACCGGCCCCACCGCCCCGTCCGCGAACCGCTTCATCATCAGGTTCAGGTCGCCCTTGGTCCAGACGTAGCGGACGTCCGTTCGCGCCGACCAAGGATCCGTCCAGCCGGCGATCCGCCGTCCCAGTGCCAGCTCCAGCCCCCAGACGCTGTGCGGCAGGCCGGCGTGCTCGGCGATCCGCGCCAGGCTGACGCGGGGATTGATCTCCATGAAGGTCAGGTCGCCCGAGCGCGGATCGACCACGAACTGGGCGCACCCGGTCGATGAGTAATCCAGGGCCCGAACCAGCCGCTCGACCCCCTCGCGCACGCGGGGCGTGGGCGCGACCGTGACGCCATAGGTGGTGTAGCCGGTGCCGTCGTGTTCGTGGGTCCGCGCCGCCCGGATCTCGACCGCTCCCAGCAGCCGCCCCCGGTCAGCGGTGAAGATGACGCTGTGGCGCGGCCCGGTGACATAGCGCTGCACGATCAGTTCGGGATGGATCTCGGGCCAGGCGGGCATCAGGGCCGCCAGCCTGGGCTCGTCCGGCACGATCAGCGCCTTTCGCCCGAACAGTTCGGCATCGACCACCGACGGCTTGACGATCACGGGAAAGCCGAGCGCCCGGGCGGCGGCCCGCGCCTCGGCAAGGCCCGTCACCCGCCGGAAGGGTGCCAGCGCCACGCCCAACCGCTCGCACAGGCGAAACAGGCCGGTCTTGTCCATACAGGCCGCGACAGTGACGGCCTCCGGCATGATCAGCCGCCCCCGCGCCTGAAACGCCGACCGGTGCCGCGACATCAGCCGCGAGCCCGCCTCGCTGACTGGCTGAATGGCTGTGACGCCGCCCCTCTGGTCCAGCCAGTCCAGGATCACGGGCAGGGCTTCGTCCGTGCCGGGTTCCAGCGGCGGATGGCGGAACGAACCGGCCAGATGCCGGGACCATTCCAGATAGTTCGACGACACCGACACGCCGGCGAACACCTGCGCCCCGGCCTTGTCCAGCGCCCTGGCCACTGGAAAGGCCATGCGGGCATCGCCGACCAGAAGGACGGAAGGCGCGGGCCGGGTTTCGAAACGGGACAAAAGGGGTCTCCTGGAGCGAGTTCGAGGCCGCCGCCGCAAGGGTCGTGCCCTTCGCTCTTGTGTCCCCCGCCCGACACGCCCACCTCATCGCGGAACCTGCGGCGCGGCGCTTGCAAGGCGGTCGAGACCGGCCTCAAGCAGCGAGGCGCCGCGCGCCGAGCGATAGGCCACCCGAATGAATCTCGACCTCTATTCCGACCGCGCCAAACAGGCCGTCCAGTCGGCCCAAACCCTGGCGCTTGCCAGAAAGCACCAGCAGTTCGCCCCCGAGCACCTGCTCAAGGTCCTCCTGGAAGAACGCGACGGCCTGGCGCGGAACCTCATCACCGCTGCCGGCGGCGATCCGGCCAAGGCCGCCGAGGGGGCCGAAGCCCTGCTGAAGAAGCGCCCCCAGGTCGAGAGCGCGACCGGCCAGCTCTATCTGGACGGTGCCACCGCCCGCGTCTTCGCGAAGGCCGAGGAGGCCGCCAAGAAGGCCGGCGACGCCTTCGTCACCACCGAACGCATCCTGTCGGCCATCGCCCGCGAAGGCGGCCCGGCCGGCGACGCCCTGAAAGCGTCGGGCGTCACCGCCGACAAGCTCGACGCCGCCGTCGCCGATGTCCGGAAGGGCAAGACCGCCGACTCCGCCGGGGCCGAGGACGCCTATGACGCCCTGAAACGCTATGCTCGTGACCTGACCCAGGCGGCGCGGGACCAGAAGATCGACCCCGTCATCGGCAGGGACGAGGAGATCCGCCGCACCATCCAGGTCCTGGCCCGGCGCACCAAGAACAACCCCGTCCTGATCGGCGAGCCCGGCGTCGGCAAGACCGCCATCGTCGAGGGCCTGGCGCTGCGCATCGTCAACGGCGACGTGCCCGAGAGCCTGAAGGACAAGACCGTCATGGCGCTCGACATGGGCTCCCTGATCGCCGGGGCGAAATACCGCGGCGAGTTCGAGGAACGGCTGAAGGCCGTGCTGGGCGAGGTCACGGCCGCGGAAGGCCAGATCATCCTCTTCATCGACGAGATGCACACCCTGGTCGGCGCAGGCAAAACGGATGGCGCCATGGACGCCTCCAACCTGCTGAAACCCGCCCTGGCCCGCGGCGAGCTGCACTGCGTCGGCGCCACGACGCTGGATGAATACCGCAAATATATCGAGAAGGACGCCGCCCTGGCCCGTCGCTTCCAGTCGGTCTTCATCGACGAGCCGTCGGTCGAGGACACCGTCTCCATCCTGCGCGGCCTCAAGGAGAAGTACGAGGTCCACCACGGGGTCCGTATCTCGGACAGCGCCATCGTCGCCGCCGCCACGCTGAGCAATCGCTACATCACCGACCGCTTCCTGCCCGACAAGGCCATCGACCTGATCGACGAGGCGGGGTCGCGCGTCCGCATGGCGGTCGACAGCAAGCCCGAGAGCCTGGACGAGATCGACCGCCGCCTGGTCCAGCTCAAGATCGAGCGCGAGGCCCTGAAGAAGGAGACCGACGCCGCCTCTCGCCAGCGGCTGGATCGCCTCGACGACGAGATCGTCGACCTCCAGACCCAGTCCGACGACCTGACCGCCCGCTGGAAGGCCGAGAAGGACAAGGTCGGCCAGGGTGCCCAGCTGCGCGAGACGCTCGACCGCCTGCGCGCCGAACTGGCGGCGGCCCAGAGGAACGGCGACCTTGGCCGCGCGTCGGAGATCGCCTATGGCCAGATCCCCCAGATCGAGAAACAGCTGGCACAGGCCGAGGCTGATGAGAACTCCGGCGGCGGCCCCCTGACGCCCGAGGTCGTCGACGCCGAACAGATCGCCGCCGTCGTCAGCCGCTGGACCGGCGTCCCCGTCGACAAGATGCTGGAGGGCGAGCGCGAGAAGCTGCTGTCGATGGAGGACGCCCTGCGTGGCCGGGTCGTCGGTCAGGACGCGGCGCTGGAGGCCGTCGCCGACGCCGTCCGCCGGGCGCGCGCGGGCCTGAACGACCCCAACCGGCCGCTTGGCAGTTTCCTGTTCCTGGGCCCCACCGGCGTCGGCAAGACCGAGCTGACCAAGGCGCTGGCCGCCTTCCTGTTCGACGACGAGACCGCCATCACCCGCATGGACATGTCGGAATACATGGAGAAGCACTCGGTCAGCCGCCTGATCGGCGCCCCTCCGGGCTATGTCGGCTATGACGAGGGCGGCGCCCTGACCGAGGCCGTGCGGCGGCGCCCCTATCAGGTCGTCCTGTTCGACGAGGTGGAAAAGGCCCACCCCGACGTCTTCAACGTCCTGCTGCAGGTGCTGGACGACGGCCGCCTGACGGACGGGCAAGGCCGCGTGGTCGACTTCAAGAACACCCTGCTGATCATGACCTCCAACCTCGGCTCGGCGGCGCTCGCCGATCAGGGCGAGGGCGACGACGTCGAGGCCGTGCGCCCCTTCGTCATGGAGGCCGTCCGCGCCCATTTCCGGCCCGAGTTCCTGAACCGCATCGACGAGATCATCCTGTTCCGGCGCCTGGGCCGCGACCAGATGGCCGGCATCGTCCGCATCCAGCTGGCCCGCCTGGAAAAGCTGATGGCCGACCGCCGGTTGACCCTGTCAATCGACGACGGCGCCCTCGCCTGGCTGGCGGACAAGGGCTACGACCCCGTCTACGGCGCGCGCCCTCTGAAGCGCGTGATTCAGAAGGACCTGGTCGACAGGGTGGCCAAGAAGCTGCTGGCCGGAGAGCTGGAGGACGGCTCGGTGATCGCCGTGTCAGCGGGCGCGGACGGGCTGGAAATCGGGAAGGCGCGGGTGCATTAGACGCCTACTCCAGACCGAGAGAAAGCGGCCAGCCTTCGCCAACCGGACGCATCGTTTCCCATCCAGCAGTGTGGTCAAGACACTCGAGGGCGCAGCCGTTGAAGTGTGCCCAGCCATCAAGCATTTGTCCGATTTTGTAGCGATCCGATGCGGCTATACCGTCTGCTCGCCAGATGCATAGTTCTGGAAAACCGGTTTGGCCATTCGGCAGTCTGAGCTCGTGTGATTCCATCGAAACCCATACGAAATCAATCTCATCGAGTGCGGGTTGCTCTGCTTGCAGAGCGTCTCGCACAGCATAGGCCGCGACTGAGGCTTCAATCTTCTGAGTGCTGTCCACGAGGATGATCGCTAGCCCCGCTGACTGTGGAAGGCTGAGCTTTTCTCGCGTTGCGGCGACCTGGGGATTCGCTTGCTGAAGCAGCTTCCGGATGGGACGCCCGCCAATTTTTACTAGCTGTCTATTGGCTTCTAACCCGCCGGGACGTTCTGCGAAGATGCGGTGGACGCCGACCGTTCCAAAAACCACAGCCCTTGGCTCTTTTCTCAGTTCCTCGATGACTAGGCGGCTCATGCGTGCCGCTGGGTAGCCGTGCACAGCCTTCATTTCGGCAATGAAAGCTCGATTCCACAACAGATAGTCAGCGATCTGTCCCTGACCGTGGAAAGCGGAAAACACCTTGCTATCTAGAGGCTCTGTTCCGTCGCCTGACTTGAGGAACGATTTCATTCTCGCTTCCAGCGTCGTGGATCGAGCCGTTGTCGATGGGCGAACAAAGACAAGGATCTGACAATCGCCTTTGATCTCCATAGTCCCTGATTACGTTGCCTTCCCTCTTTCGTCATCCTCCGGCAAGCCGCGCCTTCGCGGGGCAGACTGGGGGACGCAGCGGCGCGCGGGAGCGCGAAACTGTCGCGGACGCAGACGGCTGACATCGTGCCTGAACAGATCGCCTTCGGCGCCGCTGCGTCCCCCGGTCTCCGCTGCGCTTCGCCGGAGGATGACGAGAGGAAGGGGTGCGGATAGGTTGTGCGGATGGGGACGCACCGGACCTTCATCGCGACCTACATCATGGCCAGCGGGCGGAACGGCTGGGTCTATATCGGGTCGAGTTCGAACCTCCACGCGCGGGTCTGGCATCACAAGACCGGCGCCCATCCGGACGGCTACTCCGCCGAGCACGGCTGCGTTCACCTGGTCTGGTACGAGCAGCATCAGTGGGTCGTCGAGGCGATCCGGCGCGAACGGCGGCTGAAGAAATGGAACCGCGACTGGAAGCTCAAGCTGATCGAGGACGCCAATCCCGAATGGCTGGACCTCGCGGCCGACTGGTACCCCGTCAACGATCCGAACTGGACCCCACCGCCCGAAGACGACTGAGACCCCCACGTCTCCACGAGGGCCTCTGGTCTCCACGCCGTCGCTTCGCGGCGCCCTTCCCCCGCTGGGAGAAGGCGGATGCTGCAGTCGGCGTGAGCCGTCGCGTGGTCCGTCCAACCAGGCTGTCCCGCGCCGGTTCGGTCAGCCGCCGCCTGTGTCACGGTGCGCGGTCGGGCCCATCCTAGCGCCGCGTCTCGGGGTGGAAGAAGCCGTGGATGCGTTCGGCCAGGGCGCGATTGATGCCTTCGACCTTCTCCAGATCGACGACCGAGGCCCGCCCCACCCCCTTGGCCGAGCCGAAGGCGTGCAGCAGGGCGCGCTTGCGGCCCGGGCCGACGCCCTCGATCTCGTCCAGCGGGTTCTTCTTGATGTCCATGGAGCGGCGCCTGGCGTGGGCCCCGTTGGCGAAGCGGTGGGCCTCGTCGCGCAGGCGCTGGATGTAGTAGAGGGCCGGCGATTTCAGCGGCAGCATGAAGGGTGGCTTGCCGGGCGCGAAGAACCGCTCCAGCCCGGCGTCCCGGTCCGGCCCCTTGGCCACGCCGATGGCCAGGATGTCGTCCAGCCCCAGATCGGCCAGCACCGCCTGGACCTCGGCCAGCTGCCCCGCCCCGCCGTCGATCAGCAGCAGGTCGGGGCGCATTACTTCCTCGGTGCCTTCCTCCTCGTCCCTGACCAGGCGGGAGAAGCGCCGGCGCATGACCTCGCGCATCATGCCGTAGTCGTCGCCGGGGGCCAGGTCCGTGTCCTTGATGTTGAACTTTCGGTACTGCGACTTCTGGAAGCCCTCCGGCCCCGCCACGATCATGCCGCCGACAGCGTTCGAGCCCTGAATGTGGGCGTTGTCATAGACCTCGATCCGCTCGGGCCGGCTCTCCAGACCGAAGGCCTCGCAGACTTCATCCAGGATTTTGCCCTGGGCCGAGCCCTCGGCCATCTTGCGACCCAGGGCCTCTCGGGCATTGGTCAGGGCGTGGTCGACCAGGCCCTTGCGGTCGCCGCGCATCGGTCGCTCGATCGAAACGACCCGGCGGCCGTCGACCAGCCGCGCCTTCATCGAAAAGGCCTCTTCCAGCAGTTCCAGCTCATGCGGGCGGACGTTGGACAGAATCAGGCGGGGGACGGGCTTGTCCTCGTAGAACTGGCCCAGGAAGGCGGCGAGGATCTCCGGGTCGGTATCCGACTTGTCCACGCGCGGGAAATAGGCCCGGCCGCCCCAGTTCTGGCCCGAGCGATAGAAAAACACCTGAACGCAGGCCTGGCCGCCCTCCGAGAACAGGGCAAAGACGTCGGCCTCGGCCACGCCGTCGGCGTTGACGGAGTTTTCCATGGCGATGGCCGACAGGGCGCGGATGCGGTCGCGCACGCGGGCGGCCTGTTCGAAGTCCATGCGCTCGGCGGCCTCGGTCATCTCCTGCGACAGGCGGCCGATGACGGCGCGCGACTTCCCGCGCAGGAACAGCGAGGCCTCCTCGACCAGGTCGCCGTAGTCCTCCAGGCTGATCAGGCCGGTGCAGGGGGCGGAGCAGCGTTTGATCTGATGCAGCATGCAGGGCCGCGTGCGGGTCTCGTAGACACTGTCCGAGCACGACCGCAGCAGGAAGGCCTTCTGCAGGGTCGTCAGGGTGCGGTTGACCGCCCAGGTCGAGGCGAAGGGGCCGAAATAGTCGCCGTCGGTGGTGTGGGCGCCGCGATGCTTTCGGACCTGGGGCGCGCGGTGGTCCTTTCGGATCATCAGTTCGGCGAAGGATTTATCGTCGCGCAGCACCACGTTGAACCGGGGCTTCAGCTTCTTGATGAAGTTGGATTCCAGCAGCAGCGCCTCGGTCTCCGACGCCGTGACCACCAGCTCCATCGACCGGGTCAGGGACACCATCAGGCCGATGCGCTGGGTGTGGAACCGGCCCTGGGCGTACTGGAGGATGCGCTTCTTGATGGACTTGGCCTTGCCGACGTACAGGCAGGTCCCGTCCTCGCCATACATGCGATAGACGCCGGGCTTGTCGGGCGCACGCCGGGCCTCGTCGCGGATCAGGTCGGCGGCGACCAGCGGCAGGCTGGTTTCAAGGGTGGGCGGCTCCGGGGTCATCGGATGCAATATAGGGGGGCCGTCGGCCGCGTCACGCGCCGGATGGCGGGCTTTCGCGTTGACTCCTCGGGCCCTGCCGTCTATGTCGCCGCTCTTCGCCCGCGGGGTCACCCGGCGGGCGCATTCTTTTTCGCGTTAAGCCGAGGCCTCAATATGTACGCGGTGATCAAAACCGGCGGCAAGCAGTACCGGGTTCAACCGGGCGACACCATCGTGGTCGAGAAGCTCGCCGGCGAGGCGGGCGACGTCCTGAGCCTGGGCAGCGTCCTGATGCTGGGCGGCGACAAGGGCGTGACCGTCGGCGCGCCCCTGATCGACGGTGCCTCGGTGGCCGCGACCCTGATCGAGACCCGCAAGGGCGAGAAGATCAAGATCTTCAAGAAGACCCGCCGCCAGGGCTATCGCCGCACGAACGGCCATCGCCAGATGGAATCGGTCCTGCGCATCACCGGCATCGAAGGCGCCGGCGAGAAGGCCAAGTGGGACGGCAAGGTCGAGCTGATGACCAAGGCCGAGATCAACGCCCGCGCCCGAGGCCTGGCTCCCCGCGTGGAAGCCGCCCCGGTCGAGGCCGAGGCTCCCAAGGCCGCCGCCAAGAAGGCTCCGGCCAAGAAGGCCGCGCCCAAGACCGAAACCGCCGCTTCGACCGACGAAGCCTAAGATCAGTACGAGAACGGGAGCCTTCCCATGGCACACAAGAAATCCGGTGGTTCGTCGCGCAACGGTCGCGACTCCGAGTCCAAGCGCCTGGGCGTGAAGAAGTTCGGCGGCGAGCGCGTGCTGGCCGGCAACATCCTGGTCCGCCAGCGCGGCACCACCTTCCACCCCGGTGAGAACGTCGGCCTGGGCCGCGACCACACCCTGTTCGCCACGGCCCACGGCTCGGTGAAATTCACCACCAAACGTGGCGGCCGTTGTTACGTCTCGATTCTTCCGGCGAACGACGACCAGCAGGCGCTCGCCGCCGAGTAACGCGAAACCGGCCTTCGGATCGCGTTGCTCCTCTCAAGGACTGCAGCCGATCCGGACCAAGGGAAATATTCCGCGGGGAGTCTGGATCACCAGGCTCCCCGTTCGCGTTCCCCGCCTCGACGTCCGCCCGAGCCCTCCCCCAAGGAGGCGGACACGTCATCAGGCGAGGCGGCCCATGTGCGTGATCGAAACCTCTCCGGTTCTGGAGACGCGGCGGCTGTTGCTGCGCGCCCCCGGACCTCTGGACGTCCCCGCGATCGCGCGGCTGGCCAACGACCCCGACATCGCGCGGATGACCTGCCGCATGCCGCATCCCTTTGGCCAGGGCGACGCCGAGGCCTTCGTGGCCCAGGTCGCGGGACAGGATCCGGCGCGGGCCAACACCTTCCTGATCGAGCACGAGGATCTGGGGCCCGTCGGCGTCCTGGGCCTGTTCGAGGACGGCGAGGGTCGGCTGGAACGCAGCGCGCCCGAGACCGGCTACTGGATCGGGCGGCCCTTCTGGGGGCGGGGTTTCGCCACCGAGGCCCTGGAAGGGGCCTTGGTCTGGGCGGGCAAGCGGTGGAAGCGCCGGGCCCTGCTGGCCGGCCATTTCGCCGATAATCCGGCGTCGGGTCGGGTGCTGGAAAAGGCGGGGTTTCTCTATACCGGCGAGACCAAGAAGCGGTTCAGCCGAGCCCGGGGCGGACCGGTGGACACGCGGATGATGGTCTGGCTGGCGTGAGCGCGAAGCCGCGACCTGAGAACGGCTTGCAAGTGAGGTGATGACGCTATAATGCGACGCGTTCTCATTCGCACTGTCGAGCGTCCCCATGTTCCGCACCGCCCTCCTCGCCGCCGCCTCCAGTCTCGCCCTGACCGGCGGGGCCTCCGCCCAGGACGGCGAGGCGGCGCAACTGGAGGAGGTGATCGTCACCGGCTCGCAGGTCACCCTGACCTCGCCCTATCCGGGCGGACAGGTGGCGCGTGGCGGCCGGGTCGGGCTGTTCGGCAATCTGGAGACGCTGGACACCCCGTTTGTCTTTACCGCTTACACCGAGGAACTGGCGAGGAACCAGCAGGCCCGCAGCGTCGGCGACGTGCTTCAGAACGATCCGGCCGTGCGGGTGTCCAAGGGGTTCGGCAACTTTCAGGAGCTGTACGTCATCCGGGGCTTCCCGGTGTTCTCGGACGACATGACCCTGAACGGGCTGTACGGCATCCTGCCGCGGCAGTTCGTGGCGGCCGAGTTCCTGGAGCGGGTCGAGGTCTTCCACGGTGCGACCGCCTTCCTGAACGGGGCGGCGGCGGGCGGCAGCGGCATCGGCGGGGCCTTCAACCTGACGCCCAAGCGTGCGCCGAACGCGCCCCTCACCCGGCTGACCGCGGGGCTGGAGGGGGCGAGCGAGCTCTATCTGGCCGCCGACGTGGCCCGTCGCTTCGGCCTGGGCGGTGAATACGGGGCGCGGCTGAACCTGGTCCGCCGCGACGGCGAGGCCGGGATCGAGGACGAGGAGCGCAAGCTGACGGCCATCGGCGTGGGGCTGGACCGGCGCGGGGACCGCGCGCGGTTCTCGGCCGACGTCGGCTATCAGGACCACCGCATCGATGCGCCGCGCCCGACGGTGACGCCCTCCGGCGCCGTGCCGCGCGCGCCGGACGCCGAGGCGAACGTCGCCCAGCCCTGGACCTTCACCGACGAGCGTCAGCTGTTCGGCGTGGCGCGCGGCGAGTTCGACCTGTCCGACACCGTCACCGCCTGGGCCGCGATCGGCGGGCGGCGCGGCGAGGAGGAGAACCGCCTGGCCAACCCCACGGCCGCCCCGAATGGCTCGCTGAGCGCCTATCGCTTCGACAACACGCGCGAGGACACGGTGTGGTCCGGCGACGTCGGCGTGCGCGCCGAGATCACCACGGGCGGGGTCGATCACCGGCTGGTGGCCTCGGCTTCCCAGGTCCGGTCGCGGTCCGAAAACGCCTATACCTTCTCCAGCTTCGCGGGCTTTGCCAGCGACCTGTACAATCCCGTCGACGTCGCCCCGCCGGCGGCGGACTTCTTCGTCGGTGGCGACCTGGACGATCCCGGCGTGACCGAGCGAGTCGACAACGCGAGTTTTGCCGTCGCAGATATGATGAGCGTCCTCGACGGCCGGCTGCTGGCCACCGTGGGCGTGCGTCACCAGACGATCGAGACCCGGTCCTATGATTACAACACCGGTGCTCCGTTGTCGGCCTATGAGGGCGACGCGACGACGCCGGTCTTCGCCGTGATCTATAAACCCAGCGAGTTCATCTCGGTCTTCGCCAACTACGCCGAGGCCCTGGTGCCCGGCCAGATCGCCCCAGCGGTCAGCGGCGGGGTGCCGGTGACCAATGCAGGCGAGGCCCTGGCCCCCTTCCGGGGCGAGCAGATCGAGGCAGGTCTGAAATACGACGTCGGCCGGTTCGGCGGGGCCGTCAGCCTGTTCCGCATCACCCAGCCCAGCGCCTTCGTCGAGAACGGCGTGTTCGGCGCCAACGGCGAGCAGGAGAACACCGGGCTGGAAGTGTCCTGGTACGGAGAGCCGCGCGAAGGTCTGCGCCTGATCGGGGGCTGGACCTGGCTGGACGCGGAACTGACTCGGACTTCGGGCGGGGCCCTGGACGGCCGTCGCCCGATCGGCACGCCCGAGTGGCAGGCCAACGTCAACGTCGAATGGGACGTGCCCCAGGTCGAGGGCCTGACGCTGGAAGGCCGGGTCGTCTACACTGGCGAGCAGCCGGTCGATGCGGCCAATGCGGTCGAGCTGGACGCCTGGACGCGGCTGGACGCGGGCGCGCGCTACGGCTTCGAGGTCGCTGGCCGTCCGCTGACCGTCCGGGCCCGGATCGAAAACCTGACGGACGAGAACCAGTGGGTCGCCGTGGGCGGATTTCCCGGGGCCAACTATCTGACGCTGGGGGCCCCGCGCACCCTGCGGTTCGCGGTATCGACGGAGTTCTGATCGGGATGAAGCCCGACACGATCCGCGCCTGGTCGGTCGTCCACACCTGGTCGAGCCTGATCTCGACCCTGTTCCTGCTGATGCTGTGCCTCACCGGCCTGCCGCTGGTGTTCAGCCACGAGCTGAACCACTGGCTGCTGGACGAACCGTGGCAACCGGCCCGGCCGGGCGAGGTCCTGAGCCTGGACGCGGTCATGACCACGGCGCTGGCGCGTCATCCCGGCGACGTGCCCGCCTTCCTCAGCTTCGACGAGGACCGGCCGGTGGTGAACGTCACCAGCCGCGCGCCGGACGCGCCGGCGGGTCAGTATAATTTCCAGCCGATCGACCGGACCAGCGGCGAGGCCGCGCCCCTGGTGGCGGGTCACCCCTTGGTCGAGTTCCTGCTCCAGCTGCACACCGACATGTTCCTGGGCCTGCCGGGGATGCTGTTCCTGGGCCTGATGGGGCTGATGCTGGTGGCGGCGACGGTGTCGGGCATCGTACTCTACGCCCCCTTCATGCGCCGGCTGCCCTACGGGACGCTGAGGCTCAACAGGACGGCGCGGACCCGCTGGCTGGACTGGCACAATCTGGCGGGGGCGACGACGGCGGCCTGGGTGCTGGTGGTGGGGCTGACGGGGGTGGTGAACACCCTGGCGACGCCGATCCTGGCGGTGTGGAAGGACACGGCCCTGGCCGATCTGGCGCGGACCTATGGCGCGCCCGCGCCGGTGGGCCAGCGCGCCTCGCTGGACGCGGCGGTCGAGCGGGCGAGGGCGGCCCTGCCCGGCAGGACCCTGCAGTTCGTCGCCTTTCCGGGCACGGAATATACGACCGATCACCACTATGCCGTCTTCTTCCACGGCGACACGCCCCTGACCCGGCACCTGACCACGCCGGCCCTGATCGATGTGCGGACGGGTCAGCTGGCGGCGGTGGCCGAGCCGCCCTGGTATGTGACGACGCTGGGCCTGTCCCAGCCGCTGCATTTCGGCGACTATGGCGGGATGGGCCTGAAGCTGGTGTGGGCGACGCTGGACCTGATCACCATCGTGATCCTGGGGTCGGGGCTGTATCTGTGGATCGCGCGGCGCAGGCGCGGGCGGGCATGAAGACCCACCGCCAGAGCCTGATCGAGGTCTTCGCCCGGCCCCTGGTCTTGTTCGTCGTGGGCCTGACCGGGCTGGTCGGAGCGCTGCTGGCCGACGGCCTGTGGGACGGCCTGGGCGCGGCCCTTGTGGGCACGGCGGTCGTGGCGATCGTCTGGGCCCGGATCCGGGCCTCGAAAGCCTAGGCGCCCTCCCGCTCCAAGAACCGCAGGGCGCTCAGCACATGCGCGCGGACGCCGACGACCAGGACGTCCTCGTTGACGTCGAACTGGGGCGAATGGTTCGGCGGGGCCATGGCCGGATCGACGCCGTCGGCGGTGCCGCCCAGGTGATAGAAGACGCCAGGCACCTCGGTCTGGAAATAGGAGAAGTCCTCGGCCACCGTCGTCGCCGGGGTGGCCGGATTGACATTGGCCTCACCCGCCGCCTCGGCCAGCACCGGGGCCAGCCAGGCCGAGAGGGGCGCGTCGTTGTAGACCAGGGCGGCGTTCTCGGTGACGGAGAACTCGGCCGTGGCCCCATAGGCCTGGGCGACATGGCCGATAGCCGCCTCGGCACGCTCCACAAGGGCGGCGCGCTGGTCGCGGTCGAAGGTGCGCAATGTGCCCGACATCGCCGCCGTTTCCGGGATGATGTTGTAGCGGACGCCTGCGTCCACCGTGGCGATGGTGAAGACGGTGGGGGTGGTGGTCGGGTCGACCGTGCGGGCCGTCAGGGTGTTGACCGTCTGGATCACATTGGCGGCCACGGCGATGACGTCGATGCCGCGCCAGGGCCAGGCCCCGTGGGTCTGGCGACCGGTCAGGGTGATGTCGACGCGGTCCGACGCGGCCATGAAGCCTTCGGGGCGATAGAAGATGGTGCCGGGGCGACCCGGCACGACGTGCAGGCCGAAGATGGCCTCGACCTTGGGATCCTCCAGCGCGCCGGCCTGGATCATCAGCCGCGCCCCGCCCAGTTCCTCTCCGGGAGGAACGCCCTCCTCGGCGGGCTGGAACAGGAAGACGATGGTGCCGGAGAACCGCTCCTTCATCTCGCTGAGGATTTCGGCGGCCCCCAGCAGCATGGCGACGTGGGCGTCATGGCCGCACGCGTGGGCGACCGGCACGGTCTGACCCAGATAGGTGCCGGTGGCGGTCGAGGCGAAGGGCAGACCCGTGGCCTCCAGCACCGGCAGGGCGTCCATGTCGGCCCGGAGCGCCACGACCCGCTGCGGCCCCTCACCCGTGCCGCGCAGGACGCCGACGACGCCCGTGCGCCCCACGCCCTCGCGCACCTCGTCGAAGCCGAAACCGCGCAGCCGCTCGGCGACGAACGCGGCGGTGCGGGTCTCGGCAAGGCCCAGCTCCGGGTTCTGGTGCAGGTCGCGGCGCCAGGCGATGACGTCGGCGTGGACGCCGTCCGCCGCGGCGCGGACCTCGTCGGCGGTGACCGTCTGGGCCAGGGCCGGAGCGGCCGTCAGCGCCATCAGCGCGGCGAGGGTGGCGATGCGGATCATGTCGGAGCCCCTGAATGAACGTGCCGATGATGGGCTGGGGCGTCACGCCGACGCAAGCCGCTTGCGGATCGACCCGACGCAGCCGATGTCTCGGCCATGGCCATCAAGACCTCGAAGACCCGCTGGAAGGACGTCGTCCTGGTCTGCAGGAAATGCCAGAAGAAGCTGGACGGCGGCTTCGGCCCCGACGGCGACAAGACGCTGAAGAAGGCGCTGAAGAAATATCTCAGGCCGGGCGACGGCAAGGGCCGAAAGGCCGAGCTGGCCGTGATCGAGACAGGCTGTTTCGATATCTGCCCCAAGGGCGCGGTGATCGCGGTCAATGCGATGGAGCCCAAGCAGATGCTGATCGTGCCGGCCGGCGCCGACCTGTTCGAGGTCAAGGCGCGGCTGGGCCTGGACGACGGGCGGCGGTTGAAGGCCACGCTGAGGGTGGTGGAGTAGGCGAAATCCTCCCCCGTTGGGGGCTTGCGGTCGGCTCGTATACGAGCCGATCCTCAAGAATCCGGAGCGAAGCGGAGGAGACGGAGGGGGCCTCGACCAGACGTCGCCATTCGCGGTGGGCCCCCACCACCACTTCGTGGTCCCCCTCCCCCAATGGGGGAGGATTGGAGTATCTCTGCCCCATGTCCCCCACCTCGCCTGCCTTCGTGATCCTGTTCGTCGTCAGCCTGATCGCGGCGGCGGGAAACATGGGGCTGCAGTCGGTGCTGCCGAACATCGGGCGGGCGTTCGGTCTGGCCGACACCTTGGTGGCCGCCGCCTTCGCCATCTCGGCCCTGATGTGGACCGTGGCTTCGCCGTTCTGGGCGCGGCTGTCGGACCGGGCGGGGAGGAAGAACGTCATCCTGATCGGCCTCACCGGCTTCGTCGTGTCCATGGCTGGGTTCGGCCTGGGCGCCACCTTCGGGCTGGAGGGCTGGCTGGCCCCGATCACGGCCTTTGTGCTGATGGCGGTGGCGCGCACCGTTTATGGCGTGCTCGGCTCGGCCGCGCCCATCGCGTCCCAGGCCTATGTGGCCGACCGGACCAGCCCCGGGCAGCGCACCCAGGCCATGTCGCTGCTGGCCTCGGCCCAGGGCCTGGGCACGGTGGTCGGGCCGGTGCTGTCGCCCTTCCTGGTCCTGCCGATCGTGGGTCTGGCGGGACCCATGTACGCCTTTGCCCTGATCGGGCTGATCGTCCTGTTGGTCGTGTGGAAGAAGCTGCCGTCCGGCGACGTGGCGCGCCGGCCGACCGCGCGGGGGAGTGATGCCGGCAAGGGGCTCTGGCGCGACCCGAGAGTTCGTGACTTCCTGCTGTACGGCCTCTTGGTCACCAGCGCCCAGGCGGTGAACATCGCCGTCCTGGGCTTTCACATCATCGATGAGATGGCCGAGACCGGACTGCCCGCCGGTCAGGCCCAGGCCTTCATCGGGGTGGCCATGTTCGCGGGCGCCGCGGCGACCCTGATGGTCCAGTGGGGGCTGATCCCGCTCTTGAAGATGCAGCCGCTGGCCCTGATGCGGTGGGGGGCGGGGCTGGCCCTGGCGGGCAATCTGCTGAGCATGGTCGCGCCCGGCTATTTCGGCGTGGTCGTGGGCTATGCCGCCGTGTCGATGGGCGTCGGCTTCGCGCGGCCGGGCTTCACCGCGGGGTCGTCCCTGGCGGTGGGGCCGCATGAACAGGGGGCTGTGGCCGGACTGATGATGTCGCTGGCGGGGCTCAGCTTCCTGGTGCCGCCGGTGGCTGGGGTGGCCCTGTACGGCCTGGGCGAGGCCGCGCCGTTCGGGGCGAACGCCCTGCTGCTGGCCGCCGCCACGGTGATGGCCCTGTTCAGCGCGACCCTGCGCCGCGACCCCAATCCGCTGAGCATCGACACACCGTCCCCCGAGACGCCGCCCGCCTCCCAGCCCGGGCCGGAAGGCGGCCGCTGAGCCGCGACCAACGGCCCGGCTTGCATCGCGCCCGCCGGATTGCGACATCGCTGGCATGAGCATCTTCAGGATCGAGAAGCGGGTGGGCGTGCGCGAGAGCGCCGAGCGGATCTGGGGCGTGATCGCCGACCTGCCGGGCTGGGACCGCTGGAATCCGGTCGAAACCCAGGTCGAGGGCCGGATCGGTTTCGGCGGCGCCCTGACCCTGACCGAGGCGATCCCCGACCTGGGCGAACGGCGCGCAACCCTGGCGGTCGGCGAATGGCAGCCCGAGGCGCAGTTGATCCTCAGCGAGAAGCGGGGCTGGCTGTTCAACGTCCTGCGCTATTACGAGATCGAGCAGCTGGACACGCGCAGCTGCATCGTCTCGAACGGCTTCATCTTCTCGGGATTCAGAGGCGAGGGCTTTCACGAGAAGAACCGGCTGGTGCTGCGCCGGGCGTGCGAGGCGGTGGCCGAGGGCTTGCGGGCAGAGGCCGAGCGGGGCTGAGGCTTCTCGCGCGCCGCCCGGGCGATCAGTTCGAGGCCGTGGCCTGCTGGCCGTCGGGCGTCTTCATCTGATCCTGGATCTGGATGATGGCCGGGCCCAGGATGACGACGAACAGCACCGGCAGGAAGAACAGGATCATCGGCACGGTCAGCTGGGCCGGCAGGGCCGCGGCCTTCTTCTCCGCGGCCGACAGGCGCAGCTCGCGGTTCTCCTTGGCCATGGTCCGCAGCGCCGAGGCCAGGGGCGTGCCGTACTGCTCGGCCTGGACCATGGCGGTGGCGACGGCGCGGACGCCGGGGTGGTTGGTTCGCTTGGCCAGGCCCTCATAGGCCATGCGGCGCTCGGGCAGATAGCTGAGCTCGGCCGAAAGCAAGGCCAGTTCCTCGGCCAGTTCGACCGAGTTGGTGCCGATTTCCTGGCTGACCTTCACGATCGCGGCCTCGATCGACATGCCGGCCTCGACGCAGATCAGCAGCAGGTCGAGCGCGTCGGGAAACCCCTGCATGATCGACTGGCGGCGCTTGGTGATCCGGTTCTGGATGAACAGGTTGGGTCCATAGAATCCCAGCACCGTCGCGCCCATGATCATCGGCAGCTTGGTGATCGGCGGCAGGCCGAAGTCGTTGATGAAGAACAGGTAGATGGCGCTGAACAGCAGAAAGAAGATCGGCGTGGCGAAGCGGAAGAAGTAGAAGGTCGTGACCGGGCGCGGCCCGCGAAAGCCGGCCTGGCTCATCTGTTCTGCGACCTTGGGGTCCTCCAGCAGCTTGGACAGGTTCAGCCGGTCGACGATGCGCTTCTTGAAGCCGTCGTCGGTGTGGCGCAGCCCGCCCTGACCACCCGCGATGGCGGCGCGCGAGCGGCGCTTCAGCTCGTCGCGGCGGGTCGAGACGGCCTGCATCCGCTTGTCCAGCTGCACACCGCCCGTCATCGCGCTGAGCAGGGTCATCAGGGTGGCGAACACCAGCACGCCCACGGCGAGGCTGAGCAGGTTCCTGGGTTCGACGATGGCTTCGATCAGGCCCATGTCCGGTTCCTAGATCTTGAACGAGATCATGCGCTTCATCACGAAGATGCCGAGGCCCATCCAGATGGCGGACCCCAGAAGCATGATCTGTCCCCGGATATCGGTGAACATCAGCGCCATATAGGCGGGCGTCGTCAGGCCCACGAGGGCCATGACCACGGGCGGCAGAGAGCCGATGATCCCGGCCGAGGCCAGGGCCTCGGACGACAGGGCCTTGACCTTCTCGCGCATCATGCGCCGGGCACGGAGCACCGCCGACAGATTGCCCAGCGCCTCGGCCAGGTTGCCGCCGGTCTTCTGCTGAATGGCGATGACGATGGTGAAGAACTTCAGTTCCGGCGTCGGAATGCGCTCGTACATCTTCTCCAGCGCCTGGGGCAGGGTCAGGCCGACGCCCAGCCCCTCGACCAGTTTGGTGAACTCGGGCCCAAGGGGCGCGGGGCTCTCCTTGGCGATGATCTTGAAGCAGTCGTGGACCGGCAGGCCCGACTTGATGCCGCGCACGATGACGTCGACGGCGTTGGGGAACTCCAGGCCGAACTTCTTCATCCGGCCGGTGCCGATGAAGCCGACGATCCAGCGCGGCAGGCCGATGCCGGCCACCAGGCCCGCGCCCAGGGCGACGAAGATGTTCAGGCCGAAGACGAAGGCGACCAGGGTCGCGACCAAGGCCAGGCCGCCGCTGATGATCCAGAAGGTCCGGATGCTGATCGTCAAGCCGGCGTGCCGGAGACGCGCGGCCATGGTCATGCGGGCCTTGCGCTCCTTGCGCTCGGCCTCCTTCAGCTGGGTCTCGATGGCCTTGCGCCGGGCCTCCGGGGTGTTGGCCTCGGTCTTGGCGGCCTTGACGCGGGCCGCCTTGGACTGGCCCATGCCCATGGCCTCGGCGCGCTTGACCGCCTGGGCCGAGGAATCGTCTCCGCCGACGAAGACCCAGCCCAGTCCGCCGATGGTGATGAAGGCCAGGATGGCGGCGAGAACGGGCAGCATCGTCTCTACTCCGCCGCGTCCAGGGCCTCGGCCAGCTCGCGCTCCAGGCCGTAGTAGCGGGCGCGGTCCCAGAAGCGGGGGCGGGCGATGCCGGTCGAGCGGTGACGGCCGACGATCTTGCCGTTCTCGTCCTCGCCGGTGATCTCGTAGACGAACAGGTCCTGGGTCACGATCACGTCGCCTTCCAGACCGACGACCTCGGTGATGTGGGTGATGCGGCGCGAGCCATCGCGCAGGCGCGCCGCCTGGATGATGACGTCCACCGAGCCGACGATCATCTCACGGATGGTCTTGGACGGCAGGCCGTAGCCGCCCATGGTGATCATCGATTCCATCCGGCTGATGGCTTCGCGCGGGCTGTTGGCGTGCAGCGTGCCCATGGAGCCGTCGTGGCCGGTGTTCATGGCCTGGAGCAGGTCGAAGGCTTCGGGGCCGCGCACCTCGCCGACGATGATCCGTTCGGGGCGCATCCGCAGGCAGTTCTTGACCAGGTCGCGCATGGTGATCATGCCCTGACCTTCCAGGTTCGGCGGCCGGGTCTCCAGACGCACGACGTGGGGCTGCTGCAGCTGCAGTTCGGCGGCGTCCTCGCAGGTGATGACGCGTTCGGTCGGGTCGATGAAGGCCGTCAGGGTGTTCAGCAGGGTGGTCTTGCCCGAGCCCGTGCCGCCCGAGATCACGAGGTTGCATCGGCAGGCGCCGATGACGCCCAGGACGCGGGCCCCTTCCGGACTGATGGAGGCGTACTCCACCAGGTTCTTCATCGTCAGCTTGTCTTTCTTGAACTTCCGGATGGTCAGGGTCGCGCCGTCGATCGCCAGCGGCGGGGCGATGACGTTGACGCGCGAACCATCCGGCAGGCGGGCGTCGCAGATGGGCGAGCTCTCGTCGACGCGGCGGCCGACCTGGGACACGATCCGCTGACAGATGTTCATCAGCTGGGCGTTGTCGCGGAAACGGACGTTGGTCAGCTGGACCTTGCCGTTGACCTCGATGAAGACGCGGCCGGCACCGTTGACCATGATGTCGGCGATGTCGTCGCGGCTCAGCAGGGGCTCCAGCGGGCCGTAGCCGAGGACGTCGTTGACGATGTCCTGGACCAGATGCTCCTGCTCGGCGACCGACATGGAGACGTTCTTGATCGCCACCAGTTCGGCGACGATGTCGCGGATTTCCTCTGACGCGGCCTTGGTGTCCAGCTGGGCCAGCTGGGCCAGGTCGATGGTGTTCATCAGCGCGTTGAAGATGGTCGTCTTCGTGGCGTGGTAATAATCGCTCTGTTCTCGGACGATCTCGGCGACCGCCTGGGCTTTCTTCAGCTGCTCGAAGCCCGGCGTGGCCTTGGGGCCCGGTCCAGCCGAGGCGCCCGGGGGCGGGGCGGGCTTTGGCTTGGGCCGGGAGGCCAGGGCGTCCAGACGGTCGGCGGCGGGCGAGGTACCGGCCGAGGCGGGGCGGCCGCCGCGCGCGAAACCGCCCTCGGAAGGCCCGGTCTCGGCGGTATAGGAGAACGCCTGTGTCTGCTGGCCCTGCGCCGGCTGGGGCGGGGCCATGGGCTCGGGCGAGACGAATGCGGTGGTCTCAGGCGCAGGCGCGGCAGCAGGCGCGGGCCGGGGGGCCGTCTCCACGCCCCCGCCGGGCTGGGCTGTGCGCTTGCCGAACACCGATCAGGCCTTCTTCTTGAACAGGCCCGAGAACAGGGACTTGCTCTCGCCCTTGGGGGCCTTCCCGGGCGCGGCGAGCTGCGGCAGCTCGCGCCGCGACACGATCTGGGCCAGCAGCTGGAAGGCCTCGGCCGCCTTGGACTTGGCGCCGGCGTCCAGAATCATCTGGCCGTTGTTGGCCGCCGCGCCGAACAGCTTGGCGTCGAACGGGATCGACAGGCTGGGATGAACCCCCAGGGCCGAGCCGAAATCCTTGGCCGGGATCTCGGGCCGTCCCGGCACGCCGACCTGGTTCAACACCAGCCGCGGAGGCGCGTCGTTCGGCCGACCCGAGCGGATCAGGTCGATCATGTTCTTGGCATTGCGCAGCGACGCCAGGTCCGGCGTGGCCACCACCACCACCTCATCGGCGGCGATCAGGGTGCGGCGCATCCAGCCGGTCCAGATGTGCGGGAGATCCAGCACGATGAAGGGCGCCGTGCCCCGGATCTGGGTCGTGACCTCCTCGAACGCCTCGGGGCTGATGTCCCAGTCGGTGTCCAGGGTGGCGGGCGCGGCGAACAGCGACAGCTTGTCGGTGCAGCGGACCATCATCCGGTCCAGAAGCACCGGATCCAGACGATCGGGCTGGCCCAAGGCATCCGCGACGCCGGACAGCGGATCCTGGTTGAAGTCCAGGCCGGCGGTGCCGAACGGCAGGTCATAATCGACGATGACCGTGTTGGCTCCGATCTTCTCGGACATGGCGTAGGCGGTGTTGTGCGCCACCGACGACGAGCCCGCGCCGCCGCGCGCCCCTACGAAGGCGATGGACCGGCCGACGAAGGGCTGGGCGGGGTCGGAGAACAGCCCACCGATGGCGGCGATCAGTTGCAGCGGCTGAACGGGCGCGACCAGATATTCGCTGACGCCGCGCTTCATCAGTTCCCGGAACAGGATGATGTCGTTGGTGGCGCCGATCACCACGACCTTGGTGCCGGCGTCGCAGACCTCGGCCAGGCGATCGACCTGCCACAGCAGGGCACCCGGGTCCTGCATGCATTCCACGATGATCAGCGGCGGGGTCGGCTCGTGGTTGTAGGCGTCGACGGCGGCCGGGACGCCGCCGACCCGGATCTGGGTGGTGGCCCGGGCCATGCGCCGGTCCTGTCCGGCCCGCTCGGCCGCCGCCAGTGTATCCTGACGCTCGGCGAAGACGTGGATGGCGATGCGCGGAATGGTGACTTCGTTCTGCAGCCCGGACTGGAAGGCGTGGGGCGCGATCGCCGCCGAGGCGCCCGCAACCAGATCGCCGACCGGATTGTAGCCGGCCCCGGCGGGCAGCCCCCCCTGGGCCACGGGCAGGCCGCCCGGATGGGCGACCACAGATCCCCCCGGCATCGCGGGGGCTTGACTGGGATCATGGCCGCCGGGCGCGGTGAATTGCAGCGGCTCGCGCGGGTTTATGTCGCCGTCCGCCAGGGGCGCGGGCGTGGGAACGACGTCCAGTTCGGCGTCGAACTCGTCGTCCAGCGGGTCATAGGGTCGCGAGGCGAACGCATTCGTCATCAGCCGTCAGTCCACAGCATCCGAAACCTGACCGTTCTCGAGCAGGGTTTCGATGACAGCCGCCGTCTGTTCTCCCTGGCGGTATTTGTCGAGCACGACCGCGCGCCGACCGGAGTCGGGCGGGGTCATGGCGCGCGGCGTCGTGATGTCGCGCGGATTGGCGATCTGCGCCGCCAGATTGGCGTTCACAGAGCAGCCGAAGTTGGAATGGCCGGCATTGTTGGCGGTGCGCGCCAGATTGGTCCACTCCGTGCCGCACCGGGGCACCGACGCCCGCACGGTGTCGAAGCCGACCAGGACCGGCGCGCGCGGGTCGGGCGCGATATAGGTGACGACCTGGACCTGATGTCCGGGGACGCCGGCGGCCTCGAGCGCGTTCCTGACGCTCCAGGCCATCTCGCCGGCCACGGGGTCGTCGCCGGAGGGCGCCTCGACCCGCAGCACGGGCGCGCCCTCGGCCGAAAAGCGATAGGCGAAGTCCTGGAGCGCCCGGGCCTGATTGGCCGACGGACCCGCGTCGTGGACCGCCAGGGCGATGCGTTCGACGCCCGGCTCGACCGCCAGGGCGTAGCGCGACGTCGGGGTCAGGGGCACGGGTCCGGTGCCTTCGGCGGGCAGGCCGACGCAGCCGGACAGGGCGGCGGCGCAGACGGCGGCGAGCATCAGGGTGCGGATCATCGGGGCGCTCATTCGATCACATAGCCGACAGGGCCGGACCAGGCGGGGGCGGTCGTCGCGCCCGGAGCCGGCGAGCCATAGGCCTGGTTCAGCTGGCCAAAGAAGATCGTCTGGGCGTCCGAGGCGATGCGCAGCCCGTCGGCGGGCGTCTGCATCCGGTCGCGCGAGGTGGGGGTGACGATGAAGGGCTCGACGATCACGACCAGCTCGGTCTCGCCCGAGACATAGTCGCGCGAGCGGAACAGCTGGCCCAGGATCGGCAGACCGCCCAGGCCGGGGAAGCTGTCGATGGCCTGGCGGCTGGATTCCTGCAGCAGGCCCGCGATCATCATGGAGCCGCCCGACGGCATTTCGACGGTGTTCTGGACGCGGCGAACGTTCAGGCCCGCGATGTTGAGCGGATTGTCCGTCCCGGCTCCCAGGGTGATGCCGCCCGCCTGGGTCAGTTCCGACACCTCGGCCGAGATCTGCAGCGAGATGCGGCCTTCGGACAGGACGATCGGGCGAAACGCCAGGCTGACGCCATAGGGCTTGAACTCGATGGTGACGTTGCCGTCGCGGTCGCGGCCGGTCGGGACCGGGAACTCTCCGCCGGCCAGGAAACTGGCGCTCTCGCCGTTGACCGAGGTCAGATTGGGCTCGGCCAGGGTCCGCAGCAGGCCCACGCGCTCGAACGCCTTGATGGTCGCCTCGCCCTGGTTGAGCCCGTCGTCGCCGACGGTCTCGCGCGCGGTGGCGGTGTCCCAGTTCTCGATGTTGTAGCGGTTGTTCGGGCCGTCGATGACGCCATAGCAGGTGCCTTGCACGCCGGCGGCGCAGGGAATCACCAGCTGCGGCTGCTGGGTCGTGTCGCGCACGGCGCTGGCCGCCAACCCGCCGAGCAGAGAGCCGTTGATGCCGAAGCTGGCGACCTGGCCCAGCAGGAACTGCGCCTCTCCGACGCGGCCGAGCACCGCGTTGGTGTCGAAGCCCAGCTGCTTGATGGCGTTCCTCTGGACTTCGACGATCCGGACACGGAGGGTGACCTGGTCCGACGCGGCGATGGTGGTCAGGTTCAGCACCTTCTCCGGCACCGACACGAAGGCGCGGGCGACCGACGCGATGCGCTCGGACTCGGCGGCGCTGGTGACCAGACCGGTCAGGATGATGCTGTCGTTGACGGCCTCCGCCCGCACCTGGGAGCCGGGGGCGACGCGGCTGAGCGTGTCCTGGAGCGCCGAAACGCCGGCGTCCACCCGGACCCGCAGCGTCAGGATCGACCGGCCGGCGGCGTCCAGGAAGACGGCGTCGGTCTCTCCGGGCGCGATGCCGATCACGGTGATCCGGCGCGGCGAATGGACATTGGCTTCGGCCACCGCCGGGTTCGAGACGATCACGTCGCGCGCGTCGGCCGGCAGATCGACGGCGAAGGAGGTGCCCCGGGGCAGGTTGATCAGGCGCGGGCCCGACCCGGCCGCGACCGTCTGGGTCGCGCCATGGGACTGCGCGAGGGCCGGCGTGGCGACCGGCGCGGCGACCATCAGGGCCGCGCAGGCGGCGGCGAGGATCGGTTTCATCGAGATCGTCATGGACGCCTTCATGGGACGCTCACCACTTCGGGTTCGCCGCCGCGGAAGATGCGGACCGAGGTGTCGGCGCGTTGAGCGCGCGGCGCGGCCACGCGGCCGGACGGCCCGGCGGTGTCGGCATAGGAACGCAGGACCAGGGACAGCTCGCCCGCCGCGCGGGCCAGGGCCAGGGCTTCGGAATCGCCGGGGGAGACTTCGAGGGTGGCGGTCGCGCCGACCACCGCCTGCTGGTCGTCGTCGGCGCGGGTCGACTGGTCGACGGCCAGGACCTTGACGTTCTGAAGCACGATGGACGAGGCATGCCGCGTCTGACCGCCGCCATCGGGACTGTTGTCCTGGAGCTCGGCGGTGAGGATCACGTCGACCCGGTCGCCGGGCAGGATGAATCCGCCGGCCGCGGATTCGACGCTCACGCCGATGGCCATGGCCCGCATGCCGGGCTCCAGATAGGCGGCCATGTATCCGCTGTCTCCGGCGCGCACGATCTTGCGGCCGATGATCGGTTCGCCGGCCAGAATGGGTTCACGCACGACCGAGCCGAAATAGTCGGCCTTGGCCCCGCCGGTGGCCATGCTGGTCGCGGCGCGGGTGACCCGGGCGACGGTGCTGTCGTCCGGCTTGGTCTCTTCCGCCTTTTCCGCGTCGGCCTCGTCGGGGGCGGTGGGAACCGGCACGGAGCCGTCGGTGATGAACGCCGGATTGACCTCGGCGGCGGGCCAGTCCTTCCATTCCAGGTCGGCGTCGGTCAGACGCTGACCGGGGGCCAGGTCGCGCGCGGCGACCAGGACCTTGGCCATGGGCTGGGCGGGGGCCTCGGCCGCGGCCATGGCGGTCGGCTCGCCCGAGGACGAACCCATGGCGCGCACGACGAGCGCCAGGCCGATGGCGGACACGGCGGCGATGCAGATGACGGCGATACGGGCGGGCTTCATCGACGGTCTCCGGCGCGGCCCGGCGCACGACTCAGGGTGTGCGGGGCCTACCGTTAACGACCATGCAGGGCGCGGGTTAACGCCGGCCTAAGCGGATCAGACGGCGGCGGCGACCGCCAGCATCGCGCTGGAAGGAAAGGCCATCAGGGCTCCGGCGCAGATCGCCACGCCATAGGGAATGTCGCCGCGTGGGCTCATCAGGGTGGCGACCCACGGCGGCGCGCCGCGCAGATAGGGCGCCAGGTAGGCCCTCGCGGCCAGGATGCCCAGGCAGAAGAAGCCGCCGACGACGCCCGTCCACAGCAGGAACATGCCCGATCCCACCAGGCCCAGCCACAGACAGGCGGCGGCCATCAGCTTGGCGTCGCCGCCACCGATGATCCTGAGGGCGAACAGCGCCATTCCCAGCAACAGGGCCGCGACGGCGATCAGGGCGTGGAGCCCGACCGTGCCGAGCGGCAGGCCGACGATCAGGGCGACCGGGAAGAAGGCCACGATCAGCGCACCCGAAATCCAGTTCGGGATCCGCATCGTCGTCAGGTCCATCAGGCCGGCGACGATGACGAGCGCGGGCAGGATGCTCAGGAGGGCGAGGGTCAGGACGTCCATGCGGGAACCTTGGATCGGGACGCGTTAATTCGGGGTGTGCGAGGGCTCGCGAAAGCAAAGGGCCGGCGCGTTTCCGCGCCGGCCCTCCGACTTCAAGACTGAACGCGACCTTAGGTGAGGGTCAGCGAGGTCGCGATACGGTCGAACACCAGGCTCAGGCGGGTGCCGACCAGGCCGACGGCCGTGATGATGATGACGGCGATCAGGGCGGCGATCAGGCCGTACTCGATGGCGGTGGCGCCCGACTCGTCCTTGACGAACTTGGTGATGAACTTGGTCATGTGACTTCCTCTCAGGTGAAACTGGCTAAGCGAGCAACGATGGCTGGGAGGCTCGGTCGCCCGCTTGTCCCCCAAACGCAGGGCGACCATGGACCCGAACCGGTTAAGGCCACGTCAGAAGTCGTGGTTACTGCGATCTTCACTACGAAAGAGGGAAATCGACCGCGCGAACACTGACCATGGATGGCTGTTTCCCGCCATGTGTTGATGACGATTAATCAGGGCGAAGCGTATTGATCGAAGCCGGCGCTTTCAGACTTTGTAGACACTTCGGGTCGATCTTGCGCGCTCGCCTCGCGCGCCTGCGAGAGAGACAAGGACACGCCCCATGGTCGGACGCCTCGCCCGCCTCGTTCCCGCCGTCGCCGCCGGCATGGCCATGCTGGTCGCCGCCGGCGTCGCCCAGGCCCAGTCACTGAACGTCGAGATCGACCGGTCCAGCCGCATCGGGCTGAACGGTTCGGCCGCGTCCGTCATCGTCGGCAATCCGGCCATCGCCGACGTGACCGTCGTCGACGCCAACACCCTGTTCGTCACCGGCAAGGGCTATGGCGTGACCGAGGTCATCGCCGTGGACGCCATCGGCCGAACCCTGTTCCAGGGCGAGATCGTGGTGACGGGTGGCTCGACCGGCTCGGTGCGGGTCTGGCGCGGGGCCCAGGCGACGGAGATGGCCTGTGCCGCCTCATGCTCGCCGTCGGTTCGCAACACCGGCGCGGCCGCCGCCCCCACGCCCTGAGCCATGGCCGCTCCGGTTCGCCATCGCTGGATGCGTCGGAGACGCCGCGCGCCGCGCGAAGGCGCGACGGCGATCGAGTTCGCCATCGTCGCCCTGCCCTTCTTCTTCGTCATCTTCGCCATCCTGGAGCTGGGGATCATCTTCCTGGTGGACTCGATGGCCGAATCCGCCGTCCAGCAGGCCAGCCGCCTGGTCCGCACGGGCCAGGCCCAGGGCGGCGCGATCTCGTCCGCTCAGTTCAAGACCGCCCTGTGTCAGGGCATGAGCGTCTTCTCCGGCGACTGCGAAACCCGCGCGACGGTTGACGTTCGCGTCATCCCCCAGTTCCGCGACCCCAATCCCCCCGATCCGACGGCGGACGGCGAGCTGGCGGAGGGAGATGGGGAATTCGATCCCGGCGCGGCCGGCGACCTGATGCTGGTCCGGGTCTGGTACGAACAGCCGGTCATCACGCCCTTGCTGTCCCAGGCCCTGACGCGGCTGGATTCGGGGACCGCCGTGATCTCGATCACCACCGCCTTCCGCAACGAGCCCTTCGATGGCTGAGGCCCTGCGTCGCGTCACGAACGGCGGCCGTGCCTGGCTGGCCCGGTTCGGGGGCGACGCGCGGGGCGTGGCCGCCGTCGAATTCGCCCTGGTCGTGCCGGTCCTGATCGTCTGCTATTTCGGCCTGGCGGAGTTCAGCCAAGCCTATATGGCGCAGAAGCGGACAGTGCACACGACGTCGCAGGTCGCCGACATGGTCGCCCGCGCGCCCGCCATGTCGCGCGACGAGATCGACGCCATCATGGATATCGGCTCGCTGATCATGCAGCCGTTTCCGGAAGCCCCGCTCGACATCAGGGTGACCGCCATCACCCGCGACAACACCGGCGTGGCGCGCGTGACCTGGAGCCGCGCCCGCGGCATGACGCCCCTGACCGGCGTCCAGACGGTGCCCGCCGGACTGATCGGCAACGGCGAGATGATCATCATGGGCGAGGCGGCCTATGACTATCAGTCGCCGCTCGACACCCTGCTGCCCAACGCCACCCGTTTCCAGGGCCGGCATTATCTGCGGCCGCGCCTGACCGACCAGATTCCCTGCGCCGACTGCTAACCCAGAAGGGCGCGTCGGATCGCCACGATCTTGGCCTCGGTCTCTTCCAGCTCGGCCTGGGGGTCGCTGTCGGCGGTGATCCCCGCCCCCGCCTGTGTCCGGAACCGCCAGCGATCCGCCTCGCGCCACAGGGCGATCGTCCGGATCAGGACCGAGGCCGTCATCCGTCCGACCTCGTCGATCATGAACAGGCTGCCGCACCACGGACCGCGCGGCGGCTCATGCCCGGCGATCACCTTCATGGCTTGGTGCTTGGGGGCCCCGGTGACCGAGCCGGGCGGGAAGATCGCCTGCAGCACATGACCGGGGCCGACCCCGGGCCGCGCCCGGGCCGTGACCGTGGACACCAGATGATGGACGGTGGCGAAACTCTCCAGGGCGAACAGCCGCTCGACCACGACGCTGCCGGGTTCCGAGACCCGGGCCAGGTCGTTGCGCATCAGGTCGACGATCATCAGGTTCTCGGCCCGGTCCTTCTCGCTGGCGATCAGCTCGGCGGCGCGGGCGGCGTCCTCGGCGGGATCGGCCGATCGCGCCCGGGTGCCCTTGATGGGACGGGTCTCGACCCGATGGTCGCCAGGATCGAACGTCACGAACAGCTCGGGCGAGTTCGACACCAGCGCGCGGTCCCCGATCCGCCACCAGGCCCCATAGGGCGCGGGACCGCCGGCCAGACGCGCGAACACGTCTAACGGATCGGCGTCGTCCCGCAGCCGCCCCGACCAGCCGCGCGCGACATTGGCCTGGAACAGCTCGCCGTCACCGATGCGGACGACGACGTCGGCGACGGCGGCGCGATAGCGGTCGTCGGCGGCATCCTCGACGAAGGCCTCCGCAGGGGGAGCCGAAGGGGCGGGCGGTCGCGCCTCGGCCAGCCATCGGCCGGCTCGCGCGGTGTCGCCGCGAATCCGGACGCGCCGTTCGAGATGATCGAAGACCAGCATGGTCGGATAGCGGGCCAGGATCAGATCCGGCCAGGCCGTTTCCCGCGCGCCAGTGGCCGGGCGGGCGCCCCAGTCGTAGGCGACGACGCCGACGACGTTGCGGTCCATGCCTGTCGCGACGGCCGCGCCGAGCCCGTCCGGCCCCATCGGCTCGACCCGAACCCGATCCGGTTCCGCCGCGACATAGGAGTATCGCCCGTTGGGCCCACCGTCCGAGAGCAGGCACAGCGCGCCGTCCCGCGCCCTCAGCCCGGCCGCGACATCCAGAGGCTCGATCCAGCCGATAGGCGCGTCGGAGCTCACGCCGCGAGACGCTCCCCGATCCGGTCCCGCAGGGCCGCGTCCACGCCGAGCGCCTGGTCCAAATAGCCGTCCACCGATCCGTGTCGCTCCGTCATGGCGGCGATCGCGGCGTGCAGATAGTCCGCCTCCACCCCCATGAAGGCCACCACCGCGTCGTGGGACGCCGTCCGCCCGGTGAGGGCCTTCAGCTGTTCGGCGATGCCGGGAGCCCGCGCCTTCAGGTCGACGGCGGTGTTGGTCAACAGATAGTCCGCCATCAGATCGTCGTCGGTCACGCCCAGCAGATGATGCGTCAGGGCCGCCAGTATCCCGGTCCGGTCCTTGCCCGCCGCGCAGTGAATCAGCACGGGACGGTCGCTGTCGGCCAGGGCGCGGAAATAGCGTGCGAACAGGTCGAGGTGGGCCGGGGCGAAGGGCAGTTGGCGATAGGTCTCGGTCATGAAGCGCCGGCCGCTGTCTGGCGTCAGGTCGGCGGTCTTCAGGAAGGTGATGTGCGGGGCCTCCCCGGCTTCGTCCAGATCGCTCTCGATCACCACGCCGCTGAAGCCCTCGGGACGTCTGGACGGCTGACGGCGCCGCTCGACCGGGCGGCGCAGGTCGACGACCGTGCCGAAGTCGATGACCGCGAGCCGCTCCAGATCGGCGTCCGACAGGCCTGCGTGGTGGGCCGAACGGTACAGCCGGTCCGCGCGCAGCAGAGCCCCGGCGGCCGTGCCGTATCCGCCGTAGTCGCGGAAGTTGTCGAGGGCGTCGAAGACGTGGATGCGGGCGGCCATGCCCCTCCTATAGGGGCGCGCGGGACGCCGGGCGAGGGGGACCGATCAGCGCGGCGAGACCAGTCCCGCCATGGCGTCCAGATAGGCGACGAAGGCCTTGCGACCGTCCGGGGTCATGGCCGCCTCCGTCAGCGGCTTTCGCCCGACGAAGCGCTTGGTCACGGCGACGAACCCGGCCTCCTCGAGCTTTCTGAGATGCACCGACAGATTGCCGTCGGTGGCCTGAAGCCGCGTCTTCAGGGTGGCGAAATCGGCGGTCTCCACCCCCGACAGGATCGCCATGATCCCCAGCCTCACCCGACCATGGATCACGTCGTCGATCCGCCCGATGTCGAAATCGTCGGCCATGGCTCAGCCCTTGGCCGCGCGCATGAGAAAGAAGCCGGGCACCGCCACCAGGCCGAACAGGGCTGCGGCATAGGCGAGGTACTGGGCCGGGCTGCCCGACAGGACCGCCAAAGCCGGCGCCGCGGCGAAGGACGCGAGGGCGAGGACCCACAGAGGCCGGGAGCGGACCATGGTGGCCGTCACCGCCCAGCCGACGCCATAGAAGGCCATGATGATGGAGGGGATGACCAGGGCCCAGTCCGCCATGCTGGACGCGCCCTGGCGCGACAGATCGCTCAGGATCAGCGAGGTGAACAGGCTGAAGATGCCCCAGCCCAGGGCCGCCCAGACGATGCCGAACGCCCGGTTGGCGGCGGTCTCCACCCCGCCCTGGCTCTTCAGTCGTCCGATCAGGACCACGAGGGCGGCGAGGAAGGCAAGGACCGCGACGCCCCAGATCCAGCCGAAGGCCTCTGTTCCCACCTCGACGAGCCCCGCCTCCACGGCCCCGTGGGCCAGGCTGGCGAAGCCGTAGATCATCCCGGCTGCGAAAAGGATGGACGCGCCCCGGATCGGTGTGCGGGTTCCCTCTTCGGCCAGGCCACGCAGCCAGGCGATGTCGGTGATCTCGTCCTTGGTGTCGGTCATCAGTGTGTCTCCAGGATCAGTGGGCAGGGATGCCGCTCCGTGACTCCACCTATCCTGCATATACTTTGCAATGTAAAGCACTTTCTCGAGACCATTTCCACAGCGCTCGTTATGAGGGGGCATGGCCCCCGACTATCACCACATCGCCTACGTCGGCCTCGACGTCGCCAACCCCGTCTCGATGGAGGCGGTAGAGGCCGCGGCCGCCCGAACCGACCTGCCGCCGGGTGCCAAGGTTCTGGACATCGGGGCCGGGACCGGGGGCGTGTCGGCGGCACTGGCGCGACGCTTCGGATATCATGTGCATGCGATCGAGCGTGATCCGGTGATGGTCTCGCACATCGGGGCACGGGCCCGTGCCGAAGGCCTGACGGATCGACTGAGCGTCGTTCGCGGACAGGCCCCGGAGGTGCTGGACGCCCTCGCGCCGGCCGACATGATGGTGGCGATGGGAACGACGCGGATCGGAGGGCCGACCGTGACCACGGCGTCCGGCATATTCCAGGTCCTGGCGCAACGACTGGCAAGCCCGGGCTTCGTGCTGTGGGGTGACCTGGTGTGGACGGCCGAGCCGCCGGCGCCCCTGCGTCAGGTCGTCGGGCTGTCCGGAATCTACGCCTCCGACGAGGGGTGGAAGGTCGCGGCGCGGTCTGCGGGACTGGAATGCGTTTGCGCCGAACTCTCGCCTCAGCCCCTGTGGGACAGCTTCTTCGCCTCCGCCGACGCCCGCGTCCGCGCCTGGCTGGACGCCAACCCCGGCGTCGAAGGCCTCGACGCGCTGAAGTTGCGGGCGGACCAGATCAAGGCGACCTTCGATTTCGGTCGGCCCTACTTGGGTTTCGGGCTGTATCTTTTCCGAAAGGGCTGATCGCGAGCCAAATCCGCGCGCCCGCCCACGAACAACCCATGGTAGCGAACTGGCGCCTTTCGTGCTTCGTCGTCCACCGCAACGCGGGAGGGTCCCGCTGTGGAGCACGACAATGGCCCATTCGGTCCGCCCCGTTCAGGACGAGTATCTCGAGACAGTGAACGCCCTGCACCGGTCGGTCGGCTGGCCGACGCGGTCGCCGGCGGGCTGGCGCTGGCTGAACGGCAATCCGGCGCGGTCGGAGGTCGATGCCCCCGCCGGCTGGATCCTGGAGTCGGATCAGGGCGCGGTCGACGGTTTCACGGGCAACTTCGTCCAGCGTTTCTGGCGAGACGACGCCGTCCTGCATGGCACCAGCGGCTTTTCGATCATCGTGCGGCCGCGCGCCCGGGGCCACAGCCGCATGTTGCTGCGAGCCTTCGCCGAGCAGAAAGGACTGTTCGCGCTCTACACCCTGAACGCCAATCCCAGATCATCCCCGCTGTATCCCCGCTACAAGCTCAACCCCTGGCCGGAGACGACCCATGCGACGAAGCTCGCCTGGCGCATCGATCCCCTGACCTGCGCCCGTGGCCGGCTGTGGCGCGAGGTCGACCGTCGCGCGCCGCGCCTGATCGACCCGTCGCGCGAACGTCTGATGAACCCGCGCCTGGCGACCCCCGAGCCGCTGTCGCTTCCGCCCGGCGTGGCGATCCTGACGGACTTCGCGGACCGGTCGCGGTTCGCCGACTTCTGGCAGGCGTTGAAGAGCGAGGGCAGGATCGTCGCCGACCGCAGCCCCGAGACGCTGCGCTGGCGGCTCGCCGACCCGGATCGCACGCTCGATCCCGTCATCCTGTCCTTCAACCGCGGCAAGGCGATCGTCGGCTATGCCATGGCGGTCATGGCCAAGGTCAACGTCATCGAGCCGCCGGTGCTGGAGATCGTGGACCTGGTCGCCCTGCGCGATGAGCCCGGCGCCATCCCGGCCCTGATGGAAGCCCTGCTGGCCAATGCTCGCGGCCTGGGGGCCGCCAAGGTCCGGATTCAAGTGGTCAACGCTGACCTCCTGCGTCGCCTCGGTCCGCTGGCCCAGACGGCGCGCCGCGAGGGGGGCTGGGGTCACTGCCACGCCCGGTTCGAACCCGGTGTCGAGGGAGTCGAGACCTGGGCCCCGACCCCGTTCGACGGCGACTACGGCGTCTGCCTGCGGCCCATCCCGGTCGCGTCGACCCTCAGCGAAGCGGCCTAGACCCGGGGCCGGGCCTTCAGTTCGTCGCGGATTTCGGCCAGCAGCGCCTCGGCCGGCGTGGGGGCTGCCGGAGCGGGATCGGGCTTGGCGGCTTCGGCGCGGCGCAGGTTGTTGATGGCCCTGACCATCAGGAACACGACGAAGGCCACGATCAGGAACTGGATCACGGTGTTGATGAAGGCGCCGTACTGAATGGCGACCTCTTCGACGGCTTCGGTCGTCGAATCCTCGGGGGCCAGCACCCACTTCAGGTTCGAGAAGTCGATCCCGCCGAGCGCCAGGCCGATCGGCGGCATGACGACCTGTTCGACCAGGCTGGTGACGATCTTGCCGAAGGCCGCGCCGATGATGACGCCCACGGCCAGATCGACGACGTTGCCCCGGGCGGCGAACGCCTTGAACTCGGAGATCAGGCCCATGAGGCGTCGCCACCGGCGTTCAACCGCTCGCGCAGCTCCTTGCCGCTCTTGAAGAAGGGAACGCTCTTGGCGGGGACGTCGACGGTCTCGCCCGTACGAGGATTCCGCCCGGCCCGCGCCGGCCGCGACCGCACCGAGAACGCCCCGAAGCCGCGAAGCTCCACGCGTCCGCCGTCCGACATCGCCTCGGTCATTCGACCCAGAACGACATTGACGACCCGTTCGACCTCGGCATGCGTCAGATGCGTGTTCTCGGCCGCCAGCTTCTCGATCAGCTCAGACTTGATCATGTCCAGGCCCCCGCCCTTTCCTGCTCTGGAGAGCATATACGGGTGCAACTTCAATCCGGTTGCCAGGGCACCCTAGCCTTCGCCCGCCGGGCGAAAAAGGCCTGATCGACGGATTGGGGCGGCCAAAGAGCGTTAATTCCACAAACCGCATACGGATTCCGCGAGCAAAGAAAGAGGCGGCCGGATCGCTCCGGCCGCCTACAATATCCGTCACCGGATCAGTGCCTTGAATTCGAACCCTCGGGTTCGACTACTCCTTGCCGGCCTTTTCGCGCAGGGCGGCCCCCAGGATGTCGCCCAGCGAGGCGCCCGAATCCGAGGATCCGAACTGTTCGATGGCTTCCTTCTCGTCGGCCATTTCCAGGGCCTTGATCGAGACGGAAACGCGACGCGTCGCCTTGTCGACGCCGGTGATCTGGGCATCGACGCGGTCGCCCACGGCGAAGCGCTCCGGACGCTGCTCGTTGCGGTCGCGGCTCAGGTCCGACTTGCGCACGAAGCTGGACACCGGGGCGTCGTCCTCGCCGAACTTGACCTCGATGCCGCCCGTCTCGATGGAGGTGACGGTCACGGTGACGGTCTGGCCCTTCTTGTAGGTGTCGCCGTCGCCGACCGGATCGCCGCCCAGCTGCTTGATGCCCAGCGAGACGCGTTCCTTCTCGACGTCGACGTCCAGCACCTTGGCCTTGACCATCTCGCCCTTGCGATAGCGCTGGATGGCCTCTTCGCCCGAGACGTTCCAGTCCAGGTCGGACAGGTGCACCATGCCGTCGATGTCGTTGTCCAGGCCGATGAACAGGCCGAACTCGGTGGCGTTCTTGACCTCGCCCTCGACGGTGGAGCCGATCGGGTTGTTGGCCACGAAGGCGTCCCACGGATTGTCCTGGGCCTGCTTCAGGCCCAGCGAGATGCGGCGCTTGGAGGCGTCGACATCCAGCACGACCACATCGACTTCCTGCGAGGTCGAGACGATCTTGCCCGGGTGAACGTTCTTCTTGGTCCAGGACATTTCCGAGACGTGCACCAGGCCCTCGACCCCGGCTTCCAGCTCAACAAACGCGCCGTAGTCGGTGATGTTGGTGATGCGGCCGGTATATTTGGCGCCCGGCGGGTATTTGGCTTCGACGCCGTCCCACGGATCCGACTGCAGCTGCTTCATGCCCAGGCTGATGCGCTGGGTGTCCGGATTGATCTTGACGATCTGGACCTTGACCGTGTCGCCGACCGCCAGGACTTGCGACGGGTGCGAGACGCGCTTCCAGCTCATGTCGGTGACGTGCAGCAGGCCGTCGATGCCGCCCAGGTCCACGAACGCGCCGTAGTCGGTGATGTTCTTGACGACGCCGTCGCGGACTTCGCCCTCTTGCAGCTGGCCGACCAGCTCGGTGCGCTGTTCGGCGCGGGCCTCTTCCAGGATAGCGCGACGCGAGACGACGATGTTGCCGCGCGGGCGGTCCATCTTCAGGATCTGGAACGGCTGTTCCTTGCCCATCAGCGGGCCGACGTCGCGCACCGGACGGATGTCGACCTGGGAGCCGGGCAGGAAGGCCGAGGCGCCGCCCAGGTCGACGGTGAAGCCACCCTTCACGCGGCCCACGATGGTGCCGTTGACCGGATGGCCGTCGGCGAACACGACTTCCAGACGCGTCCAGGCTTCCTCGCGGCGGGCCTTGTCACGGCTGATGACCGCTTCGCCCAGGGCGTTCTCGACGCGCTCCAGATAGACTTCGACGTCATCGCCCAGCTTGGGGATCACGGCGCCTTCGCCGATGCCGAACTCGCGGGCCGGGATGCGGCCCTCGGTCTTCAGGCCGACGTCGATGATGATGATGTCTTTTTCGATGCCGACGACGCGGCCGTGCACGACCTGGCCTTCGCCGAGATCGCGGCCTTGCAGTTGTTCGTCGAGCAGCGCCGAGAAATCGTCGCGCATGGGGTTGAGGGTATCAGACATGAAGCTCTGGTGTTTCCGATAGGGCTGTGGCGCGCGACCGAACGGCCCCGCGCGAGGTGAATGTTTCAAGGGTAATCAGGTCGTCGAAGGCGAGGCGATCGGTGCCAGAACGCCCGCGGAGGCCGAGGATGGCGCGTTGGATTTGCGATCAGGCCGAAAGGCCGTATTTCGCGCGCGCCGCCTCGACGATACGGCGGGCCGCATCGAAGGCCGCCTCTATATCCATCTCGGTCGTATCGAGCAAGACCGCGTCCGGAGCCTGGACCATGGGGGCCGCGCCCCGTCCGGCGTCCCGCTCGTCGCGCCGCAGGATGTCGGCCAGCATGGCCTCATAGGCGATGAGGTCGCCGCGCTCGTTCAACTGACGCCAGCGCCGGCGCGCGCGGACCTCGGGGGTGGCGGTGACGAACAGCTTGGCGACGGCGTCCGGGGCGATCACTGTGCCGATGTCACGACCGTCCAGCACGGCACCGGCGGGCTGGCGGGCGAAGGCCTGTTGCAGGTCCAGCAGGGCGGCGCGGACGCCGGGATAGCCGGCGACCCGGCTGGCCGCTTCGCCCGCATCTCCGCTGGTCAGGGCGTCAGCATCGGACAACCGGTCGGGAGCCAGGGCCCGGGCCGCCGCTTCCGCCGCCGCCGCATCGCCCAAATCACCCCCACCGGAGATCACGCCCAGTCCGACGGCGCGGTACAGAAGGCCCGTATCGAGGAACGGCAGGCCGTAATGCGCTGCGAGGCGCGAGGCGATGGTCCCCTTACCCGAGGCGGCGGGTCCATCGACGGCAATGACGAGAGAGCGGGTCATGACCCAGTATCGCTAGCACGGCGGCGCACTGGACGCCTCATGCGACGTCCCCGCCCAGTCCTCGCATCATCTCGACGAACCCCGGAAAGCTGGTCGCGATCATCTCCGGCTCGTCGACTGTCACGGCGTTCTCGGCCCCCAGCCCCAGCACCAGGTGGCTCATGGCGATGCGGTGGTCGTGGGCGGTGTGGACGGTCGCGCCGCCCGGCACGCGACCGCCGGTGACGATGAAGCCCTCCGGCTCCTCCTCGACCGCAACGCCGCAGGCGCGCAGCCCGTCGACCATCAACCGGATGCGGTCGCTCTCCTTGACGCGCATCTCGCCCACGCCGCGCATGACGGTGACCCCCTCGGCGAAGGCGGCCGTGGCGGCCAGGATCGGGTATTCGTCGATCATGGCGGCGGCGCGCGTCTCCGGCACCACGACGCCCTTCAGAACGGAGTGCCGCGCCGTGATGTCGCCCACGTCCTCGCCGCCGGCCACGCGCCGGTTGGCGATGGTCAGGTCCGCCCCCATCTCGCGCCAGGTCTCGAACAAGCCGGTTCGCAAGAGGTTCAGCATCACGCCTTCGACCGTCACCGACGACCCGGGGACGATCAGTCCGGCCGCCAGCGGAAAGGCCGCCGACGAAGGATCGCCCGGAACGGCGACGGCGGTGCCCGTCAGCCGCTGACCGCCCGCCAGCCGGATGATCCAGCCTCCGCCCTGCTCCTGGACATCGACCGTCACGCCGAAGGCGCGGAGCATCCGCTCGGTGTGATCGCGGCTCCGCTCGGGCTCGGTGACCGAGGTGACGCCGTCGGCGTTCAACCCGGCCAGCAGGATCGCCGACTTGACCTGGGCAGAGGCCACCGTCTGCACATGGTCGATCGCCGTCAGGCCGCCGCCGTTCAGGGTGGCGGGCAGGAGGCCCGGCTTGCCGCTCCAGTCGAACCGCGCACCCATCCGCTCCAGATGATCCGTCACCCGCCCCATGGGCCGCCCGCGCAGAGAGGCATCGCCGTCGAAGGTCGCGGTCAGGCCATATCCCGCCGCCGCTCCCATCAGGAGCCGCACCCCGGTCCCGGCGTTGCCGCAGTCGATGACGCCCGAAGGCGAGGCGAGGCCGCCCCGGCCGATCACCCGCCAGCGGCCGGGACCGAGGCGCTCCACCGTCGCGCCGAACGCCTCGGCGGCGCGGGCGGTGGCGATGACATCGTCGCCTTCCAGCAGGCCCTCGACCTCGGTCACGCCCGTCGCCATCGCCCCCAGGATCATGGAGCGGTGGGACATCGACTTGTCGCCGGGGGCCCGCACGGTTCCGGTCAGGGGGCCGGCACGACGCGCGGTCAGATGGGGGGCGTCGCTCACCCGCGTCGGGCTCCGGGCTGGCTGAGGGGATCGCCGACCTCGCGGTCAGGCCGAACAGGGCTTTTGACAGCGGCCCCGGGGGGTGGCAAGGGACGCGCCCGAAATCCCACCCCACCAGCCAAAGGCTCCACCCCCGTGGCCGATCCCAAACTTGGCGCCAAGCAGGTCTGTCCGAACTGCCAGGCGAAGTTCTACGACCTGGGCCGTCGCCCTGCCCACTGCCCCAAATGCGACACCGAATTCGATCCTGAAGAGGCCATCAAGCTGCGCAGCCGGCGCGGTCGTCCCGGAGGCTACCCGGCCGACGAGGCCGAGGATCAGGTCGTCGAGAAGAAGGCGACCGACGACGAGGATGACGAGGACGAGGCCGTCGCCACCCCCGAGATCGACCAGGAGGGCCACGAGCCGATCCTGACGCCGGACGACGAGGACGACGACGCCGCCGACGCCCCCGACGCCCCCGGCATGGGCGCCAGCGACGGCGATGACGACGACGATGTCCTGGCCGACGACGACGACGACGATTCCGTGCCCTTCATCGAGGACGAGGACGACGACGCCTTCGACGAAGACGTGGTCAAGAAAGGCAAGGACGACGACTGATCGAACCGTTCGCCGGGGCGGCTTTCGAGCCGCTCCGGTGACCCTTCAAGGCGGCGAAAATAAATGGTTCAGGCGGGCTTGATCGCCAATAGGGCCTGACATAGTTTCCGCCGCCTCGCCGGGGGGCAGTGTTTCCCCGGCCGATCGGGCCGAAAGGTTCGGGGCTTTAGCTCAGTTGGTAGAGCGCTTGCATGGCATGCAAGAGGTCAGCGGTTCGACTCCGCTAAGCTCCACCAGTTTCCAGGGGGCCAGCAGGCGACTGCTGGCCCCCTTTGCTTGCGCGGTCCCGACCCGGCCCGAGGGCGCGCCGGACGCCCGGACTTCCGCTTCTTACAGACTTGTAATGTTTCCGCCTTTGACGGACGGGTTTTGAAGCCCTTGTAATCCTCCGGTTCCGCGCGGCGTGGCGCGACAGGGGAGGGTTTTCATGTTCCGTCGTTCCTTGCGGGGGCCCAGCCTCGCCGTGGTCGCCTGCGCGTTCGCGCTGTCCGCCTGCGCCACCACCGAGGACGGGTCCGGGTCCGGGCAGGCCCAGAGTCCCTCGCGTCAGGCGCGCGCCCTGCCGGCCGGCCTCGACTACGCCGCCAATCCCGATCCCTTCCCCTCGACCTATGCGCCCCTGCCGCGCGAGAACATGGCCATCGTGGGCGCCACGGTCTTCACCGGCACCGATCAGCGGATCGAGAACGGCGTCGTCATCGTCACCGATGGCCGCGTCGCCGTCGTCGGCGGGGCCGACACCCCGGTCCCCGGCGGCCACCGCGTGGTTGATGCGCGCGGCCGGTTCGTGACGCCGGGCATCATCGATGTGCACAGCCACCTCGGCGTCTATCCCTCGCCGGGCGTGACCGGCATGAGCGACGGCAACGAGGCGACCAGCCCGAACACCGCCCAGGTCTGGGCCGAACACTCCATCTGGCCCCAGGACCCCGGCTTCAACACCGCCCGGGCGGGCGGCGTAACGACCCTGATGATCCTGCCTGGATCGGCCAACCTGTTCGGCGGGCGGTCGGTCACGGTCCGCAACATTCCCTCGGTGACCATGCAGGGTATGAAATTCCCCGAGGCGCCCTACGGCGTGAAGATGGCCTGCGGCGAGAATCCGTCGCGCGTCTACGGCGGCCGCAACCAGAGCCCGGCGACGGGCATGGGCAATGTCGCCGGCTATCGCGCGGCCTTCATCGCGGCCCAGGACTATCGCGACAAATGGGACAAGTGGCGCGAGACCGGCGAGGGCAGCCCGCCGACCCGCAACCTGCAGAACGAGACCCTGGCGGGCGTGCTGGACGGCTCGATCATGGTCCAGAATCACTGCTATCGTGCCGACGAGATGGCCGTGATGATGGACATCGCTGACGAGTTCGGCTTCCGCATCACCGCTTTCCACCACGCCATCGAGGCCTACAAGCTGGCGCCGCAGCTGGCCGAGGCGGGCATCTGCGCCGACATGTGGACCGGCTGGTGGGGCTTCAAGATGGAGGCCCTGGATGGGGTCGAGGAGAACGCCGCCCTGGTCGACCAGGCCCCCGGCTCCTGCGCCGTCATCCATTCCGACGACGCCCAGCTGACCCAGCGCCTGAACCAGGAAGTGGCCGCCGCCGTCGCCGCCGGACGCCGGGCGGGCATCAATATCTCCGAAGAGCGGGCCATCAGCTGGATCACCTCCAACGCCGCCCGCTCGATCGGCATCGCCGACGAGACCGGCTCGCTGGAACCCGGCAAGCGCGCCGACGTCGTGATCTGGAGCGCCAACCCCTTCAGCGTCTATGCCCGCGCCGACCAGGTCTTCATCGACGGAGCCCTGACCTTCGACCGCATGGACCCGCGCTACCAGCCCCTGTCCGACTTCGAGCTGGGCCAGCCCGGCTTCGGCATCGCCGCCGCCAACATCGCTCCGGGAGCCCGCTGATGCGCCGCCTCATCTCGCTCCTCGCCACGGCCGCCACCCTGGCCGCCGCCCCGACGCTCGCACAGGACCTGACCGCCATCACAGGCGGGCGGGTCCTGACCGGGACCTCGGTCATCGAGAACGGCACGGTGGTCATCCAGAACGGCCGCATCGTCTCGGTCGGAACGGGTGCCGCCCCGTCCGGCGCCCGTGTGATCGACGCCCAAGGGGCGGTCGTCACGCCCGGTCTGGTCGCCGTAGACGCCGGTCTCGGCGCGTCGGAGATCTCCTCGGTCGGCGGCTCGGACGATCTGTCAAACAGCGCCAACACCATTTCGGCCTCGTTCGACGTCAGCTACGGCCTCGACCCCTGGTCCTTCACCCTGCCGGTCGCCCGGCTGGGTGGCATCACCCGCGCGGTGGTGATCCCCAACCATCCCGGCTCGGGCGGCGGCGACGGCCATTCTCACCACGTCGACGACTCGGACTTCGCCGGGGTCGGCTCGGCGGGCCTTCAGTCGCCCAGCCTGTTCGCCGGACAGGCCTCGGTGATCCATCTGGCGGCCGGAACCGACATCCTGGTGCGGCCGCGCATCGCCATGGTGGCCCCCTTCGGCGAGGCCGGGGCCGGCATCGCGGGGGGCGCGCGCGGCGCCCAGTTCGTCCAGTTCAAGGAGACGCTGGCCGAGGTCCGCCTCTATGCCCGCAACCGCGCGGCCTATGACCGGGCGGCTGTGCGCGACCTGTCGCTGTCGCGGGCCGATCTGGAGGCCCTGATCCCCGTGGCCAACGGCGACATGCCTCTGATAGTCACCGTGCGCCGCGCCGCCGACATCCTGCAGGTGCTGCGTCTGGCCGATGAGGAGGACATCGACCTGATCCTGGACGGCGCCGACGAGGGCTGGCTGGTCGCGTCACAGATCGCGGCGGCCGACGTGCCGGTTCTGCTCAACCCCATCGACAACCTGCCCGGCAGCCTCGAGACCCGGGCGGCGAGGATGGAAAACGCGGCCGTCCTGAACGCGGCGGGCGTGGTCATCGCCATCAAGGGCAATGGCGTCCACCGCGCGCGCGAGGCCCGCTTCAACGCCGGCAACGCCGTCTCGCACGGCCTGCCGTTCGAGGCGGCCATCGCGGCCCTGACGGTCAATCCGGCGCGCATCTTCGGTATGGGCGGACAATTCGGAGAGCTGCGTGCCGGGGCCGCCGCCGATGTGGTGGTCTGGGACGGCGACCCGCTGGAGCCGCTGAGCTCGGTCACGGCCCAGTTCATCAATGGCCAGGAGCAGACCCTGAATAGCCGTCAGATCCTGCTGCGCGACCGCTATCGCAACGGCGGCCGTCCGGCGGGTGGCTTGCCGCTGGCCTACGGGAACTAGCGCCCGCTCTGGACGAGACGGCCGGGCGGTCGCAAAAGGGCCGCCTCGCCATTTCCTGGAGCCCGCCTTGACCCAGCCCTTCCCCATCCCAACGCCGACCGACTGGCGCGCGGAGGCGGAAAAGGCATTGAAGGGCAGGGCGCTGGAGGGGCTGGTCCACCTCGACGCCGACGGCCTGACGATCCGTCCACTCTATGGCCGCGCCAATGCGGCAGACGCTGTCTTCGCGCCCCGCGCCGTCGGCGCCGACGGCCGCCCCTGGGACCTGCGGACCCTGGTCGAAGGCGACGACCCCGAAGCCGTCAACGCCGCCGTCCTGACCGACCTCGAAGGCGGGGCGGCGTCGGTCATCCTGGCGGGCGCGGTGCTGTCTGACTCCGAGCCCCTGTCCCGCGCCCTGAACGGCGTGTCGATGGAACTGGCCCCGGTCGCGCTTCACGCCGGGATCGACGGGCCGGACGCCGCCAACGCCCTGGCCGTCGCCGCCAAGGGGTCGCCCCGCGCCCGGCTGCTGTTTCACATGGACCCCCTGACCGCCTTCGCCACGGCCGGTGGATCACCACGGCCCATCGCGGCCCACGTCGAGCTGGCCGCCAACACCGCCGCCCGCCATGCCGGGGCCTATCCGGAAGCGACCTTTTTCCTCGCCACGGGCCGCGCGGCGCACGAGGCCGGCGGGTCGGCGGGGCAGGAGCTGGGCTTCGCCGCCGCCGCCGCCGCGACCTATGTCCGCGCGGCCGTAGACGCGGGCCTGTCCGTCGAGCGCGCGCTGGGGGGCACGGTGCTGGGGGTCAGCGTCGACGCCGAGTATTTCGACAGCCTGGCCAGGGTCCGGGCGCTCCGGCTGATGTGGCGCTCGCTCAGCCGTGCCTTGGGCCACGAGACGCCCGCCGTCATCGAGGCGCGGTCCTCACGGCGGATGCTGGCCGCGACCGACCCCTGGCCCAACCTGCTGCGCCTGACCGCCGCCGGGTTCGCCGGTGCCGTCGGTGGGGCCGAGGCCGTGGTGCTGGACGGCTTTTCCCGCGCGCGCGGTCGTCCCGACGCCTTCGCCCGGCGGCAGGCGAGGAACACTCAGCTGGTCCTGATGGAGGAGGCGCGTCTCGGCCGCGTCGCCGATCCGGCCGCTGGATCCTGGTTCCTTGACCACCGAACCCGCGATCTCGCCGAGGTCGGCTGGGCCGAGTTCCAGAAGATCGAGCGCGAAGGCGGCCTGATCGCCTCACTCCATGGCGGCGCGATCCAGCAACGCGTGGCGCGGAGCCGCGAGGCTCTGCTGAAGACCTATCAGGACGGAGGGGTGCATCTGGTGGGGGTCACGAAGTTCGTGGACGCCGACGTCCGGCCAGTCTCGGTCGAGGACGCTCCGCCGCCTTCAGCTCCCGGCGACGGCGACCGCTGCAGGCTCCTGACCCCCGTCCGCTGGGCTGAGACCTTCGAGGGAGAGGTAGCATGACCTATTTCTTCCGCTCATCCCGGCGAAAGCCGGGACCCAGTGCTTTGGGAGCACGGGCGGCGGGGCGGCGCCGCAGCCATCAATCGACCCATCCTGCTCTACTCAAGGACTGGGTCCCGGCTTTCGCCGGGATGAGCGGAGCAGGGGGAGGGGCCGATGTCTGAGCATCCCGACCTGACCCGCGCTTCGCTCGACCTGTCGCCGCTTGACGCCCCCACGGGCACCGCCGTCCCGACGCCCGAGGGCATCGATATTGCCCCCGCCTATGGCCCCGACGGGCTCGAAGGCGTCGCCCACGCCGACGGTCTGCCCGGCTTCGCGCCCTATGTGCGCGGGCCCTATCCGACCATGTATGCGTCCAACCCCTGGACCATCCGCCAGTACGCGGGCTTCTCCACCGCCGAGGCGTCGAACGCCTTCTATCGGAGGAACCTCGCGGCGGGTCAGAAGGGGCTGTCGATCGCCTTCGACCTGGCCACCCACCGGGGTTACGATTCCGATCATCCGCGCGTGGCGGGCGACGTCGGCATGGCGGGCGTCGCGATCGATTCCATCCTGGACATGCGGACCCTGTTCGACGGCATCCCGCTGGACCAGATGTCGGTGTCGATGACCATGAACGGTGCCGTCCTGCCGGTCCTCGCCCTCTACGTCGTCGCGGCCGAGGAGCAGGGCGTGGGGCACGCCGCCCTGACCGGCACCATCCAGAACGACATCCTCAAGGAGTTCATGGTCCGCAACACCTACATCTATCCGCCGGCGCCCTCGATGCGGATCGTGTCGGACATCTTCGAGTGGACGGCGAAGGAAACGCCGAAGTTCAACTCCATCTCCATCAGCGGCTACCACATGCAGGAGGCCGGGGCGTCCGCCGATCTGGAGCTGGCCTACACCCTGGCCGACGGGCTGGAATACATCCGCGCGGGCGTGGCGGCGGGCATGGACGTGGACCGGTTCGCGCCGCGCCTGAGCTTCTTCTGGGCCGTCGGAATGGACTACTTCATGGAGGTGGCCAAGCTGAGGGCCAGCCGCCTGCTATGGGCCGAAGCGGTCCAGGCCGAGTTCGCGCCCAGGGACCCGCGCAGCCTGTCCCTTCGCGCCCACTGCCAGACATCGGGGTGGAGCCTCGCCGCACAAGATGTGTTCAACAACGTCCCCCGCACCATGGTCGAGGCCATGGCGGCGGCGGGGGGCCAGACCCAGTCGCTGCACACCAACTCTCTGGACGAGGCCCTGGCCCTGCCGACCGACTTCTCGGCCCGGATCGCGAGGAACACCCAGCTGCTGCTCCAGCTTGAGACCGGCCTGACGCGGGTCATCGACCCGTGGGGCGGCAGCTTCTTCGTCGAGCGCCTGACCCACGATCTGGCCGAGCGGGCCCGAGCCCACATGGCCGAGGTCGCCTCACTGGGCGGCATGGCCAAGGCCATCGAGGCCGGACTGCCCAAACGCCGCATCGAGGAGGCCGCCGCCCGCACCCAGGCCCGGATCGACACGAGCCAGCAGACGGTGGTGGGGGTCAACCGCTATCTGTCGGACACGCCCGACGACATCCCGGTGCTGAAGGTCGACAACGCCGAGGTCCGCGTCCGCCAGATCGAGAAGCTGCAGCGCCTGCGCGCCGAGCGCGACGAGGCGGCGGTCCAGGCGGCCCTGTCGGCCCTGACCGAAGGCGCGCGCGGGACTGAAAACCTGCTCGAACTGTGCGTCCGCGCCGCCCGGGCCCATGCGACGGTCGGCGAGATGTCCGACGCGCTGGAGGCCGCCTTCGGTCGCCACGTCGCCACGGTCGAAACCGTCTCGGGGGTCTATGGCCGGGCCGCCGGGTCCGACGCCCGCGTCTCCAGAGCTCGCGACATGGTCGCCGCCTTCGTCGAGAACGACGGCGGGCCGCCGCGCATTCTGATCGCCAAACTGGGCCAGGACGGTCACGACCGGGGCCAGAAGGTCGTCGCCACCGCCTATGGCGACCTCGGCTTCGACGTCACCGCCGGGCCCCTGTTCCAGACGCCGGCTGAGGCCGCGAAGGACGCGGTTGACAAGAACGTCCACGTCGTGGGCGCCTCGTCGCTGGCGGCCGGGCACCTGACCTTCCTGCCCGAGCTGAAGGCGGAGCTGGAGCAGCTGGGGCGGCCGGACATCATGATCACCATCGGGGGGGTGATTCCGCCGTCCGACGTCCAGACCCTGATCGACATGGGGGCGGCCGCCGTCTATCCGCCCGGCTCCGTCATCGCCGAGACCGCCATCGACCTGATCAACCGGCTGAACGCGCGTCTGGGCTACGCCCAAAGGGCCTAGGGTCGGTCGCGATCCGGCAGGGCCTCGACCTCGGCCTCGGTCAAACGGTCCTCGACCCGGGCCCGGCAGGGGTTCTGGCCGATCGTGTTCGACGACAGGACGATATCGACCCGGTCGCCGGGACACAGGCGCGAGCCCCCGCCCAAGGGCAAGAGGGCGATCGATATGGAGGCCTCGCCGTCCAGGCAGCCCGTGGTCGCCAGGCGATAGACGTCGCGGCGGGCCGACCGAACATAGACGGTGTCGGCGTCGGCGAAGCGGAAGTTGGTCACCTGACGCGGGAAGAAACAGACCTGGCCGCTGCCCTGTCCGGGCACGGGCGCGGCCCCGTCGGTCGGGGCGCACGCAGCGACGGCCACGCCAGTGGCCGCAAGGATCAGACTGGCGAGACGGGCGCGGGTGATGGTCATGGGAACCTCCGGGGTCACCCTGCGAAAGCCCCGCCCCGGGGTCAAGGTTCCGGGACGGTCCGCGCGGCCGGACGCGCCGGCGACACTCGTTCAACCACGGCCCTGGGCAGGGGCGAAGGCCGATCCAGGATCAGGGCCGCCACATGTTCGGCCAGCAGCGGTGCCAGGCAGAACCCCCGCGAGCCCAGTCCGCCCAGGACGAACAGTCCCGGTCGATCACCGACCGCCCCGGTCAGGGGCAGCCGGTCTCGCGTCGTGGCCCGCACCGCCGCGCGGGCCTGACCCGGGCCCGCCACAGCCGCCGCAGCCAGGTCGGGCGACCGGGTGGCCAGTGAGGCCAGATTCCGCTGCGTGTCGGCTGCGCGGACCTCGGTTCCGACGTCGCTCCGGTCATGGGTGGCCCCGAACAGGAAGCCGTCGGGCGTCGGCGCGACATAGCCGCCCCAGGCCTCGGCCTCGGGCGAGGGGGCCTGAACCCAGTCCGCCTGGCCGCGCACCGGCGACAGGGCGAGATCCTGCGCCAGTGGGCTCACGCCCCAGCCCGCGGCGAGCACCACGGCGTCGGCCCGGAGCGTTTGGCCCTTCCCGGCCGTGACGATCCAGCCATCACCATCCGCCCGGATGTCCCCAATCCGCCAGGCCAGCCGTTCGACGCCCTGAAGCCAGTCCCCTAGGATCATCGCCGGATGCACGGTCAGGGCCTCCGCCATGGCCAGGGAGCCGTCATCCTGAAGCGTCATGGATTCCCGCGGCCAGATCGGCTGATCGGCGATGCGGGCGAAGCGGCCGGTGTCCCGGTCTGTGGCGGGCCGCTGGCGCACACCCTCGGCGACCACGGCCCCCGGTATCGCGCGATACAGGCCCCCCGCCCGCTCCAGGGCCTGGGCGAACAGGGCGGCGATCGCTCCATCCCCCAGGTCGAAGCGTGGAGTGACCAGGGCCGCCGGAAAGCCGGAGGCCCCGGCCCCCGGCCCCTCGGCCTCGATCACAACGGGCCGGATTCCTTCGGCCGTCAGCGCGCGCACCACGGAGGCCCCCGCGATGCCCGCCCCGATCACCGCCACCCTCGGCCGGGGACGCGCGCCGGGGGCGGGACCGGGCCTGCGTCCCTCCAGCCGCTCGCGCTTCCTGCCGTGGCCGGGGCGTTTGTCGACGGTGAATCCTCGCTCGGCCAATCCCCGTCGCACGGCCCCGGCGACGGTGAAGGTCGCCAGGCGGGCGTCCGGCGCGGACCGGGCGGCGATCCCGTCCAGCACGGCGTCGGACCACATCTGTGGATTGGTCGACGGTGCGAAACCGTCCAGGAACCAGGCGTCGGCCCGGCCGGTCCACTGATCCAGAGCCCACGCGGCATCGCCCATCGCAAGATCGAGCACGGCATCGAAAGTGGGCAGATCGATTCGGTGGAACCCGGGCGTCGGCGGCGGCCAGTTTGCCAGCAGAGCGTCGCGAGCCTCGGCCACCTCCGGCCATTGCGCCAGGGCGCGCCGGGCCTCCTGGACACCGAGGGGGTAGGCCTCAATGGAAAAGAGGGTCAGGCGGGCACCCTCTGGCCGAGTCCGTTTCCACAGGTCCAGCAGGGCGACGATGTTCAGCCCGGTCCCGAACCCCAGTTCGGCCACTGTGAAGTGGTCGCGACCGTGCCAGGCATTCGGCAGGTCGCAGCCCCTGAGGAACACCGCACGACTTTCCGCAAGCCCGTCCTCGGCGGAGAAATAGACGTCATCGAACCGGCCAGAGCGGGGTTCGCCCGCATCGGTCCAGACCAGTCGAGGATCGCGGTCACCGCTCATGACGGGTCCTAAGCAGGAGAGCGGGCAAAGAAAAAGGGGCCGCCGAGGCGACCCCTTCTCCCGACGGGCGTGAGCCCGTCGAAGCGACTGAAGACCGAAAGGTCTTAGGCGGCGGGCTTTTCAGCAGCCGGGGCCATCGCGTCGGCGGCCGGGGCCATGGCGGCGTCGGCGGCGGGGGCGGCACCAGCGGCGGCAGCGGCGTCGCCAGCGGCGGCAGCGGCGTCAGCGGCGGCGGCGTCGGCGGTCGCGGCGGCGTCCGTGGCGGTGTCGGCGGCGGCAGCGGCGTCGGCCGAGGCGTCAGCAGCGGTTTCTTCGGCGGCGGGTTGGCAGGCGGCCAGGGCCAGAGCGGCGGCCGAAGCGGCGATCAGAGCGACGATGCGCATGATGTGTATCCTTCAGAAGGGGTTCAAACGGGGTCATGAATCCCCGTCACGGCGACATAACGAGATCGTGAGCGGAATCGCAAGCGAATTCCTCACGCGTTCGTGATCGCTCGTGTCCGCGCCGTGGGTAACCCTCGCGCGTGCTCTGAAGGGAGCCGGGCCGCGCGAGGCGGCCCGGTCCTGGAGGCGTCGCTTAGGCGGCGGGCTTCTCGGCCGGCGCCATCGCGTCGGCGGCCGGAGCCATCGCGCCGTCGGCGGCGGGAGCCATGGCGTCGGCGGCGGGCGCCATCGCGCCATCGGCGGCCGGAGCCATCGCATCGGCAGCCGGGGCCATCGCGCCGTCAGCGGCGGGCGCCATGGCGCCTTCGGCCGGAGCCATGGCGTCTTCGGTCTTTTCTTCGGCGGCCGGCTGACAGGCGGCCAGGGCCAGGGCGGCGGCCGAGGCGGCGACCACGGCGATCAGGTTGCGGTTGGACATGGGGAACCCCTCTGGATTGGTCGGTCCGGACGGTGTCCGGCCATGGAAGATCGCCCTCGGCCCGGTTGGACCCTGGACGCATCCGGGGCTTCGGCGGGAACGATCACGAGGTTACACGGCGACGTGAGCCGCCGTGATCGTCCTTGTGCGCCGTCCGTCAGGCCTCGGTCGGCGCGGCGGAGAGAGCCTCTTCCATTTCGGCGAACGACGGCTGGGCCGAGGAGGGGATGTCTCCCCGGCCGATCTCGACCGAGATCTGGGCGGCGTTGCCGTGCAGGTGCGCCACCAGCACCGACTGGATGATCTTGTAGTAGGAGCCGTCCGCGTTGGTGATTCCGGTCAGGCGCGCGGCCAGCGGCCCGACCAGACCATAGGCCAGGAACACCCCAAGGAAGGTGCCGACCAGGGCGCCGCCGATCATGCCGCCCAGCACTTCCGGCGGCTCGGTGATGGCGGCCATGGTCTTGATGACCCCCAGCACGGCCGCGACGATGCCCAGGGCGGGCAGGGCGTCGGCCATGTTCTGCAGGGCGTGGGCGGGTTCCAACGCCTCGTGGTGGTGCTTCTCCAGCTGCTTTTCCATGGCGTCCTCGATCTGGTGAGGATCCTCCAGGTTCATGGTCATCATCCGCAGGGTGTCGCAGATGAAGTCGGTGGCGAAATGGTCCTTCAGCACCTTGGGGTATTTCTGGAAGATGGTGCTCTCGGCGGGCTTCTCGATGTGGCTTTCCAGGGCGATCACGCCCTTGGACTTCATCGTCTTGGTCAGCTGGAACAGCAGGCTCAGCAGGTCCTTGTAGTCCTGCTTCTTCCACTTGGGTCCGGCGAACACCCGCGCGAACCCGCCGCCGACGCCCTTCAGCGTCGAAGGCGCGTTGGACATCACCAGGGCCGCGATCGCCGCGCCGCCGATCATCATCATCTCATAGGGCAGGGAGTGCAGGATGACCCCCATCTTGCCGCCGGCGATGGTGTAGCCGCCGAACACCATGCCGAAGAGCAGGACGATGCCGATGATCTGGAACATGAGGAGCCCGGGACGCGAGAGGAGCCGCAAACATGGCCGTTAATGCTTAACGGCGGCTTGCTGTCGGCCGGGAGCCGCCCGCGTCACGGTGACGGCCTTGCACCCCTCCGTCATCGGCCTATATTGCTCGGGGTTATGCTAACTTTGAGCATAAGGGTCTGGAGGCCGTTGTGGGCGTCACCTTGCAGCTGGATCGGGCCATCGCCCAGGAGACCGCTCCGGTCTGGGAGAAGGTCAAGAGCCACGTCACTCCGATGGAGTGGCCCGACCAGGCGCGCCTGATCAGCGAGATCAACGCGCTGAAGAAGGATCGTGACGCCGTCATCCTGGCCCACAACTACATGACGCCCGAGATCTATCACGGCGTCGGCGACTATGTCGGCGACAGCCTGGGCCTCGCCAAGGAAGCGGCCCGGTCGGATGCGAAGGTGATCGTCCAGGCGGGCGTCCACTTCATGGCCGAGACGTCCAAGATCCTGAGCCCCGATAAGACCGTGCTGATCCCCGACCTGAAGGCGGGGTGCTCTCTGGCCGAGGCCATCACGGGCGCCGATGTGCGTCTTATCAAGCAGCGCTATCCCGGCCTGCCGGTCGTGACCTATGTCAACACCACCGCCGACGTGAAGGCCGAGACCGATATCTGCTGCACCTCGGCCAATGCGGTTCAAGTCGTCGAATGGGCGGCCAGGGAATGGGGCGTCGACCGCGTCATCCTGATCCCCGACGAGTTCTTGGCGCGAAACGTGGCGGCCCAGACCACCGTCGGCATCATCGCCTGGAAGGGACGCTGCATCGTCCACGAGCGGTTCAAGGCCGACGACATCCATGCGATGCGGCAGGCTTATCCGGGCGCCGAGATCCTTGCCCACCCGGAATGCCCTGAGGACGTGCTGGGTGCCGCCGACTTCGCCGGCTCGACCGCCGCCATGACCGACTACGTCATGGCCAAGAAGCCGCGCCAGGTGGTGCTGATCACCGAATGCTCGATGGCGGCCAACATCAAGGGCGACGTGCCCGAGGTCGACTTCATCGGCCCGTGCAACCTGTGCCCCTATATGAAGCGCATCACGCTCACGAACATCCGCGACTGCCTGCGCGACATGACGTTCGAGGTCACGGTGCCCGAAGACATGATTCCCAGGGCCGCCCGGGCCGTCCAGCGCATGATCGACCTGCCGCCGCCCGCAGTCCCCGCCCGCTACGACATGATCAAGGCGCGCCATCATGTACCGGTGGAGCTGATCTGAATTCCGCCTGCCTGGTTCTGAACCGGCCCTTCGGCGAGCGTGCGCCGGGCCATTCCTGGAGATGATGATGAAGAGCCGCTTCAAGATCGCCGGACTGCTTCTGGCGGCCGGATTGGCCGCCTCTCCGGCCGCCGCTCAGTCCCCGTCATTCAGCGGACGCTTCGTGTTCCAGTCTCACGATCTCTGGGCCAACGCGACCGTCAGCACCCTGAGCGGCTTCGCGGAGTCGCGCCCGCTTTCCTCAGGGCGCTATGCCATCACCCTCGCCGCCCTTCAGTACCAACAGAACGATGAAGGAGAGGATGTCGGCCTCGCCTATCAGGACTGCATCGGCACGCAGAACGGAGCGGAACTCCGTATCGAATGCGAGGTCAGGGGCACGTCGTACGACAGCTATGGTGCCGACGCCTTCGTCCTGCAGCACAGTGGAAGCGACAGATTCTGGACAGGGGTTCTATCGACGTCGGATGACACGGCCATCGTGTTCATCTCGGCCGACTATTCGGCGAATTTGTCCCGATGACCGGGGCTGACCCTAGGCAAGGGCTTGATCGATCATGAGCGATATCGGCCCCTGGGGCTCACGCGACGGGCGGCCCGCGCCGACGCCGGTGATCGCTGAGCCCACCGCGACCATTACATCCTCCACCCCCGGCGCGCCGGTCGTGGACAAGGGCCAGAGTCTGCCCTGGGCGGTGGTCTCGACCCTGCTTCTGGGCGGTCTGATCTGGTGGACGACCGGCAGCTGGGTCGTGGCGGTCGCCGCGATCTTCGGCCTGTTCGTGCATGAATACGGCCACGTCCTGGCGATGAACCGGCTCGGCATGGGCCCGGCCAAGATCTACATCATCCCCTTCCTCGGCGGTCTCGCGCGCGGGCAGCGCAATCCGAAGACCGAGTGGGACGGGGTGCTTGTGTCGCTGGCGGGCCCCGCCTTTGGGCTCCTGGCCGTGATCCCGGCGGTCGGTCTGTGGTTCGTCACCGGGGACCCGGCCTGGATGCTGGGGGCCTTCTTCATCGCCATGATCAATCTGGTGAACCTGGCCCCCGCCCCGCCGCTGGACGGGTCCAAGGCGCTCGGCCCGGTCCTGGCCCGCATCGATCCCATGGTCGAGAAGGCCGCCCTGATCCTGATCGGGGCGCTGGTGGTCTGGTGGGGCTTCTCCACCGGCCGCTACATCCTGGCGATTTTCCTCGGCATCGCCGTGCTGGGCTCGCTGCGCCGGGGCGCGTGGCGGCCGGGCGAGCGGGTGCTGAGCTGGGGCGAGGCGGGCCAGTCGCTGGGCCTGTTCCTGGTCACCGCCGCCCTGTGCGCGGCCACGGCGCTCGGCGTGCTCCTCCCCCTGTCGGACGGCTCCGTCGATGGAGCCCTCGACATCGCCGCCCGCTTCATCGGCTTCGAGCGATGAGCCGGATCGTCCATGACGGGCCGCTGATCATCGGCGGCGGGCTGGCGGGCCTGTCCGCCGCCCTGTCGGCCGCGCCGCGACCGGTGCTGGTCGTCAGCCCCGCGCCTCTGCTGGAGGCCGCCTCCAGCGCCTGGGCCCAGGGGGGCGTGGCCGCCGCCCTGTCCGCCGACGACGCGCCCGCGCTTCACCTCAAGGACACCGAGGCCGCCGGCGCCGGTCTGGTCGATCACGCGGCCGCGCAGGCCCTGACCGCCGACGGCCGCTCCACGGTCGAGTGGCTGGCCTCGCTGGGCGCGCCCTTCGACCGCGACGCCGCCGGCGACTTCGCCGTCAGCCTGGAGGCGGCCCATTCCCGCGCCCGGGTCGCCCGGGTCGGTGGCGACGGCGCGGGACGGGCCATCCTGTCGGCCCTGGTCGACGCCGCCCGCGTGGCCGACCACGTCACCGTCTGGGAGGGCGCGCGCCTGCGGACCCTGATCCAGGACGCGACCGGCCGGGTACGCGGCGCGGTGATCGAGAAGGACGGAGACCTGATCGAGGTCCTCGCCTCCGCCGTGGTCCTGGCCACCGGCGGCGCGGGCGGCCTGTTCGGACGCACCACCACCCCCATGGCGCTCAAGGGCGAGGGTCTGGCCCTGGCCTGGGCGGCGGGGGCCGAGATCCTCGACCCCGAGTTCGTTCAGTTCCACCCCACCGCCATCGACGTCGGCCTGGACCCCATGCCGCTGGCGACCGAGGCCCTGCGCGGCGACGGGGCCCGGCTGATCGACGCCGAGGGCCGCTATCTGCTCGGGCCCGAACCCGACGCCGACCTCAAGGCCCGCGACATTGTCGCCCGGGCCGTCCACGCTGGCGTCGCGGAAGGACGTGGCGTGTTTCTCGACTGCCGCGCGGCCATCGGCGACCATTTCCCCCAGGCGTTTCCGGCGGTCTTCGCGGCCTGTATGGCGGCAGGGCTGGACCCGCGCCTCAGCCCCATCCCCGTGGCCCCGGCGGCCCACTATCACATGGGCGGGATCGTCGCCGATCCGGACGGCCGCACCAGCCTGCCTGGCCTGTTCGCCGTCGGCGAATGCGCCGCGACGGGGGTACACGGGGCCAATCGACTGGCGTCCAACTCCCTGCTGGAGGCGGCGGCCTTCGGTCGTCGCACGGGCCGGGCGGCGGCCGAACAGGCGGCGATCGGCGTCGGAGCGCTGCGGATCGGGCCGATCGTCGAGGACCTGCCAGACGCCGCCCTCGCGGAACTGCGCGCCGCCATGAGCGCCGACTGCGGCGTCGTGCGCGACGCCGTCGGCCTGACGCGTCTCGTGCAGCTGATCGACCGACTGGAGGCCGCCCACGGCGCGCCCCCCGCCCTGGTCGCCGCCCGCCTGATCGCCGACGCGGCCCTGGCCCGGCGCGAGAGCCGGGGGGGCCATTATCGCAGCGACTTCCCGCAGACCGCGCCCGTCCCGACCCACACCCGGCTGAGACGGGCGGCGACATCCCTGAAGGCCGCCGCGTGATCCCCGGCCCGCCCGACACCCTGATCCGACCGATCGTCCAGGCCACACTGGCTGAGGACCTGGGACGGGCGGGAGACGTCACCGCCGCCGCCTGCATCCCCGCGGGATCGCGCATGATGGCCGTATTCGCGGCCCGCAAGCCCGGCGTCCTGGCGGGGATCGACTGCGTCCGGCTGGCCATCATGGAGATGGACCCGGCGGCTCGGATCAACCTGCGATTGTCCGACGGCGACGCCTTTGAGGCCGGAGCGATCCTGGCCGAGGTCGAGGCCGACGCCCGCGCCTTCCTGTCGGCCGAGCGAACGGCGCTGAACCTCGTGGGCCGTCTCTGCGGCGTGGCCACCCTGACGCGGGCCTATGTCGGTGCTGTCACGGGCACAGGCGCGCGCATCGCAGATACCCGCAAGACCACGCCCGGCCTGCGCGCGCTGGAAAAGCACGCCGTGCGTTGCGGCGGCGGGGTCAATCACCGCTTCGGGCTGGATGACGCGGTGCTGATCAAGGACAACCACGTCGCCGTCTGCGGTGGCGTCACCGCAGCGGTTCGGGCCGCCCGCGCCCATGTCGGCCATCTGATGAAGATCGAGCTGGAGGTCGACGGCCTGACCCAGCTCGACGAGGCCCTGGCCCTGGTCGCCCAGGGCGCAGGTCCCGACGTCATCATGCTGGATAATTTCACACGCGCCGACTTGGCCGAGGCGGTCCGGCGGCGCGTGCAGGCCGGTCACAGCGTGGTGCTGGAAGCCTCCGGCGGGGTCGACCTGTCGACGGTCCGCGCCATCGCCGAGACCGGCGTGGACGTCATTTCGGTCGGCGCGCTGACGCACTCCGCCCCGGTCCTCGATATCGGTCTCGACGCGGTCTGACGGCGTCGCGCGCGGCTCAGGCCGTGGGCGTGTCGACCGAAGCGCTGTCCACGGCTTCTGCGACCGGCGCGGGCACCACGGCCGGAGCCGGAGCGGCAGCAGCGGGCGCGACGGCCTGGGCGACGGGAGCCGTGGTCGGCGCGTCGTCCTCCGTGCGCCCTTCCTGGGCCAGCAGCGCGGTATAGGCGATCGCCTGACCCGCCTGACGCAGGGAGTTGGCCGGATCGATGCCCGCGTGGACGGTCCGCTGAACCTCGGCCCCCGTCGAGGAATTGACCGCATAGCGGAAGGCCGTCGAGGACCCGGCGCGTCCGCCGAAGCGGTAGAAGACGTGGCTGCCGACCTGGTTCACGCGCACCAGGCTGTTTCTCCAGCGCGGCGACACGGCCGTGGTGTGGAAATGGGTGGCGTTGCCGACGCCGGCATAGACCGCGCCGGACAGGGCGGCCGAGGCGATGTCGCGCGCCCGGTTCCAGGCCGCCTGGTTGGGGCGGCCCCGCAGGGAGCCGTCGCAGGTGAAGCTGAACTGGCAGCCGACCCGGCGGTTCGAACCCTGGAACACCACGCCGCAGACGCTGTTGGGGAAGGCCCCGTGACGGGCACGGTTCAGGACCACCTGGACCACGGCCCGCATGCCGTCCGAGCCTTCGCCGCGCGCCTCAAAGTAAGCGGCCTGGGTCAGGCATTCGAGATCGCGCGAGGCGTCCAGGGCGTTGGACAGGCGGAAGGGGCGGGCGCTGTCGGCCAGGGTGCTCAGGCTGGCGCGACGCAGATCGGCGCGCGCGTCGCCGCCGCGAAGTTGTTCCAGACGGGCCGTCAGCAGCTCGGCCTGACGGTCGCGCTGAGCCGAACCGGCGACGATATAGGGGTCGTGGCGGCGCGCGATGGTCAGGGCGCTGGCGTCCAGCCCCCCGGCGGCGGCGGCCAGGGCCTCCTCAGTGAAGCCGGCGGCAGTGGCGCCCTCCAGCCGCTCGGCCTGGGCCCGCACCGTCGTTGCCTTGGCCACGGTGCCGCCCAGATAGGCGCACCCTATCGCCAGTCCCAGCAATCCGCCAAACATCGCCGCCGCCGTGGTGGGCCGAAGCCGGGCCACATGGTCGGGGCGCGCGTCGGTGCGCGTGGGAGCGGGATCAAGCAAAGGCGTCGTCCTGTTCAGCAGGGCGGACATGTCGCCCCCGGGTCGTCTGCGAAAGGACCGGGCGCGCAACCCGCCACATCCAGTCCTTCGCGAAGAACGGAGGTCGGCGAACGCCTGACCTCCGGAGGTGGGCCTTTATCCCCGTTAATGTGGCATCAATGTGTTTGATTCGCAAGATTGTGCTGCAACGCAGCAATCCGGACCTGGCGCGAGTTGTCGCAGAGTCGAGAGACGACGCGGTCGTGTCGCGGTGGTGGGCATTTGGCGCGAAAGCCGTATCCGTTTGCACTTGCGGAACTTTGGCGGCCACTTGGCTGATCCGCTGTTGTTCTAGCGGCCCTCGGATATTGTATTCGCATGCATCAAGTCCCGACCCTGATCTCAGGGTGGTGGCCGTACCGGAACCCGCGCCCGACGGTCGCGTTCACCGTGGCAGTCCACCGCTCCGCTTGAGGAACCCCGCCATGCGCCGTCTGATCGTCCCCATCGCCCTCATTCTCTCCGCCTCCGCCCTGGCCGCCTGTGGCCAGACCATCGAGCAGCGGGCCGCGACCGGCGCCGTCGCCGGCGCGGTTGTGGCCGGTCCCGTCGGTGCGGCCGTGGGCGGCGCGGCCGGCGCGGCGGTCGGTCAGGCGACCAAGCCGGACTGACAGGGCCCGCTGCCGGGTTGGCGATGGGTTCGGTTGTCCCCATCTGTCCGACGCGAACGCGCACCTGAAGGCGACAGTCGGCGGCGGAACGGGTCTCGGGCCCGTGTTTGCCGTCACCTGACCTTGATTTTCGACGCCGTTTCGGCTTTGCCCACGGCGACCGCCTTCGCGCCACCCCATCGCCGCCCCGGCGACGTTCCGCTTTCACACCGCCCCGCTTGCAACAAGGACGACCGAACTCCCGCATGAGAGACCTGAAACAGACCGGCTTCGCAGATCGCATCACGACCCAGCAGGAGGCCAAAAAGGCGCTCCTGGCCAAGTTCAAGCCCAAGCCGGCCGCGCCCGATCCCGAATTCGACAAGCTGGCAGCCAAGCGCGCGGCCGAGAAGGAGGAGGCGCGCCAGAAGCTCGAGGCCGAGAAGGCCGAGATCCGGCGAGAGAAGGCCGAGAAGGAGGCCGCGCGTCTGGCCGCCGAGCGCGAGGCCGAGGAAGCCGTCGAGGCCGAGAAGCGCGCCGCCCGCAAGGAGCGCAAGCAGCTCACCAAGGAAGAGCAGAAGGCCGCCCGTGACGCCCGCTACGCCGCCCGCAAGGCCCGCAGCCGCTGAGCGGATGAACGGTGACGGCCCGCGCCGTCACCGCGCCTGTCCGTCTCAGCCCAGGGCGTTCATCAGCTCGGGCACCACGGTCTTGTAGTCACCGACGATGCCGTAGTCCGCGACCTGGAAGATCGGCGCGTCGGCGTCCTTGTTGATGGCGACGATGACCTTGGAATCCTTCATCCCCGCCAGGTGCTGGATCGCGCCCGAGATGCCGATGGCGATGTAGAGCGCCGGAGCCACCACCTTGCCGGTCTGGCCGACCTGATAGTCGTTGGGCGCATAGCCAGCGTCGACGGCGGCGCGGCTGGCGCCCACGGCGGCGCCCAGCTTGTCGGCCAGCGGGTCCATGACCGCGTGGAACTCCTCGGCCGAGCCCAAGGCCCGTCCGCCGGACACGACGATCTTGGCGGCACCCAGCTCGGGGCGATCCGACTTGACCATCTCCTCGCCGACGAAGGACGCCTTGCCCGCGTCGGTGCCTGACACGGTCTCGACCGGGGCCGAGCCGCCCTCGGCCGCCGGCGCGAAGGCGGTCGGACGCACGGTGATGACCTTCTTGGCGTCCGAGGTCTGGATCGTCTCCAGCGCGTTGCCCGCATAGATCGGGCGCACGAACGTGTCGGCCGACACTACCTCGACGATGTCCGAGATCGGCGCGACGTCCAGCTTGGCGGCGATGCGCGGCATATAGTTCTTGCCGTCCATCGAGGCGGGGGCCAGCACGGCGTCATAGCCGTCCGCCAGACCCACGACCGTGGCGGTCACGGCCTCGGCCAGGGTGTGACCCAGCTCGCCGCTCTCGGCCAGCAGCACCTTCCTGACGCCCGCGATCCTGGCGGCGCTGTCGGCGGCGGCCTTCGCGCCCTGGCCGACGACCAGGACGTCGACGTCTCCGCCCAGGGCCAGGGCGGCCGTCACGGTCTTGTGGGTGGTGTCGCGGACGGCCGAACCGTCGTGATCGGCGATGACGAGGACGGCCATTTACAGCGCTCCCACGGTCTTGAGCTTGGAAACCAGTTCGGCGGCGTCGGCCACCTTGATCCCGGCCGAGCGGGTCGCCGGGGCGGTGACCTTCCTGACCGTCAGGCGCGGCGCGACGTCGACGCCGTAGTCGGCGACCGCTTTCATGGCGATCTCCTTCTTCTTGGCCTTCATGATGTTGGGAAGCGACGCATAGCGCGGGGTGTTCAGCCGCAGGTCCACCGTCACCACCGCCGGCAGGGGGGCCGACAGGGTCTGGTTGCCGCCGTCGACCTCGCGCGTGACCTTGGCCGCGCCACCCGCGATCTCGATCTTCGCGGCGAAGGTCGCCTGGGGCCAGTCCAGCAGGGCCGCCAGCATCTGGCCCACCGCGTTGTTGTCGCCGTCGATGGACTGCTTGCCCATCAGGACCAGGTCCGGCTTTTCCTCCGCGACCACGGCGGCCAGCAGCTTGGCGACCGCCAGGGGCTCAAGGTCGGCGTCGGACTGGATCAGGATGCCGCGGTCCGCGCCCATGGCGAGCGCGGTGCGGATCGTTTCCTGGGCCTGGGTCACGCCGATGGAGACGACGACGATCTCGCTCGCCGTGCCCGCCGCGTGATGCTCCTTGCCTTCCTTCAGGCGCACGGCCTCCTCGACGGCGATTTCGTCGAAGGGGTTCATGCTCATCTTGACGTTGGCCAGGTCGACGCCGGTCTGGTCCGCCTTGACGCGGGCCTTGACGTTATAGTCGATCACCCGTTTGACGGGGACGAGAACCTTCATGTCGTGCAGTCCTAGGATCGCCGGAATGTTGCGGCAGGGAATGGAACGGGCGACACGGCCTGTCAATGTAACGCGGCGTGATCGGTCGCCGCAGCGAGAGCGAACCCAGCGATGAACCGTTTTCTGACCACGCGCCGCCTGGCGATCCTGTTCTTCGCCATCTTCGGGGTTCTGGTCGGCGGTCTGGTGCTGGTCCAGCGCTTCTGGGTCGATCCCCAGGAGGCGTGCGCGCGCGACGGGCGCTGGTGGTATCCCGAGGAACGCCGCTGCCTGACGCCGATCTATCTGCCCGACATCACCGGCCGTCCCGAAGGCGTCAGCCGCGAAGAGGCGTCCAACGCGGCCAATCGCGAGCTCCTGGCGATCGAGGAACGCCTCGCCGCCGAAAGCGACGCCCGCGACGCCGCCATCGAACGCCAGCGCGAAGAACTGAACCGCTAGGTCACGCCCTTGGATGCGCTAACGCATAGGCCCCCAGCAGATGGGCGGCGTCGACGGCGGTGTACTTCTGCGTCGTCGACAGGCTGGCGTGGCCCAACAGCTCCTGAATGCTGCGCAGATCCGCGCCGGCGCCCAGCAGATGTGTCGCGAAACTGTGGCGCAAGGCGTGGGGCGTGGCCGAGGCGGGCAGGCCGAGCCGCCCCCTCAGCCGCTGGACCGTGGCCTGGACGTGCCGCGCCGACAGGGGTCCGCCGCGCCTCGCTCGGAACAGGGCGTCGGTCGGCTCCAGCAGGAAGGGCTGGGCGGCCACGGCGCGGTCCACCGCCTGACGCATGGCGGGCAGGACGGGCACCTGCCGCGTCTTGCCGCCCTTGCCGGTGATGCGGAGGGTTTCGGGGAGGGGCGCGTCGGCGCGGGTCAGGCTCAGCGCCTCCGAGATCCGCAGACCGCAGCCGTAGAGCAGGCTTAGCACCGCCGCGTCCCTCAGCGCCTCCCAGGGCTCGGCCTCCGGGTCCAGCGCGGGCTCGGCCAGCAGGCCCCGGGCCTGGTCGGCGCTGATCGGGCGCGGCAGGGACGGCTTGACGCGCGGGCCCCGGACGAGGGCCAACTGGGGCGTGGGCACGCCGCAGCGCCGGTCCAGAAAGCCGTGGAAGGTGCGGATGGCCGACAGGGTCTGGCTGAGCGATCGGGCGCTCAGCGGCGTCTCGCCCCCGCGCCGTTCCGCCAGATGCGCCCGGACCTCGGCGGCGGTGACCGTACCCAGGTCCGACAGCCGCTGCGGCTCGCCCCGGTGTCGCTCCAGAAACGCCAGCCAGGTCCGGCCGATGTGGCCATAGGCCTCCAGCGTCCGGGGCGACAGGCGGCGCTCGTGGGCCAGATGCTCCAGCCAGGCCCCCAACCCCTCACCAGCTGCCGCCTCGGACGCCGTCATCTCAGCCGAGGACCGGCCAGCGCTCGGCGGTCCGCGCCACCACCCCGGCGACGAAGGCCACCAGTTCGCAGCCCATGCCGGCGGTGAAGCCTTCGGCCTCGGGCGATCCGAAGGCGGCCAGCCCCGGCCGCGCTTGCTCGCCCCGTTCGCCCCCCAGATGCAGGGACATGCGGATCAGGGCGACTGACCTTACCTCTTCGGCCGCCGGGCCGAACAGGTCGAGGTCCGGGAACATCGGCCCCAGCCAGGTCAGGCCGTGGTCGCCCAGCAGGCCGTCGACGCCGCCGGCCTCCAACGGACGCCAGCCGAACGGCACGCCACCCGGCTTCTCGATCGCCACGGCGGCGGCGCTGAGGCCGAAGCGGGCCACCGCGACGGCGTCGAGGCGACGGGCGAGGTCGGAGTGGTTGCGCGCCTCCATCAGGTCCAGCGCCGCGACATGGGTCTGGGTCTGGGCGGCGAAGTTGGCGCGGGCCACGTCCTCGATCCGCTTTCGCGCATCCGCCTCGCGCTCGGCGGCGGCTTCCAGCCTGGTCAGGGCGGCGCGGCCGAACTCGACCACGTTCTTGCCGCGCACCGTCAGGCCGATCTCCTCCAGCAGCGACCGGTCATCCAGCAGGGTCTGGGGGTTGGCCTGCAGCCAGGCGCGGACGTCGGGCCAATGCGGCTCCCCCTCCCGATCTAGAGGGTCTGCGAACAGGTCGGCGGTCTGGTCCTGTGTGGTCACGCGAAGGCGCTCCTCCCGGAGGGCGCCGGGCCGCGAATCAGAGAATGGACTGGCCGGTCTTGCCCCAGTCGGCCAGGAAGGCATCAAGCCCCTTGTCGGTTAACGGGTGCTTGACCAAGGCCTTGAAGGTGTCGGCCGGGAGGGTCGCGGCGTCGGCACCCGCCAGGGCCGCGGCCTCGACATGGGCCGGATGGCGCAGCGAAGCCGCCAGAATCCGGGTCTCGAAGCCGTGGGTGTCGTAAAGGACGCGGATGGCCTCGATCAGTTCGCCCCCGTCGGCCCCGTGGTCGTCCAGCCGCCCGACGAAGGGCGAGACGAAGGTCGCGCCCGCCTTGGCGGCCAGCATCGCCTGGGCTACCGAAAAGCACAGGGTCACATTGGTCTTGATGCCCTTGTCCGAGAACGCCCGCGCCGCGCGCAGCCCGTCCCAGGTCAGGGGCAGTTTGACGACGACATTCGGGGCGATGGCGGCCAGCTTGTCGCCTTCCTTGACCATGGTCTCAAAGTCGGTCGCCACGGCCTCGGCGGAAATCGGGCCCTCGACCAGGGCGCAAATCTCGGCGATGACCTCGGCGATGACGCGACCCGACCTGGCGATCAGCGACGGATTGGTGGTGACGCCGTCCACGATTCCGGTGGGCAGCATCTCGCGGATGACGGCGACGTCCGCAGTGTCGAGGAACAGTTTCATGGCGCGGTGTCTACCCGAGCGGACGGCCCGGTGAAAGTCGCCTCGGTCCTGATTCCCCTGCCGGTGGACGAGGCCTTCGACTATGAGGTGCCTGAAGCGATGGTGCTGGCGCGCGGCGACCAGGTGGCCGTGCCACTGGGGCCCCGGCTGATGCGCGGCGTGGTGGCCGAGGTGCGCGAGACGACGGGCTCCAACCGGCGACTGAAGGCGGTCGAGCAACGGCTGACCGATCCGCCCGTACCGGGGGGCACGCTGGATTTCGTCGAATGGGCCGCGCGCTGGACGCTCAGCCCGCCGGGCGAGATGGCGGCCATGGCGCTGAAGGGTCTGCGCAACCCCGCCCCCCGGCCGGAGCGTCGGGTCCGCCGCGTCGGCGAGCGGCAGCCGGCCCGCCCGACGGCGGCCCGGACCACGGTGCTGGAGGCTCTGGGCGAGCGGGCGATGACGGCGGTGGACCTGGCGCGGGCCGCAGGCGTCTCGTCGGGCGTGGTCAAGGGATTGATCGACGAGGGCGTGCTGGAGGTCGTCGAGATCGCCGCCGTCGCTGCCTTCGATCCGCCGAACCCTGACCACCGACCGGCGGAGTTGAACCCCGATCAGGCGGCGGCGGCCGAGTCCGTGTCGGCCGCGACGGCGAAGGGCGGCTATTCGGCCTTCCTGCTGGACGGGGTCACGGGGTCGGGCAAGACCGAGGCCTATCTGGAAGCGGTGGCGAGAACGCTGCGGGCCGATCCGACGGCGCAGGTCCTGATCCTGCTGCCCGAGATCGCCCTGACCCAGGACCTGATCGTGCGAATTACCACCCGGTTCGGTGCCGCCCCCGCCGAGTGGCATTCGGGCGTCGCCCCGCCGCGTCGGCGACAGGTGTGGGAGGCGGTCGCCGCGGGCCGCTGCAACATCGTCGTCGGGGCCCGGTCAGCCCTGTTCCTGCCGTTCCCGAAGCTGCGACTGCTGATCGTCGACGAGGAGCACGACGGCTCGTTCAAGCAGGAGGACGGCCTCGTCTATCACGGCCGCGACCTGGCGGTGGCGCGGGCCCGGATCGAGGAAGCGACAGTGGTCCTGGCCTCGGCCACGCCGTCGCTGGAGACGCTATGGAACGCGCGGCAGGGGCGATACGGCTGGCTGAAGCTGGGGCGGAGACACGGGGCGGCGACCCTGCCGGACATCCGCCTGCTGGACCTGCGTGAAGCCCCGCCCGAGCGCGATCAGTGGCTGTCGCCGCCGCTGAAGGAGGCGATGGCCGAGACGCTTCAGGCGGGCGAGCAGGTGCTGCTGTTTCTGAACCGCCGCGGCTATGCGCCGGTCGTCCTGTGCCGGGCATGCGGCCACCGGCTGACGGCGCCCGACACCGACAGCTGGCTGGTCGAGCATCGCTATACGGGGCGGCTGGTCTGCCACCTGACCGGCTTTTCGACGCCGCGCCCGAAACACTGTCCGGCCTGCGGGGCGGAGGACACCCTGGTCTCGGTCGGACCCGGCGTGGAGCGGGTCGAGGAGGAGGCGCGGTCCCTGTTTCCGGACGCGCGGACGGCGGTGTTCAGCTCCGACACCGTGCCGGACGCGCGGGCGGCGCGGGCCCTGATCCAGCGAATGACGGACGGCGAGATCGACATCCTGGTCGCCACCCAGGCGGCGGCCAAGGGGCACAATTTTCCGCGTCTGACGCTGGTGGGGGTGGTGGACGCGGACCTGGGCCTGCGCGGCGGCGACCTGCGCGCGGCCGAGCGAACATTCCAGCTGCTGACCCAGGCGACGGGGCGGGCGGGCCGCGCGGATCGGCCGGGGCGGGCCCTGCTCCAGACCTGGACGCCGGATCATCCGGTGCTGATGGCGCTGGCCGCCGGCGACCGCGACGCCTTCATCGAGGCCGAGATGGCCGAGCGGGAAGCGGCGTCCCTGCCCCCCCACGGCCGTCTGGCCGCGATCATCCTGTCGGGCGAGGACGCGGCCGCAGTGGAGCGGGTCGCCGGCGCCCTTGCGGCCGTCATTCCCAATGCCGAGCGGCTGGAGGTCTATGGCCCGGCCGACGCGCCCCTGGCGCTGGTGCGCGGACGGCGGAGGAAGCGGCTGCTGGTCCGGGCCGACCGAGACGTGGACCTTCAGGGCTTCCTGCGGGCCTGGCTGAGCCGTGTGAAGGTGCCGGGGTCCGTTCGGCTGAGCGTGGATGTCGATCCGTATAGTTTTCTGTGACCTCAACCCTTCCGCTCGTCCCCGCGAAAGCGGGGACCCAGTTCTTAAGTGAGGCGCGCCGGGTCGATCCGGGGTCGAAACCAATCGGCACCTTCGGGAGCTCCAAAATCACTGGGTCCCCGCTTTCGCGGGGATGAGCGGAAACAGGTGACCTACGCCCCCGCCTTCTTCGCGAACGCCCAAGCTCCGGCGGCCAGGGGCTCGACCTGGGCGGCCATGGTCTTGGCGTGGGCTGAGGCGGCCGTGCCGTCGCGGACGCGCCCGGCGATGCCCTGGCAGATGGCCGCCAGCCGGAACAGGTTGTAGGCGAACAACCAGTCCAGGTTGGCGGGCGGGGCTGAACCCGACTTTTCGGCATAGCGGGCGACCGTCTCCTCGACCGAGGGGATGCCGAGATCCTTGAGGTCCGCGCCCGCCAGGCCGTTGCGCAGGGTCGCGGGAATGGCCCAGGCGATCAGCAGATACGAGAAATCCGCCAGGGGATCGCCGAGCGTCGATAGCTCCCAGTCCAGTACCGCGCGGACCTGGGGCGCGCCATTCTCGTCTGACTCGGGGGCCAGGATCATGTTGTCGAGGCGGAAGTCGCCGTGGACGATCCGGGTCGGGCCTTCGGGCGGCAGGCCCTGGGGCAGGAAGGCGATCAGCCGGTCCATGTCCGGGATCGGATGGGTCTGGGACGCCTGATACTGTTTGGTCCAGCGGCCGACCTGGCGCGCGAAATAGTTGCCCGGCTTGCCGTAGCCCGACAGGCCGATCTGATCGGGCTCGAAGCTGTGCAGGGCCGCCAGGGTGTCGACCTGGGCGTCATAGATGGCGCGGCGCTGCTCGGGCGTCATGCCGGGCAGCTTCAGGTCCCACAAGACCCGCCCCTCGACCTTGTCCATGACGTAGAAGATCGAGCCAATGACACCCTCGTCCAGGCACAGGGCGTGGGGCCGGGCGACCGGGAATCCCTGGGCGGCCAGCGCCGAGATCACTGTGAACTCGCGGTCCACGGCGTGGGCCGAGGGCAGCAGAACGCCCGGCGGCTTGCGACGCAGCACATAGGCGGCCGAGGGCGTGGTCAGTTCATAGGTCGGGTTCGACTGACCCCCCTTGAACTGGCGCACCGTCAGGGGGCCTGCGTAGCCATCGACGTTGGCGGCCATCCAGGCGTCGAGCGCGGCCTCGTCGAGGCGATAGCGGGGATCGACCTCGCGGGTGCCGGAGAAGGTCGATTGCGGATCGTCGAGAGCGTCAGTCATGCTTTTCCGGATTCTGGCGCCGCGACAATGGCGGCGCGGACGGCGCGGCGCCAGCCCCCGAGCAGCCGCTCGCGTTCGGCGGGCTGCATGAGCGGCGTCCAGACGGCGGGTGCCTCGTCTCCGCGCGGCTCCAGATCGTCGATCAGCCCGGCCCCCAGGGCCGCGAGCCGCGCCGCGCCCAGCGCCGTCATTTCCTGAAAGGCGGGGCGCTCGACGGTGACCTTGCAGATGTCGGCGACGAACTGCATGGCGAAGGCGTTGGCCGTAACCCCGCCGTCGACCTTGAGCACCTTCAGACGCGGCGCGCCGTCGGCGGCGAGGGCGTCCAGCAGGTCACGGGTCTGGTAGGCCAGCGCCTCCAGCCCCGCCCGGACGAAATGGGCGGGGGTCGAATCCCTCGTCAGACCGATCAGCGCGCCGCGCACCTCCGGCTCCCACCAGGGCGCGCCCAGACCCGTGAAGCCGGGCACCAGATAGACGCCGCCGTTGTTCTTCAGCCCTTGCGCCATGGCCTCGGAGGCGCGGCTGTCGGCGATCATTCCGACGCCATCCCTGAGCCACTGGATGGCCGCCCCGGCCGAGAAGATGGAGCCCTCCAGCGCATAGGCGGCATCCTCACCGACCGCATAGCCCAGGGTGCCGAGCAGCCGCCGGGTCGAGGCCACCGGAGCCGTTCCGACGTTGGCGACGAGGAAGGCCCCCGTGCCGTAGGTGATCTTGGCGTCGCCCGCCGTCAGCGCGCCATGGCCGACCAGCGCCGCCTGCTGGTCGCCCGCCGACCCCGTGATGGGCAGGGCCAGTCCCAGCAGGGCCGGGTCGGTGGTTCCCAGCAGCCCTGCGCAGTCGCGTATTTCAGCCAGGACTTGGCGCGGCACGCGGAACAGCCCGCACAGGTCGTCGCGCCAGACCCGGTCCTTAAGGTCCATCAGCGAGGTGCGGCTGGCGTTCGTGGCGTCGGTGACGTGGCTCGCGCCCCCGGTCAGTTTCCAGATCAGCCAGGTCTCGATGGTGCCGAGCAGGACCTCGCGGCGAGTGGCGCGCTCGCGGGAGCCGGGGACCGCGTCCAGCAGCCAGGCGAACTTGGTCGCCGAGAAATAGGGGTCGAGGATCAGGCCGGTCGCGGCCTGGACCTCAGCCTCGTGGCCCCCGGCCGCCAGCCCGGCGGTGACGTCGGCCGTTCGTCTGTCCTGCCAGATGATGGCGCGGTGCAGGGGCTCTCCGGTCGCGGCGTCCCAGACGACGGCCGTCTCGCGCTGATTGGTGATGCCGATGGCCGAGAACCGGCCCACCCCGCCGGCCTTGCGGATCACCTCGCGGCAGGTCTGGAGGGTGGCCGTCCAGATCTCGGCGGCGTCATGCTCGACCCAGCCCGAGGCCGGGAAGTGCTGGGCCAGTTCGATCTGACTGAGGGCGACCGGGTGCAGACCCCCATCCTCCCTGACCTCGAAGGCGATGGCGCGGGTGGAGGTGGTGCCCTGGTCGATGGCGAGGATGCAGGTCGTCGCGGGGTTCGTCATGGCTCCACCTTACGCAGGATCGAACGATGCGCTAATCCGCCGTCCATGGCCGACCGCACCGCTTCCTATCAAGGCGTCGTCGACGCCGCCCGCCAGATCCAGGGCGCGGCCGTTCGCACCCCCCTGATCGAAAGCCCCGACCTGAACGAACGCATGGGCGGGCGCATCCTGTTGAAGGCCGAGACGATGCAGGTCGCCGGGGCGTTCAAGTTCCGGGGGGCCTACAACCGCATCAGCCGCCTGACCGACGAGGAGCGGGGACGCGGTGTCGTGGCCTTTTCGTCGGGCAACCACGCCCAGGGCGTGGCGGCGGCCGCGCGGATGGTAGGCACGGCTGCGACCATCGTGATGCCGGCCGACAGTCCGGCCATCAAGGTCGCGGGCGTGAAGTCGTTCGGCGGCGAGGTGCGGCTGTACGATCGCTGGACCGAAAGCCGCGAGGAGATCGGGGCCCAGCTGGCGCGCGACAAGAACGCGATTCTGGTGCCGCCCTTCGATGATCCCTTCATCATCGAGGGACAGGGGACGACAGCGCTGGAAATCCTCGACCAGGCGGACGGGCCGATCGACCAGCTGGTCTGTTGCTGCTCCGGCGGCGGGCTGATGGCCGGCATCAATCTGGTGCTGGAGGCGCAGAGCCCCGCGACCGAGAGCTGGGCCGTCGAGCCCGAGAATTATGATGACACGGCACGATCCCTGAAGGCCGGTGAGCGCGTCGGCCATCCCAGGGGACCGCCGTCGATCTGCGACGCCCTGCAGACGCCGATCCCGGGTGAGCTGACGTTTCCGATCAATCAGCGGGTCCTGAAGGGTGCCCTGACCATCAGCGACGCCGAGGCGGCGGAAGCCGTGCGCTACGCCTTTCGCACGCTGAAGCTGGTGGTCGAGCCAGGCGGGGCGGCGGCCCTGGCCGCAGTGCTGGCCGGCAAGATCGAAACTCGAGGCCGGACCACCGCCATCGTCCTGTCCGGCGGCAACATCGATCCGGGCCTGTTCGCCGCCATCATCGAAGACCGCTTCACCGGAGCCGCCGCATGACCAAGCCCGCCGACCTGCCGTCCTTGATCGGCACCGAAATCGGGGTCAGCCGCTGGTTCGAGATCGACCAGGCGCGGATCGACGCCTTCGCCAGGATCACCGAGGACGAGCAGTTCATCCACGTCGATCCCGAGGCGGCTAAAGCCACGCCGTTCGGCGGCACCATCGCGCACGGCTTTCTCACGCTCAGCCTCGCCTCGGCCATGTCCTATGACGCTGTGAAGCCGCTGGACGGCGTGGTGATGGGCGTCAACTACGGCTTCGACAAGCTGCGGTTCCTGGCCCCCGTGCCGGCCGGATCGAAGGTGCGGGGACGGTTCAAGCTGCTGTCGGCCGAAGACAAAGGTCATTCTGGGGGCGTCGTCCGCTGGCTGCTGAAACACGAACTGACCGTCGAGATCGAGGGCGGCGACAAGCCGGCCCTGATCGCGGAATGGCTCGGGATGCAGATGGTCTCGGCCTAACTGAGAAAGCACTTTACATTCCAAAGTGAATGCCGCATACGGGCCTCACACAGGAGAATTCGCCATGTTCAAAGCCCTCGTCTGCGCCGCCGCCCTCAGTCTCACCGCTCCCGCCCTCGCCCAGACACGCGAGGCCGGCGATCATGCCCATCAGCACGCCGACTTCGCCTCGACCCGCATGCATGTCCGCGTCGACGGCGAGGCCGGCCCCGGCGTGCGCGACATCATCCTGATCCCCGGCCTGAGCTCCTCGCCCAAGGTCTGGCAGGGCACGGTCGATCATCTGGGCAGCGGCTGGCGGGTGCATCGCATCCACATCCAGGGCTTCGCCGGAGCCCCGGTCGAGGGCAACGCCGAAGGCCCGGTCGCCGCGCCCGTCGCCGAGGAGATCGCCCGCTATATCGCCGAGCAAGGACTGGAGAAGCCCGCCGTCGTTGGCCACTCGATGGGCGGCACGATCGGCATGATGCTCGCGGCGCGCCATCCGGACGCGGTCGGTCGGCTGATGGTCGTCGACATGGTGCCCTTCATGGGGGCCATGTTCGCCCAGCCCAGCCCGGCACCAATCCGACCGCCGAGAGCGTCGCGCCCATGGCAGACATGATTCACGGCCAGATGCTGAACAGCCCCGAGGACGCCTATCGCGCCCAGGCCGCCGCCACCGTCGCCGCCATGGTCCGCGACGAAGCCGCCGAACCCATGATCCTGGCCGACACCGCGGCCAGCGACCGCACCGTCTCGTCCAACGCCTATCGCGAGCTGATCGTCACCGATCTGCGGCCCGAGCTGGCGAACATCACCGTGCCGACCGAGGTGGTCTATGTCGCCTTCGACTTCCCGGGCATGACGCCCGAGATGACAGACGGCATCTATAGCATGTCGTTCGCGACCCTGCCGGGTGTGGAACTGACGCGCATCGACGAGGCGGCCCACTTCGTCTTCCTCGACCAGCCCGAGGCCTTCAACCGCGAACTGGACGTCTTCCTGGCGGAATGACCGACCCGGCCGGACGCGTCGTCTGCCTTTATGACGAACAGGCCGAGGGCTGGATCGCCGATCGCGGTCGCGCCCTCGGCGGTCCGGGCAAGTCGCTGGACGAGGTCGCGGCGCTGGACCGGTTCGTCGCCGCCCTGCCGGTCGGGGCCCGCGTGCTGGACGTCGGTTGCGGCTCGGGCTGGCCGATGGGCGCGGCCTTGCTGGAACGCGGCCTTCACCTGACCGGCGTGGACGCCTCGCCCCGCTTGATCGCCCACGCCGCCCGGACGCTGCCGACCGGGGAATGGATCGTCGGCGACATGCGGACCTTCGATCTGGGCCGCGTCTTCGACGGCGTCCTGGTCTGGCACAGCCTGTTCCACCTGAACCCCGGCGACCAGCGCGTCGCGCTCGGACGCATCCTGGACCATGCGGCGGCGACCTCGACCGTGCTTCTCACCGAGGGCGGGGAGGCCGGCGTCAGCCTGGGTCAGTGGCGGGGCGAACGGCTGTATCACGCCAGTCTGGGTGCCGCCGCCTACCAGGCCATCCTGGGGGCCGCAGGGTTCGCGCCCGACAAGGCCGCGACCGCTCCGCCCCATATTTTCCTGAGATAAGGCCTCCGCGCCCCAGAACGCCGATCGCCGGACTGGATCGAAGACCGCAAGACCGGTAGAAGACCCGGAGAGCGTGGGGATTGTGGCATGCGTGGATATCTGACCTGGCTGATCGGCCTGATGATGAGCCTCGTGCTCGCGGGCTGCGCCGCCGCCCCGGGCGCGACCCCGGTTGCCATCGCCGAGGGCAGCGAGGTCGTCCGTATCGTGCCGGAGTATCGCCTGGGCCCGGCCGACAAGGTGCGGGTCAACGTCTTTGGCGAAGAGGCCCTGACCGGTGAGTTCCTGGTCGGCAACTCGGGCAAGATCTCCCTGCCCTTGATCGGCGAGGTCCAGGCCCAGGGCCTGACCATCGGAGAGCTTCAGGAGGCGATCGCCGTCGCTCTGCGTCAGGGCTACATCACCGAGCCGCGCGTCAATGCCGAGGTCCTGAACTATCGGCCCTTCTACATCCTGGGCGAGGTGAACACGCCGGGAGAGTATCCCTACACCGCCAATCTGACGGTCCTGAACGCGGTGGCCACGGCGGGAGGCTTCACCTATCGGGCCGACACGCGCCGGGTCTATATCAAGCGGGCGGACGCGGCGGGCGAACAGCAGTTCCCGCTGACCACCGGAACACAGGTCGCGCCGGGCGACACCATCCGTATCGGCGAACGGTTCTTCTGATCCGACCCTAGCCCGCCAGCAGGACCCACAGACCCGTCGCGGCGAAGGCGGCGGCGGCGGCCATGCGGATGTAGCGCAGCGGCAGGCGCTCGGCGGCCGCCTCACCCAGCCAGACCGCCGGACCGTTGACCAGCATCATCCCGATGGTCGACCCCGCGACGACGAGCGGCAGGTTCTCAAAGCGGATGGCCAGGCCGGCCGTGGCGATCTGCGTCTTGTCGCCCATCTCGACCAGGAAGAAGGCCGCGGTCGTCGTCCAGAAGATGCCCCAGCTGGTGATCTCGACCGCATCGGCCTGCTCGACGTCCAGGGTATCGGGGATCAGGGCCCAGACCGCGAAGCCCAGAAAGGCGATCCCCACGACCCAACGCATCCACGGCCCGTCCAGATACTGAGCAGCCAGGGTGCCGGCGAGGGCGGCGAAGGCGTGATTGACCAGGGTCGCGGCCAGAATACCCAGGACGACCGGCGTGGGTCGTCGCCAGGTCGCCGCCAGGGCGATCGCCAGCAACATGGTCTTGTCCCCGATCTCCGCCAGGGAGACGAGGCCGATGGAGATCAGCAGGGCGTCCAGAACGCAGTCTCTCGCGGGGCCTCGGCGGGCGGACCTGTGGCGTTCGCAGCCGGACCCCGCGTGGAATCAACCCTGCGAAGCCAACGGTCTTGTCAGGTTTCTTTTGTCCCTAACGCTCGACGCGCGGCGTCTCGCTGCTTGAGGGACGAGGCTGTCGCGAAGAGAGCCTCAGATCCGAAACCGTCCGCGCCATCCTCTCCGGGTGAGAGGAAGTGTGTTGACGCGGGCCCTGCTGAGCGGTGCAGGCGACTACTCCCCGATGACGGCCGCCGTGTAGTCCGGGCCACGCCAAAGGGCAAGGCGACCCGGGCGGTAGACAGTCCAGAATGGTTAATATAACGCTGGTTAGGCGGCTCGCCTGCCCCTCCCAGGGTTCGCCTGAGAGGGGAAAAGTGAGGTCTCGCAAGGACTTGAGGGGAGCTGACAATGGATCCGATTATCTCGATCGTGGCCTCCATGCTGATCTCCGGCGCTCCCGCGTCGGACGGGCATGGCTGCCATGAAGCGCCGCACCACGGTAGCGACGCCTGCGCCTGCACGCGCGTCGTCGACTTCTACGGCCCCTGGACGGGGGGTGGCGGCTACACGCCTCCTGGAGGCTGGGGCCCGCCCATCAACATTCCCGCCGGCCCGGCGATCCACGTCGCCTCGCCCGGCTACCGGGTGGTCGGCCGTCCGGTGCACGTCGCCGGCCCGACCATCCACATCCAGGGCCCGCCCGTCTATGTGGACGCGCCGCCGATCCGCATCGCGCCGGCCCAGATCTACGTCCAGCGTCCGGAGGTCCATGTGCGGCCGTCGGAGATCCTGGTCGAGCCGCCGCAGGTCCACTTCTCGGACTGCACCGACGGCACCGTCTGCACGCCGGTCGACGGCGGACACTAGGTCTTCGCCGCAACGACGACATTGGGGGTCCGGACACCGTCCGGGCCCCCTTTTCGCTTGAGGGTTCGCCGATCGACGGCCCTATCGCCTCCGCCCCCCGGCTGCGCTAGGAAGCGCCATGACCGTTCAGTTTCACGAAGGCGACCTGCCCGACGGCCTGGACCTCGGGCCCGAGGTCGCCGTCGATTCCGAGACCATGGGCCTGCGACTGGGGCGCGACCCCCTGTGCGTCGTGCAGCTGTCGGCCGGCGACGGCGACGCCCATGTCGTGCGGCTGAATCGGCCCGCATACGACTGCCCGAACCTGAAACGGCTGATGGCCGATCCGGGCGTGCTGAAGATCTTTCACTTCGGCCGCTTCGACATCGCCATGGTCGAGCTGCATCTCGGTGTCGAGACCCGGCCGGTCTATTGCACCAAGATCGCCTCCAAGCTGGCGCGGACCTATACCGACAGGCACGGGCTGAAGGATGTGGCGCGCGAACTGGCGGGCATCGACCTGTCCAAGGCCCAGCAATCCTCAGACTGGGGCGCAGCGGAGCTGTCGACGGCGCAGCTGGAGTATGCCGCCTCCGATGTGCTGCATCTGCACGCCATCAAGCACCGCCTGGACGAAATGCTGGCGCGCGAGGGGCGGGCCGCGATCGCCCAGGCCTGTTTCGACTTCCTGCCGACCCGGGCCCGTCTGGACCTGGCCGGTTTCGAAGACGACGTCTTCGCCCACACCTGGACCAAATGAGCGACCTCGGGCCCGTCTCTGACCGGAAGGCGGCCGACGAGGCGCGACTGGCGGCCGAGGCCGAGCGTTGGCGCGCCCGGTCACAGCGGGTCCGGCTCTATCGCCGCCTGCTGCCCATCCTGATCGTGGTTCTGGCGGGCGGTGCCCTGACCTGGACGGTGTTCCGCACGGTGATGTCGGGCGTCGAGCGCGAGGCCAGCCAGGCGCGGGACATCCGCCTGGACAACCCCATGTTCCATGGCCAGGACGCCGAGGGCCGCAGCTTCGTCATCGGCGCGGAAGGCGCGGTCCGCGATCCGGCGACGGGGCGGTTTCGGCTGAACGGCCCCGTCCTGAGACTGAACCTCGGCGGGGCCAAGGTCACGGAGATGACGGCGGACGCCGGCATCTACAACGAGGCCGAGCGGTCGGTGACCATCGGCCCGAACGTGCGGATCTCGGACGGCGGTTCCGGCTTTGTCCTGACGACGCCCGAGGCGGTCGTGGATACCGCCACCGGTGTCGTGACGGGCGACAAGGGCGTAGAGGGTCGCGGCCCCCTTGGAACCATTTCCGCGACGTCCTATGCGATATATGAACAGGGCCAGCGGGTCGTGTTCAGCGGCTCTGGCGATAACAAGGTGCGGGGCACGATCGCCGCCGCCTCCGGTGGATGACCATGACGACGACCAGGATCCTGCTGACGGCCACGGCCGCCCTCGCGCTCGCGGCGGGCGGCGTCGCGATGGCCCAGACGCGGCCGAACACCTCGAACCAGCCGATCGGCTATGGCGCCGATACCGGTGAACTGACCAACACCGCCGTCTCCTTGCGCGGCAGGGCCGAGATCACGCAAGGCCAGTCGCGCCTGAGGGCCAACGCCATCGAGGGGGCGCGCGACGCCTCAGGGGGCCTGACCCGCATCGAGGCCTCGGGCGACGTCTACTACGTCACCCCGACCGAAACGATCCGGGGCGACCGGGCGATCTACAACGTCGCCGATGCCACGGTCGTGGTCACGGGCGACGTCATCCTGACCCAGGGCCAGAATGTCCTGACCGGCGCACGCCTGAGCTACAATGTCGATACGGGCCAGGCCCGCATCGAGGGCGGCGGCGGCCAGAACGGCGGGCGTGTGCGGGGCGTCTTCTATCCGCAAGGCGCGAACTGAGCCCTCGGGCCAGATCCACCGGATGGCGCGCAAGGAACTCTCCGCCCTGAACCTGAAGGAACGCGAGGCCGAACCGGCCTCGTCGCCCGAGCCCGCGCCCGACAAGGGCCTTCGGGTCCAGAACATCGCCCGGGCGTTCGGAGCCCGCCAGGTCGTGCGCGACGTTTCCCTGACCGTCCAGAGGGGCGAGGTGGCGGGGTTGCTGGGGCCGAACGGAGCCGGCAAGACGACGTGCTTTTACATGATCACCGGCCTGATCCCGGCTGACAGCGGCTCGATCTGGCTGGACGGCGAGGACATCACTGCCCAGCCCATGTACCAGCGCGCCCGCATGGGGCTGGGCTATCTGGCGCAGGAAGCATCGATCTTCCGCGGCATGACCGTGGAACAGAACATCATGGCGGTGGTCGAGCTGAACCACTCGGGCAAGGCGATCGAGGTCGAGACCACCCGGCTGCTGGAAGACCTGAACATCGGCCATCTGCGCCATGCGCCGGCCACCGGTCTGTCGGGTGGCGAGCGACGGCGGGTGGAGATCGCCCGCTCCCTGGCCGGCCGGCCCAGCTTCATGCTGCTGGACGAACCCTTCGCCGGCATCGACCCCCTGGCCATCGCCGACATCCGCCAGGTCATCCGCTATCTGGCGGGGGAGGGCATCGGGGTGCTGATCACCGACCACAACGTCCGCGAGACGCTCGACATCATCGACCGCGCCTCGATCATCTCGAACGGCGAGGTCCTGTTCGAAGGCACGGCCGACGAGGTCATCCACGACCCCGAGGTCCGGCGCGTCTATCTGGGCGATCTCTACGGCCGCGGCTGAGGGCTGCACGACAGGGCCGCCCGCCCGCGCTTAGAACGCCGTTAACCGCTTCGCGCCATCGTGACAGCAAGTTCCGGGCCACCATGGCCGGACGGCGAGGACGTCAGCGCGTGATCGGACAGCGGCTCGAGATCCGGCAAGGCCAGGGGCTGGTTATCACGCCCCAGCTGCAGCAGGCGATCAAGCTGCTGCAGCTGTCTAATCAGGAACTGGACGAATACGTCGAGGCCGAGTTGGAGAAGAACCCCCTGCTCCAGCGCGAGGAGCCGGAGAGCGCCCCCGAGCCGGCGCGAGAGCTGGCGGCGGACGCGGCGGAACTCAGTTTCGCCGATGCCGAGGTTTCCGATCGCGCGACCACGGTCGATGCGCGCGAGGATGACGTCTATGGCGACGCCACGCCCGGAGAACGCACATCGGACCGTTTGTCGGACGAGGCGGCGTCCCAGCCGGGGCTGTCGGACTGGTCGGCGGCGGGCAAGGGCGGGTCGTTCAACGACGGCGACGGCGGCGAGCGGCCCGAGCGTCACGATCCGACCCTGTGGGAGCACCTGCAGGCGCAAGCGTCTTCGGCGGGGTTTTCGGCGGCCGACCATGCCGTCGCCCTGGCCCTGATCGACGGCGTCGACGACGGCGGCTACCTGCGCGGCGAACTGGAAGAACTGGCCGATCGGCTGGGCTGTGGCCTGGAGCGGATCGAGGCGGTGCTGGCGGTGTGCCACGGGTTCGAGCCCACTGGCGTCATGGCGCGCTCCGTCCCCGAATGCCTGAAGCTGCAGCTGATCGAGCGAAACCGCTTCGACCCGGCCATGGCGGCGCTGCTGGACAACCTCGACCTCCTGGCCCGGCGGGACCTCGGGGCTCTTCGAAAGGCGTGCAGCGTCGACGTCGACGACCTGTCGGAGATGATCTCCGAGCTGAAGGCCCTTACGCCCCGGCCAGGCGCGGGCTTCGCCGGCGAGATCGCCCAGACGGTGATCCCCGATGTCCATGTCCGCCCGGACCCGGCCGGAGGCTGGAAGGTCGAGCTGAACTCCGACACCCTGCCCCGCCTGCTGGTCGACAAGCGCTACCACGCCTCGGTCTCGGCCGGAGCGCGGACGGAGGCGGAAAAGACCTTCGTCGCCGACTGCGCGGCCCAGGCCAACTGGCTGGTCAAGTCGCTGGACCAGCGCGCCAAGACCATCCTGAAGGTCGGGTCCGAGATCGTCCGCCAGCAAGACGCCTTTCTGGCGTTCGGCGTCGAGTTCCTGCGGCCGCTCAACCTGAAGACCGTGGCCGACGCCATCGGAATGCACGAATCGACCGTCAGCCGGGTGACCTCGAACAAATACGTCTCGACGCCGCGCGGAGTGTTCGAACTGAAATTCTTCTTCACCGCGGCCATTCAGGCGACCGACGGCGGGGCCAGTCATTCGGCCGAGGCCGTCCGCCATCGGATCAGGTCGATGATCGACCACGAGGGCCGCGACGGCGATGTTCTGTCCGACGACCGCATCGTCGAGATCCTGAAAGAAGCCGGCATCGATATCGCGCGCCGAACCGTCGCCAAGTACCGGGAAGCCTTGCGGATTCCATCCTCGGTCGAGCGGCGACGGATGCTGAAGGCGGGTTAGCGCGCTAACGCTCGCCGCACGGCGGCTCGCTGCTTGAGCGCAGGTTTCGCGCGCTAACGCTCGCGACGCGGTCGCTCGCTGCTTGAGCGCAGGCCTAAGATCGCGGCTGATCGCAAAAGCGTGACTGTGAAATCGGCGTTCCCGATTGACACTTTTGTCGGGCGGTCGCGTTCTGCTTCCTATGCAAGTCCAAGTCAGCGGCAAGCACGTGGATGTCGGCGAAGCGTTAGGCTCGCGCATCTCCCAGGAACTCGAAGAGGGAGTCGGAAAATACTTCGAACGCGGCGGCCAGGACGCCGAGGTCGTGGTCTCCAAGGATGGTCATGGCTTCAAGGTGGACTGCTGGGTCCGCCTCGCTTCGGGCCAGGCCCTTGTGACCACAGGCCACGGCGGTGACGCCCACGCCGCCTTTTCCGACAGTCTCGAGAAGCTCGAAAAGCGGGTGCGTCGCTACAAGCGACGGCTCAAGGACCACCACATCGGCCCCAGGGGGCTGTCCCCCGAGAAGACCGAGAACGCCGCGCGCGACGTTGCGCGATCCATCGTCCTCCGCGACCCGGATACTGTCGAGGACGACGTGTTCGGAGACACGGGCGAAGACGGGCCTCCCCCGGTGGGCATGGTCATCGCCGAGACCCAGTCCGAAATCCGTACCATCACGGTCGGACGCGCGGTTCTGGAGCTCGACATGACCGGCTATCCTGTCCTGATGTTCCGGAACGCCGCCCACGGAGGTCTGTCGGTGGTCTATCGTCGGCCGGACGGCAATGTGGGGTGGATAGACCCTGAACGCACCGTGTCGTTGAACGGACACGGTTCTGTAAACGGTTCTGGCGCATAAGCCTTTCAAACGGGCGCGGATCGGGCTAGACCGCCCGCGCCCATCGCCTCCCCCCTCAAGGGCCCGCTGAACCTCGTATGAGTGTGAGTCGAGACGATCATGGATATCGGTGAACTGCTGGTCCGGGACGGAGTGGTCCTGAAGAGCGGCGCGTCTTCCAAGCGGCAGGCTCTGCACAGCGTCGCCTCCGTGGCCGCCCAGGCCCTGGATCTGGAAGAAGCGCGGGTGTTCGACGCCCTTCTCGAGCGCGAAACCCTGGGGTCCACGGGTCTGGGCTCCGGCGTCGCCGTGCCGCACGCGCGACTGGAGGGTATCGATCGGGTCCGCGCCGTTTTCGTGCGCCTCGACACACCCGTGGCCTATGACGCCGTGGACGACCGGCCCGTCGATCTGATGTTCGCCCTTTTCGCCCCGCCGCGAGACGGCGCCGAGCATTTGCGGGCGCTGGCCGCCGTCTCGCGCGCGTTGAGATCCTCGGAAATGCGCGAGCAACTGCGTCAGGCCCGAACCGTGGACGCGATTCACGCCCTGTTCGTTCGCGACGATACCGCGACCGCCGCCTGACTTTCGACGAAAGCCCCGCCCCTAGTGGACGGAGACGGGGGCCAGTTCGTGCGCGACCGCGGCCGCGAAGGCCGTCTCGCGATCCAGCATGACCGCCAGACGCTCACCGTCGGCACTATGCACCGCATACAGGGTCTGCTCGGGGTCGATCATCAGACCCTTGGCGTCCGCCAGGGGCGTGTCGGCCAGCACATCGGCGGCGCTGATCTCGCGCACATAGACCAGGTCGGGCGCGCCCAATCCCTGGAAGTCTTCTTTCGTCATCGTGGGCGTCATCAGGACCGCCTCCTTCGAAATCGGGAACGCCCGAGCGCCCGGCGGGTTCGCCGGCGCGTCGAAGCGTCGCCTTGGAACGTGAAAATCAGCCGAGGCTGATGGGGATGCGCCGCACCGTGGCGGCTTCTTCGGGTCGCTTCAGATCGACGTGGAGCAGGCCGTGCTCCAGGGTCGCACCCTCAACTTCCAGCCCATCCGCCAGGACGAAACTGCGAACGAACCCGCGCGCCGCGATTCCCCGATGCAGAAAGGACTGCTCGGGCACCCCCTCACGCTTGCCGGCGATGGTCAGTTGGCGGCCCTCAAGAGTGATGGCCAGATCGTCCGGCGTGAAGCCCGCCACCGCCAGCGAGATGCGCACGGCATGCGCGCCGGTCTGCTCGACATTGTAGGGCGGATAGCTCTCGACCGCGGCCTTGGCGGCGCGGTCGATCAGGGCTCGGGTCTGGTCGAAGCCCAACAGAAAGGGGCTGTCGAACAGCACAGGGCGTCCGGTCATGAGTCAGTCCTTGATCGAAGCGACATCGACCAGGAGCCCCCGGAAGTGGCGGACCCTTGATCTCGGGCTGGATATGGGGGCCCCTGAGCCGCCCGACAAGCGAGCGGACCCTTCAGCCCTTGAACCCGTCCTTGGCGGCGCGCCTCGCGGCGAACTCGGCCCCGTCGCGCGCGGTCAGATAGGGGTTGAACCGCCGCTCGACCCCCAGCGTCGTCGGCACCGTGGCCTCGCCCAGGGCGCGCCTGGTGAAAATGCCCTCGGCGTGGGCGCGGGCCTCCGGTCGGTCATCGACGGTCACCATGAAGCGGGCGTTGGAGGCGGTGTATTCGTGCGCGCCGTACAGCACCGTCTCGTCGGGCCAGGCGGCGATGCGCTGCAAACTGTCCCACATCTGCTCGGGCGTGCCCTCGAACAGGCGACCGCAGCCCAGGGTGAACAGGGTGTCGCCTGTGAAGGCGATCTGGTCCTCCACCGAGCGGAAGACGACGTGGCCCAGGGTGTGACCGGGCGTGGCGGTGACGTGCAGGGTCGTGTCGCCGATACGGACCACATCGCCCTCTTCGACCACATGATCCAGAAGCGCGACCTTCTTCACCTCCTCAGGCCCCCAGATGTCGCAGCCTGTCTCGGCCTTCAGCCGTTCGTTGCCCTCGGTGTGGTCGGGGTGCCAGTGGGTGTTGATGATCCGGTCCAGCCTGCCCCAGCCCAGTCGCTGGATCGCATCCAGGATCACCTGGGCATCCGGCGTGTCGATCGCGGCCACAGTACCGGTGGCCTCGTCCCGGGCCAGGAAGGCGTAGTTGTCCTCGCGGGCCGGGAACAGGTGAACGGTCAGGGGCATGGCGTCATCCTTGGTGAAGCGGGCGTCTCCGCCATATAGTCAGGACCATGCGCCGCGCCATCGAAGATCTTCGCGCCTTCTACGGCGAGCCCCGCGGCATCCTGGTCCGCCGGCTGCTGGCCAAGCGGCTGGAGGACGCCTGGGGCGAGGCCGAGGGCTGCGACGTCCTGGGCGTCGGCTATGCGACGCCCTGGCTGGACGCCTTCGTCGGCGCGCGACGCGTCATCGCCGCCATGCCTGCGGGTCAGGGCGTCGAGCTGTGGCCGTCGGCGGGTCGGAACCGCACCCTGCTGGTCGACGACAAACGGCTGCCGTTCGCGGCCGGGTCGTTCGACCGCGTCCTGCTGGTCCACGCACTGGAAGAGGCAGACGATCCGACGCTGCTGCTGACCGAGGCCGTTCGGGCCCTGGCACCGGCAGGGCGGATCATCCTGGCTGCGGCGGCGCGCGGCGGCATGTGGGCGCGGGCGGAGGGGACGCCGTTCGGGCACGGGCGACCGTTCACCCGAGGCCAGCTGGAGCGACTGGTGCGGGCGGCGGGCCTGGAGCCGACCGCCTGGTCCCAGACTCTCTATGTCCCGCCGTGGACCCCGCTGATGGGCATGGCCGACGGGTTCGAACAGGTCGGGCGACGGATCGCGCCAGGCTTCGCGGGCGTGATCCTGCTGGAGGCCACGCGTCAGGCCTATGCGCGCATTCGCCCCTCGGGCCATGGCGCGCGCGTTCGGGTGGAGGCCGGGGCCCTGCGGCCCCAGCCGGCGACCCGGACGCCACGGACAGGCGACGGGGTGGAAGCGCGCCGCGAACCCCTGTAACGGCGGGCCATGCACCGCCTGATCCTGATGCGCCACGCCAAGACCGAGCGCGCCGCCGTCTCCGGCCTCGACCGCGACCGCGCCCTGACCGCGCGCGGGACCGCCGACGCCGCCCTCATGGGACGGGTGCTGGCCGAGAAAAAGCTCCGCCCCGACCTGGCGCTGGTCAGCCCCGCGCTTCGGACGCGCCAGAGCTGGGACGCGGTGCAGGAAGCCCTCGGCGATGTGGAGGTCCGGATCGAACCGCGCCTTTACGATGCCTCGCCCGACACGATCCGGCGTCTGGTCGAGGACGCCGAGGACCAGGCCGGATGCCTGCTCGTCATGGCCCACAACCCGGGGGTCCATACCCTGGCGCTGGAGTATCTGACCGAGAGCGCGGCCTCGCCGGCCATCCTGGATCGTTTGGCCGGGGGCTTTCCGACCGGGGCGGCTGCGGCGTTCGAGGTCGATGTGGCGGGCCGCTGCGCCTATGACGGCTTCCTGACGCCCAAGGCCTTCGGCGGCGGGGCGGACGACTGATGGCGGATCGCTACGTCTACAAGCTGCTGGACGCCGCCGAATGGCGACGCGCCCTGGCCGAGGGCGTCTTCCTGGGCTCCGAGGTCGACCGGGCGGACGGCTACATCCACCTGTCGACCGCCGCGCAGCTGGCCGAGACGGCGAGAAAGCATTTCGCCGGTCGAACGGACCTCATGCGCCTGACCGTCGATCTGGAAGCCTTGGGCGATGCTGTCGTCTGGGAGCCGTCGCGCGGCGGGGCGCTCTTCCCGCACATCTATGGCCCGATGCCGACCACGGCGGTGATCGAGGCGGCGCCGTTCGCATGCTGACGGCTCTGCTCCGCACCCTGGACCCCGAAACCGCCCACGGTCTTGCGATCGGAGCCCTGAAGCACGCCCCCCTGCCTGCTTCGCCGCCGGACGACCCGATCCTGGCGACCAGCGTGGCGGGCCTGAGACTGACGAACCCGATCGGCCTGGCCGCCGGCCTGGACAAGAACGCGGAGGCTCTTGGAGGCCTGGCGCGTCTGGGCTTCGGCTTTGTGGAGGCCGGGTCGGTGACGCCGCGCGCCCAGCCCGGCAATCCGAGGCCCCGACTGTTTCGCCTGTCGCAGGACAGGGCGATCATCAATCGCATGGGCTTCAACAACGCGGGGCTGGAGGTCTTCGCCGGTCACCTTCGGGATCGACCCACAGACGTCGTGGTCGGGGCCAACCTCGGCGCCAACAAGGATACCGAGGACCGGGCGGCCGACTATGTCGCCGGGCTGAGGAGGCTGGCGGGCCTGTCGGACTATTTCACCGTCAACATCTCATCGCCCAATACGCCGGGCCTCAGGGCGCTTCAGGGGCGCGAGGCGCTGGACGACCTGCTGGGTCGGGTGGCCGAGGCGCGGACCACCGCAGCGCCCGTCTTCCTCAAGATCGCCCCTGACCTGACGCCCGCCGAGATCGCCATGATCGTCGAGGCCGCCCTGGCGCACCGGATCGACGCCCTGATCGTGTCCAATACGACCCTGGACCGGCCGCCGAGCCTGACCTCGCCCGACCGCGCCGAAGCGGGCGGCCTTTCCGGCGCGCCACTGCGCGAAAAGGCACATAAGGCCCTGATCCACGCCGCCGAGGCCGCTGCTGGCCGCCTGCCTCTGATTGCGGTCGGCGGGGTCGACAGCGGGGCGGAGGCCTATCGGCGCATTCGGGCCGGGGCTTGCGCCGTCCAGGTCTATTCGGCGTTGATCTATGACGGCGTCGGACTGATCGGACGCATCAAGCGCGACCTGGCCTCGCGGCTCCGCGCCGACGGCTTCACCTCCGTGGCCGAGGCCGCCGCCAACCGGACGTTGACGGAGCGTTAGGCCGAACCGGTCATCATCCCGCGATGCGAGGCGGCCGCCGCCTCATTTCGAGGACGGGCATGTCGCAATCCTATACGGACACGACGCCGGACTGGGCTCCGGCGATCCGGGCCCGTCGTCGCGCCTTGACCCAGCGACTGGGGATGGGGCTGGCGACGGCCCTGATCTTCACGCCGGTGTTCGGGTGGCAGATCTCGGCCCTTTGGTGCGTCGGCTACTTCCTGGTCCAGGCCCTGGACCTGTGGATTTTCGCCCCCGTGACCAGCGGACGCACCGACCAGATGGGCGCGGGGCGGAACGCGCTCGGCCATCTCATGCTGTTTCTGAACGCCGCCGCCTTCGGCAGTCTGACCATTCCCTTGTGGTGGCTGGGCGGACCGATGGGGGGCGTCTGCGCCGCTGTTCTGGCCGCATCGGGCGCGATCTATGGCGTCATCAACTCGCCCCGGTCGCGGCGCGTGCTGGCGGTGACCATCACGCCGCACTTCCTTTACATGGCCTCGGTGCCGTTCTGGATGAGCTATTACGGCGCGTCCCACGCCTTCCTGATGGCGGCGACGGTCGCGTTCTGCGTCTTCGGCGTCTATTGCCTCTCCACCTGGGACCGCATGAACAAGTCCGCCGAAGCCGAGACGGCCGCCCGGCTCGAGGCGGACCGCAAGCGCGCCGAGGCCGAGCGGATCATGGCCAGCAGACAGGTCTTCCTGGCCTCGATCGGTCACGACCTGAGGACGCCCATCAGCGCCATCATGACTGGCGCGGCCGAACTGGAGCGCGGGGCCGGGACCGGTCCGGCGCGCGCCCAGGCCGCCCTGATCACCGACGCCGGCATCATGATGAAGGCCCTGCTGGACGACCTGCTGGATCACGCCAAGCTGGAGTCCGGCCACATGACGGTCGAGAGCGTGGACTTCAACCTGCGCAGCCTGATCGCCCAGACCCTGATGTTCTGGCAGGGCGAGGCGCGCGCCAAGGGCCTGTCGCTGCGGGTCGAAGGGGCGGCCTCCTTGCCGGCCTCGGTCAAGGGCGACCCGATGCGGCTTCGTCAGGTGCTGAACAATCTGGTCTCCAACGCCATGAAGTTCACCGCGACGGGCTCTGTGACCCTGCGTCTGTCAGCATGGCCCGAGGAGCCGGCCGAGCACGCCGTCCTGATCGAGATCGCCGACACCGGCCCGGGGATGACGCCCGAACAGCTGGAAAGGTTGTTCACCCCCTTCGATCAGACCGCCGCGGGCGTCAGCGCCCAGCACGGCGGCACCGGCCTGGGGCTGTCGATCAGTCGCGATCTGATCCAGTTGATGGGCGGCCGCCTGACGGCCCGCAGCCGGCCCGGCGAGGGGGCCTCCTTCACCATCTCGCTGGTCCTGCCGCAGGGCGAGACCGACAAGATCGCGCCTCGTGTTTTTGGCGACGACACGCGCGGCGACATCGTCAGAAGCCTGACCCCTCGCAAGCCGACCGCGCGAACCACCAAGGTCGAGATCGATGCCGGAGAAGAAGCCATCGTCGAGAAGGCTGTCGATGCGATCCCGGAGACACCTCCAACGCCCGTCGTCGTGGCGGTGCCCGAGCCCGAGCCCGAGCCGATCGCGGAGGTCGAGACGGTGGGCGACGAGGACGGCGACGACCGGCCCCTGCGCGTCCTGGTGGTCGACGATCACGACATCAACCGCCGCGCGGTCGAGCTGATCCTGGCGCCGCTGGGCTGCGACATCGCTTCGGCCGCCGATGGACTCGCGGCTCTGGCCCAGTGCGAGACGGGCGTCTTCGACGTGATCTTCATGGACGTGCGCATGCCTGAGCTGGACGGACGCGAGACCACACGGCGCCTGCGCGCCGGGGGTGGGCCGAACGCCGGAGTCCCGGTGATCGCCGTCACCGCCGACACCGCTCCGGAAGACATCGCCGCCTGCATGGCGGCAGGCATGAACTACTTCGTGTCCAAGCCCCTGACCCCGGCGACCCTGCTGGGCGCGCTGAACCATGTCCTTGCCGAAGCCGCGACCGAGGCGGACACGGCACCCGCGACCGCCGCCGCCTGAGCACCGAGAACCCCGACCTCAGCGACGGTCCTTTAGTCTGCGCTCAAGCAGCGAGCGACCGCGTCGCGAGCGGTAGCGCAACGACCCGCGCTCAAGCAGCGAGCGACCGCGTCGCGAGCGGTAGCGCCCTTGTGAGCGGTAGCGTCCCTTAAATCTGCGCGATGAGATGCTCGGCCGAGGAGACCTCGAACACACCGGGCTCCTCGATGTTCAGCTGGGTGATGACCCCGTCCTTGACCAGCATCGAATAGCGCTTGGACCGCTGGCCCATGCCGCCCCGGCTGGCGTCCATGGTCAGGTCGATGGCGCGGGTGAACTCGCCGTTGCCGTCGGCCAGCATCAGGACATCGTCGGCGCTGACAGCCTGGCTTTCGGCCCAGGCCCCCATGACGAAGGGATCGTTCACCGACAGGCAGGCGATGGTGTCCACGCCCTTCGCCTTCAGCGCGTCCCTGTGATCGACGTACCCCGGCAGGTGGCGCGCCGAACAGGTCGGGGTGAAGGCCCCCGGGACGGCGAACAGGGCGACGGTCTTGCCCTTGAACACCTCGTCCGTCGTGATCGGCCGGGGCCCGTCCGGGGTCGGTGTCATCAGGGTGGCGGACGGCAGGCTGTCGCCGATCTGAAGGGTCATGGCAGGCTCCGGTGGAAGGGTCGAGTAGGACGCTCAGGGCATCTGTGGTTCAGATAGTCCGCGCGGGCACCAAGGCCAAGCCCGCGTCGCCTGAACGTCTTGCGCCAGGCCGTCTTCATGCCGATCATCAACCCATGTCCGACTTCCAATCCCTGACAGGTCGCCTGCTGGTCGCCATGCCCGGCATCGGAGACCCGCGCTTCGAACACGCCGTCATCGTGGTCTGCGCCCACGGGCCGGACCATGCGATGGGCCTGCGGATCGACCGGCCCGCGCCGGGCGTGGATCTGAAGGCCGTGCTCAAGACGCTGGCGACGCCCAGCGTCGGCGGTGACGACCGGCCCGTGCTGATCGGCGGTCCGGTGGAGCGCGAGCGCGGCTTCGTGTTGCACACCGACGACTGGATGATCGCCGATTCCTCGACGCCGTTCGGCGACGGCCTGGCCATGACGGGAACGCGCGAAGCCTTGGCGGCGATGACCGACCTGGCCATGGGCCCGCGCCGCGCGGTGCTGGCCCTGGGCTATGCCGGTTGGGGCGATGGGCAGCTGGAGGAGGAGATCGCCGACAACGTCTGGCTGACCGCAGAGGCGGACCTGGACGTCCTGTTCGACACCGATTTCGACACAAAGTGGACCCGGGCCCTGGCCGGTCTGGGGGTGGACGCCGCCCGCCTGTCAAGCCAGAGCGGCCGGGCCTAACCCGAGCGCGCCTTCAGCGGGGCGGCGCCGTCTGAAAGGCTCTCGTTCAGATAGACCTCGGCCTCCTGCGCCGGCAGGGCGGGCGCATAGCCGAAACCCTGGCCGTAATGGCACTGAGCCTGAAGCAGCAGCCGGGCGAGGCCCGCGTTCTCGACGCCCTCGGCGACCACTTCCAGCGACAGGTCGCGGCCCAGATTGACCACCGACTTGACGATCTTGGCCGAGCCCTCGTCCTTGTCCATGGTCAGGACGAAATAGCGGTCGATCTTGAGCGTGTCGAACGGCAGCCGCGCCAGATAGGACAGGGACGAAAACCCGGTGCCGAAATCGTCGAGCGCCAGGGAGGCGCCCGCGTCCTTGAGCTTTTGCAGGATCACGGCGGCGGTCGCCGTGTCGCGCATGATGTCGCCCTCCGTGACCTCCAGCTTAAGAGCGCCGCGCGGCAGGCCGGTTTCCGCGATGACGCGGGCCACGTCCTCGACCAGATTGGGTCGCTCGATCTCCCCGACCGACAGGTTGACGCTGCAGAACAGGCTGCCGGCGGTGGGGTGGCGCTGGATCCACTCGGCCAGTTGCCGGGCGGACTGGGTCATCATCATCAGCCCCAGATCGTTCATCAGGCCCATTTCGTCGGTCAGGCCCAGGAACTCGTCCGGCGGGACCAGGCCCCGCTTGGGGTGACGCCATCGGGCCAGAGCCTCGAACCCGGCCACCGCCCCGGTGTTCAGGTTCACGATCGGCTGGAAGAAGGGCTCGATCTCGCCGCGCACGAAGGCGTTCCTGAGGTCGGCCTCGAGCGCCAGACGACTGAGGCTGTCGCTCTCCAGGGCCCGGCCATAGGCGGCGGTCCCGCCCCGACCCAGCTTCTTGGCCGATCCGACGGCCAGCTCGACCCGGCGCAGCAGTTCGGCGGCGTCGGCGGCGTCGGGCCCCCCGTCGCAGGCGACCGAGCCGATCGAGACGGTCGGATAGATGTCGAAGCCCGCGACCCGCAGAGGCTGCTCCAGGGCATCCCGTAGCCTGTCGGCGGCATTGCCAATGCCCCGCGGCACGATGATGGCGAACTCATCCTCGCCGATGCGAGCCGACGAGGCGGCGTCGGAGAAAGCGGCGGCCATGCGCGAGCCAAGGGCGGAGATGACCCGATCGGTCCGCTCGTGGCCCAGGGCCTCGTTCAGCCGGCGTAGCCGGTCGACGTCGGCCACGATCATCTCGTACTCGCCGGGGGCCGTGAGGGCCTCGCCGACGCGCGCCAGAAAGGCCTTGCGGTCCAGCAGGCCAGTCAGCTCGTCCTTGTCCGACCCGGAAATCTTGGTCTCCAGCGCGACCATCCCGGCGGCGCGCAGTCCATCCTCGAGCCAGACCCCGCGCCACAGGCAGGTCTCGGACCCGCGCATGCGCAGGCGGACAGCGACTTCTGTACCCTCTTCGGCCGGCTTCAGGATGCGCTCCGCCAGGGCCCGGTCCTGCGGCAGAGCCAGGGCGACGAAGGCCGCGCCCGAGCAATCGGGGGCCAGGGGGCCCAGACCCAGGGACCGCGTCGCGCCCGTCAGACGCAGCGAGTCCTCGGCGGGGGTCCAGATCCACAGGGCGCTGTCGGCGGCGGCCAGCGCCTCGATCGCGGTGGTCGCGTCCCAGGTCAGGCTGCGGGATCGCGGGGTCACGTCGCGGGCATTCCTTCAGGACGCCTTGAACTCGTCAGAGACCAGGCCGAACAGAAGATGGTCTGCCCACACGCCGTTAATTTTAAGATAAGCCCGGGCCTCGCCTTCCTTGCGAAATCCGGCCTTTTCCAGAACCCGTCGCGAGCCGATGTTGGCCGGCAGGCAGGCCGCTTCGAGCCGATGCAGCCGCGCGGACGAGAAGGCGAAGCCCGCCATCGCGCGCAGCGCCGCCGTGCCCAGCCCCCGCCCCGCATAGGGCTGGCCGATCCAGTAGCCGAGCGTCCCGGTCTCGGCCACGCCGCGCCGGACGTTCGACAGGGTGATCGCGCCGTACAATGTCTTGCCCTTCGGATCGAGCACGAACAGAGGCCAGGCGTGGCCCTGGTCCATCTCGCGGGCATAGAGGGCCAGACGGCGGCGAAAGGCGGCGCGCGTCAAATCGTCCTCGGGCCAGGCCGGTTCCCAGGGCTGGAGATAGGCCCGCGACCGGTCGCGCAGATCGGCCCAGGCGGCGAAATCCCCGGCGCGCGGCGGACGCAGCAGGACGCCGTCGCCCTCCACTACGGGACCGGTCGCCTCCGTCATCCAGTCCAGCAGGGCCATGGCCCAAGACTAACGCGTGTCGGGCGCCGTGTCTCCGGCAGGACGCCGCGGGCATGGTTTCGCGACGGCGCGTCAGGCCCTAGACTGGCGGCCATGCCCGCAGACAGCTCCACCTCCTTGTCATCCCGGACAGCGCGGAGCGCCGATCCGGGACCCGACGCCAAGGCCCCGCCTCAGGGCTTCGGTCGCGGCTTCGTACTCGACACCTGGTATTTCGCGGCCCTCGCGCGCGATGTGCGGCCGGGCGAGATGAAGCGTCACGAACTTCTGGGTGAGCCGGTCTTGATCGGCAGGACTCGGGCCGGCTGTCTGTTCGCCATGCGCGACATCTGCCCGCACCGGGCCGCCCCCCTGTCGGCGGGCCGCATCGTGGACAAGGGCGATCCCGGCGGGGACGGCACCGAGACCGTGGAATGCCCCTACCACGGCTGGCGTTTTCGCACCGACGGCGTCTGCGCGGCCATTCCGTCGCTGGTCGACGACCAGGCCTTCGAGGCCGACCGCATCCGGGTGCGGTCCTATCCCGTGGCCGAGAGCCAGGGGATGGTGTTCGTCTTCCTGCGCGCCGACCCACGCTCCGAGGCCGAGCCCGACCATGCGCCCCCGACCTTTCCCGGCGTCGTCGGCGGCGAAGCGAAGCTGGTCGAGGTGATGGATTTCGACAGTCACATCGACCATGCGGTCGTCGGCCTGATGGATCCCGCCCATGGCCCCTATGTTCATCAGCAGTGGTGGTGGCGCTCGGAGCATTCGATGCACGAGAAGTCCAAACGGTTCGAACCCTGTGACCTGGGCTTCGCCATGGTCCGCCACGCGCCGTCGTCGAACAGCCGAGCCTACAAGATCCTGGGCGGCACGCCGGCCACCGAGATCACCTTCCGCCTGCCCGGCTATCGCTGGGAGCATATTCTGGTGGGGGAAAAGCAGGTCCTGGCCCTGACCTGCCTGACGCCGGTGACGGAGACCAAGACGCGCATCACCCAGATCTTCTGGTCCGACCACTGGGTGTTCGGGATCGCCAAGCCTTTCCTGCGGATGGGCGTGGTCGCCTTCCTGAAGCAGGACGGGGGGATGGTGAACCTGCAGAACGAGGGGCTGCGCTATGACCCCGCCCTGATCTGGATCGACGACGCCGACACCCAGGCCAAATGGTACCAGCAGCTGAAGCGCGAATGGACGAAAAGCCGCGGCGAGGGCCGCGGCTTCGTCAATCCTGTGAAATCCGCCGTGTTGAGATGGAAGAGCTAGCGGGTTACTTGGTCGCCACGCCCGCCAGCAGGGTGTCGACCTGGCGGCCGATGTGCCGGGCCAGCTGGTCCACGGTCCAGCCGTCGTAGGCGGCCCGGCGATAGTTGGACAGATAGGCGTCCCACGTCAGCTCGGTCAGCAGAGGCACGTCGGCGTCCTGGTTCAACTCGCCGGCGGCGACGCCCTGGCGGAGGATTCCGGCGATGACGTCGGTCAGGCTGCGGGTCGCGGCGCGCTGGCGGGTCTCGGCGGCCACCGGCTGGAACCAGGACCGGGCGACGATGGCCTGGAACAGCGGCAGTTGGTCGATCGAGCCGTGATAGCCCGCCGACAGGGCGTTCACCAGGCGATCACGGGTCGAGCCGTCGCCGGCGCCCTTCTGCATGGTTTCGGCCAGACCCGCCATGTCCTCGGTCAGGACGGCCTCGAACAGCTCGGCCTTGTCCTGGAAGTTGGCGAAGACCGCGCCCGTCGACATGCCGGCACCCTTGGCGATGTCGCGGATGGTGGCGGGTTCATAGCCGCGCTCGGCGAACAGGTTACGCGCGGCGTCCAGGACCTTCTGGCGGGTGCGCACCTTGGCGGCCTGACGCCGGTTGAGCCGGGGCTCTCCGGACGGTGTGGAGGCGACGGAAGAGGCGGTCGACGCGGACTCACGCATGAACACGAATACTCTGTGACTGACGCCGCGCGGAGGAAGAGCCGCGAGGCCGGTTGAGGGGCAGGGGAAAGGCAGGAAGACCGGCGGCGATCCACAAAGGCGGACGCACACGGCCGGCCCTCGCAAGGCCAAGCCCCGGGAGGAGCCGCCGCTTTCACCAGCAAAGCGTGACCAAATTGGGTCGTGGACAGAGTTAAGGCTGCAGTCTGGCCCGCAGCGCCCGTGTGGGCCGATCGCGCCGGTCTGCGGGGATGGCCTCCTGGAAGACGGCGCGGAACTTGTCCCGCCGCTCATGGATCGAGGCCAGGACCAGCCCCATGGGTATGCCCAGGTCGACCAGGGTGTTCTCGGCCAGTTGCAGACTGGCCTCGGTCGTCTCGGGCACGGCGTCGGTGACGCCGAGGGCATACAGCCGCGCGGCATGACGGTCATCGCGGGCGCGGGCGATGACGGGGAGGTCCGCGCGCAGGGCTCGGGCGGCGATGACCACCTCATCGACCTTGCCGGGCGCATCCATGGTGACGACGACCGCGCGGGTCTCGTCGATTCCGCACAGCTTCAGCATCTCCGGCCGCGCGGCGTCGCCGTAGGAGACGTTGAAGCCGTCCCGCCTGGCCGCGGCCACCGTCGAGACGTCGCTGTCCACGGCGATGAAGCTCTGGCCGTGCTCGGCCAGCATCTCGGCGACCAGGCGACCGACGCGGCCGAAGCCGACGATCAGAACGTCGCCCGCGCGGGGCTCCGCCTCTGTCGGGATCAGGGCCGTGGCGACCGGAGCCTTGCCCGCCAGCTTCTGGCCCAGCATGGCCATCAGGGGCACGCTGAACATGCTGATGGTGGCCGAGACCAGGACGGCCTGGGTGAAGGCGGGGTCGGCGATACCCTCGACCAGGCCGGTGTTCAGAATGACGAAGGCGAACTCCCCGGCCGGGCCCAGGACCAGCGCGGTCTCGACCGCGGCGCGCCACGACAGGCCCCAAAGCCGGGCCAGGCCGAAGATCAGCCCGGCCTTCACCGCCGTCAGGGCCAGGGCCAGGCCGAAGACCCCGACCGGGTTGGCGGCCACGGCGTCGAGATCCAGCCCGATGCCGACCCCGACGAAGAAGACGCCCAGCAACAGGCCCTTGAAGGGCTCGATGTTGATCTCGATTTCGCGGCGATACTCCGTCTCGGCCAACAGCAGGCCTGCGATCAGCGCCCCCAGGCTCATCGACAGACCCGCGGCCTCGGCCGCCACGCCCGCCCCGACGACGATCAGCAGGCACAGGGCGACGAACAGCTCCTGACGGCCGCCGCCGCCCTTGGATCGACTCTTGGCGACCGAGCGGAACAGGGGGCGCAACCCCAGCCGTCCCACCACCACCAGGAGAGCGATGACTGCGGCGGCAGGGGCCAGGGTCAGAAGCGCGCGTCCGATCGTGCTGGGGTCCAGATCGCCACCCGTCATGGCGAGCGTCGCCAGCACCGTCACGGTCACCAGAATGGGCGCGACCGCGAGATCCTGGGCCAGCAGGGTGGCGAAGGTCGCGCGCCCGACCGAGCCGCGCATGCGGTTGCGCTCGGCCATGACAGGCATGACCACCGCCGTGGACGACAGCGACAGGCCCAGACCCAGGACCGCCGCGCTGGCCAGGGGCTGACCCATCAGCATGAAGCCGCCCGCCAGCACCGCCGCGCACAGGGCGATCTGGCTCATGCCCAGGCCAAAGACCAGCCGCCGCATGGCCCGCAGCCGGTCCCACGACAGCTCCAGTCCGATCATGAACAGCAGGAAGGCCACGCCCAGCTCGGACAGTTGCGCCAGCTGTTCGGCGTCCGAGATCGTCAGCAACCCCAACCAGGGCACGACGTCGGAGAACCGGCCCAAGCCGTCCGGCCCCAGCAGGACACCGGCGGCCAGGAAACCCAGCACCGGGCTGATCTTCCACCGGCTGAACAGGGGCACGACGACGCCCGCCGCCGCCAGGAAGACGACGAGGTCCTTGTATTCGCCGCCGCCCCCGTGCGCGCCCGCCATGCCGTCTCCCGGTTGTCGATAGGCCGGTGGTCTGACGCCCCTCCGACCAGCCATGGTCACCGTTCGGCGGGCGTGCCGCAAGCCCGCACGAGGCGAATAGCGAGACGACTGGAGCGAAGCGTTTCGCCGGTCTAGTCTGGCCTCATGCTCCGGACCCTGAACCGCCTGTTCGCCGACCACCCGCGCGAGGTGGGCGAGACCTATCTGCACCACGCCGCCGCGGCCTCGCGCTTCGGCCTGAAACTGGCCCGGCTGACCGCCTGCGCCTTCGCCCATGCGATGGTGCCGGGCGTCCACAAGACGACCGTGTCCGACGAGATCAAGAGGATGGCGGACGACCTGGGCTATCGGGCGCAGATCGCCCGCGAATGCCGGATGCGCGACGCCGGCGCCTTCGATCCCGGCCTCTAGGACCCCCGCCCATGACCCAGCCTCAGGCGCTCTCGGGCGTTCGCGTGCTCGACCTGTCGAGGGTCCTGGCGGGCCCCTGGGCGACCCAGATGCTGGCCGACCTGGGGGCCGAGGTCATCAAGATCGAACGGCCGGGCATTGGCGACGACACCCGGGCGTGGGGCCCGCCGTTCACGACGAAGGTCGACGGGTCGCGCGGCGACGCGGCCTATTTCCTGTGCGCCAACCGGGGCAAGAAGTCGGTCGAGCTGGACATGGCGACGGCGGAAGGCGCGGACACGATCCGGCGACTGGTGGGCACCTCGGACGTGCTGGTGGAGAACTTCAAGGTCGGCGGACTGGCGAAATACGGCCTGGACTACAAAAGCCTGGCGGCGATCAATCCGCGCCTCGTCTATTGCTCCATCACCGGCTTCGGCCAGACCGGCCCGCGCGCCCAGCAGGCCGGATACGACTACATGATCCAGGCCATGGGCGGGCTGATGTCGATCACCGGCCAGCCGGATGGCGCGCCGGGGGCCGAGCCGATGAAGGTCGGCGTCGCCGTGGTCGATCTGGCGACCGGCCTCTATGCCTCCAACGCCATCCTGGCGGCCCTGCTGCACGCCCGCGCGACGGGCCAGGGCCAGCACATCGACATCGCCCTGTTCGACGTCCAGGCCGCCATGCTGGCCAATCAGGCGACCAACTGGTTCGTCTCCGGTGTCGCGCCCACCCGCATGGGCAACGCCCACCCCAACCTGGTCCCCTATCAGCCCTTTCCCTGTTCGGACGGCATGGTGGTGATCGCGGTCGGCAACGACGGACAGTTCCGGACGCTTTGCGGCGTGCTGGACGCCGGCGCTCCGGCGGGGGACGCGCGCTATTCCACCAACGCCGGACGGATCGAACACCGCGTCGAACTGGCCGCCACGATCTCGGCCGTCACGGCGGGCTGGACCATGGCGGAGCTGATGCAGGCGCTGGAAACGGCCGGTGTCCCCTGCGGGCCGATCAACACCGTCGAACAGGTCTTCGCCGAGCCGCAGGCGATCGAGCGGGCCTTGGAGGTCACGCAGGCGCGCGACGACCTGTCAGGCCCCGTGCGAACCGTGGCCAACCCGATCCGGCTATCGGCGACCCCGATCCGCTACGACACACCACCCCCGGCGCTCGGCAGCAGCACCGGCTCGGTGCTCGATCGACCCTCCGCTATCAGAGCGGTCGGTTCAGCGCCGCCTCGGGATCGCGGTACGCCTTGATCTCGATCAGATAGCCGTCTGGGTCGACCAGCATCATCTTGGCCTGTCCCCGAGCGTCATCGACGGTCGGGGAAAGCCTGAAGATCGCCTTGGCCTCGTTCAGCCGGCCGGCGAGCACTTCCCAGTCGTCCCAAGCCAGGGTCGCTCCGAAATGGAGCGTGTCCCTCTGAGGCAAGGGCAAGACGCCGCCGGGTCGGGCGTAGACCGTGACCTGCGCGCCGAAAAGCCAAACATCGATCCAGGCCCGCGTCCGGCGTCCGACCCGAGCCCCCAGAGCGCCGGTGTAGAAGGCCTCCGTCCGATCGAGGTCTGCGACAGACAGCGACAGATGGAAGGCCGGCGCCATCTACAGGTCCAGCAGCGCCCGCGCCGGATCTTCCAACAGCTGTTTCACCCGCACCAGGAAGGTCACCGCCTCCTTGCCGTCGACGATGCGGTGATCGTAGCTGAGCGCCAGATACATCATCGGACGGATCACGACCTGACCGTCCACGGCCATCGGGCGCTGGACGATGTTGTGCATGCCCAGGATGCCCGATTGCGGCGCGTTCAGGATCGGCGTCGACATCAGCGAGCCGTAGGTGCCGCCGTTGGTGATGGTGAAGGTGCCGCCCTGCAGCTGGTCCAGCGTCAGGTCGCCGTCACGGGCGGCCTTGCCCAGCGCCCCGATGCCCTTCTCGATCCCCGCCAGCGTCAGCTGATCGGCGTCGCGCAGGACCGGCACGACCAGACCCTTGTCGGTGCCGACGGCCACGCCGATGTCGTAGTGGTTCTTGTAGATGATGTCAGAGCCGTCGATCTCGGCGTTGACCGCCGGGATCTCCTTCAGGGCCGCGACCACCGCCTTGGTGAAGAAGGACATGAAGCCCAGCTTGACGCCGTGGGCCTTTTCGAAGGCGTCCTTGTACTGGTTCCGCAGCGCCATGACCGCCGTCATGTCCACCTCGTTGAAGGTGGTCAGCTGGGCGGCGGTGTTCTGGGATTCCTTCAGGCGGCGCGCGATGGTCTGGCGCAGGCGGGTCATCTTGACCCGCTCCTCGCGCGGATGATCGGCGCGCGGGGCGGAAGAGGCAGCGGGTGCCGCCGCCGCCGGGGTCGGAGCCGGCGCCCCGCCGATCGCGGCCAGGGCGTCGCCCTTGGTGATATTGCCCTTGGGCCCGGTCGGAGCGATAGCCGACGGGTCGAGCTTGTTCTCGGTCACGATGCGCTGGACCGAGGGCGAAAGCGCCGCGTCGCCGGCGGGTGCCTTGTAGGCGGCGGACCCGGCATTGGCCGAGCCCGGCGCGGGCGCATCAGGCTTCGCCGGGGCCGGTTCGGCCTTGGCCGCCGGCGCGGCGTCTGCGGGCTTGGCGGCGACCGCGCCTTCGGTCACCGAACCCAGGATCGCGCCCGGCGTGACCGTGTCGCCCTCGGCGAACTTGATCTCGGCCAGGCTGCCGTCCGACGGCGACACGACCTCCAGCGAGACCTTGTCGGTCTCCAGCTCGACCAGGATCTCGTCCTTCCTGACCGGGTCGCCGACCTTCTTGGACCATTTGGCGATGGTCGCTTCGGAGACGGATTCTCCGAGCGTGGGGGTCAGGATGTCGGCCATGGATCGGTTCCGGTTCGTGTCAGGCGGGTCGGTATATAGGCGAGCGGTGTGTCAGGCGTGAGAGGCCGTCAGGCGAGAGCTTCGGTCGTGAAGGCCTCGAGTTCCTTCAGATGGCGGCTCATCTGGCCCGCGGCGGTCGAGGCCGAGGCCGGGCGGCCGACATAGCGGGCGCGTTTGGACGTCACGTCCAGCTTCTCGAGCGTCAGTTCCAGCCAAGGATCGACGAAGGTCCAGCCACCCATGTTCTTGGGCTCTTCCTGACACCAGACCACCTCGGCCTGGGGGAAGCGGGCCAGTTCGGTCAGCAGCGACTTCATCGGCCAGGGATAGAACTGTTCCAGCCGCAACAAATAGACGTCGTCACCGCCCTGACCGGACGCGACCTTCTTCTCGCGGGCGTCCAGAAGGTCGTAATAGACCTTTCCAGAACACAGGACGACGCGGCGGATGTCCTTGTCCGCCTTGATCGTGATGCCGGAGACCTCGGGCCGCGTCTGGGCGTCGTCGTGCAGGACCCGGTGGAACGAGCTGCCTTCCGCCATGTCCGCCAGGGTCGAGACGGCCTTCTTGTGCCGCAGCAGCGACTTGGGCGTCATCAGGATCAGGGGCTTCCTGAACGGCCGGTGCATCTGGCGGCGCAGGATGTGGAAATAGTTGGCCGGGGTGGTGCAGTTGGCGACCTGCATGTTGTCCTCGGCGCACTGCTGCAGGAACCGCTCCAGCCGCGCCGATGAATGCTCCGGGCCCTGGCCCTCGTAGCCGTGGGGCAGCAGCATCACGAGGCCGCACATCCGTAGCCACTTCCGTTCGCCCGACGAGATGAACTGGTCGATCACCACCTGGGCGCCGTTCACGAAGTCGCCGAACTGGGCCTCCCACATCACCAGGGTGTTGGGGTCCGACAGGGCGTAGCCGTATTCGAAGCCCAGCACGGCCTCTTCGGACAGGGCGGAATCGATCACCTCGAACTGCTGCTGGTCGGCGTTCAGGTTGTTGAGCGGGACGTAGCGCTCCTCGGTCGTCTGATCGACGATGCCGGAATGGCGCTGGGAGAAGGTGCCCCGCACCGAATCCTGGCCCGACAGGCGCACCGGGAAGCCCTCGGTGACGAGCGAGGCGAAGGCCAGGCTCTCGGCGGTCGCCCAGTCGATGTTCTGACCCTTGTCGATGGTCTCGCGGCGCCCCTCGAGCACGCGCTTGAGCGTCTTGTGGACGTCGATGTCGTTGGGGACGGTCGTCAGGCGGTGACCGAGATCGCGCAGCCGGGCCTCGGGCACGGCGGTCTCGCCCCGGCGCTCGTCACCCTCCGGCAGACCGACGCCCTTCCACTGACCGTCCAGCCAGTCGGCCTTGTCGGCCTGGAAGGTCTTTCCGGCCTCGAACTGTTCGTCCAGATATTGTTCGAAGCGGGCGACCTCGGCATCGACGTCGGCCTGGGTCAGCACGCCTTCCTCGATCAGCCGCCGGGCATAGATTTCGCGCGTCGAAGGCTGGGCCCGGATCTTTGAGTACATCAGGGGCTGGGTGAAGGTCGGGTCGTCGCCCTCGTTGTGGCCGAACCGGCGGTAGCAGAACATGTCCACCACCACGTCCTTCTTGAACAGCTGGCGGAACTCGGTGGCCACCTTGGCGGCGAACACCACCGCTTCCGGGTCATCGCCGTTGACGTGGAAGATCGGGGCCTGGACCATCAGGGCCACGTCCGACGGATAGGGGGTCGAGCGGCTGTTACGAGGGCTGGTGGTGAAACCGATCTGGTTGTTCACCACGAAATGCATGGTGCCGCCGGTGCGATAGCCCTTCAGCCCCATGAGGGCGAAGCATTCGGCCACGACGCCCTGACCGGCGAAGGCGGCGTCGCCGTGGATCAGGACCGGCATGACCTTGGACCGGTCCAGCGCCCATTGCGCCTCCGGCAGTCCCTTGTTGGCCTCGCGGATGTCAAAGGCCTGCTTGGCCCGCGCCTTGCCCAGCACGACCGGGTTGACGATCTCCAGGTGCGAGGGGTTGGCGGTCAGGGACAGGTGGACGCGGTTGCCGTCGAACGACCGGTCCGAACTGGCCCCCATGTGGTATTTGACGTCGCCCGAGCCCTCGATGTCGGACGGCACCGACGAGCCACCCTGGAACTCGTGGAAGATCGCCTTGTAGGGCTTGCCCATGACGGCGGCCAGCATGTTCAGCCGCCCCCGGTGAGCCATGCCGAACACCATCTCGTCGACGCCCATGGCCCCGCCGCGCTTGATGATCTGTTCCATGGCCGGGACCATGGCCTCGGCACCGTCCAGGCCGAACCGCTTGGTGCCGGGGAAACGCTTGTGCAGGAACCGCTCGAAGCCTTCGGCCTCGATCAGCTTGTTCAGGATGGCGATCTTGCCCTGCTGGGTGAAGCCGTTCTTCTCGAAGGCGTCGGGCCCCTCGAACCGCTGCTGGAGCCAGGATTTCTCCTCCGGCTCGGCGATGTGCATGAACTGGATGCCGATATTGCCGCAGTAGGTCCGCTTCAGGATCGCCATGACCTCGCGGATGGTGCCGGTCTGCAGGCCCAGCACGCCGTCCAGATAGATCGGCCGGTCCATGTCGGCCTCGGTGAAGCCATAGAACTCCGGCGTCAGCTCGGGATTGCTGCCCGGCTGTTCGATGCCCAGCGGATCCAGGGTCGCCGCCAGATGTCCGCGCACGCGATAGCTGCGGATCAGCATCAGAACGCGGATGGAGTCGTGGGCGGCGGCGCGAACCTCCTCAGCGGAGACTCCCGCCGAACCGGGAGCAGCCGCAGCCACCGGAGCAGGCCTGGCCTTGGGATCGGCTTTCGGCGTGGGCCAGCGACCATCGAACACCGCCGAGGCCTCGGTCGGTTCCGACGTCGCCGGACGGCCCCAGGGCGCGGCCGAAGAGGCCGCCTTCACCGACTGGGCGGAATCCCTCAACTGATCGAAGAAGCCGCGCCATTCGGCCGACACGCTGGACGGATCGGCCGCCCATCTGTCGTGCAGCTCCTCGATGAAGGCGGCGTTCGAGCCATAGAGAAAGCTGGTCTCGGCAAAGACCTGGTTCAGCCGACCGGCATCGTCCGCCATCGTGTTCGTCGTCCCGACATCGGCCTCGGGGTTGGTTAGCGGTCACATCCGCGTGAGGCCGGCGCGGATCATATAGGCCCTGTTTCCTTATGGGTCATGACCGAACGAGGGCCGAACCCGACTTTTCTGGCCTCGAAACTACTCGGCAGGCTCGGCGGTGGCATGCTGTCCGCCGAAACGACGCTCCAGCTGACGCTCCAGGCGTCTCTTGACCCCGTCGATCAGGCTGAACGCCGCCGGGATGAAGATCAGCGACAGGGCCGTCGAGGTGATCAGCCCCCCGATCACGGCGATCGCCATCGGCGAGCGGAACTCCGTGCCCTCGCCGAAGGCCATGGCGATCGGCAGCATGCCCAGACCCATGGCCAGGGTCGTCATGATGATCGGCTGGGCGCGCTTGTGAGCCGCGTCGATGATGGCGTCGTAGCGGTTCATGCCTCGCTGCATGGCGATGATCGCATAGTCGACGAGCAGGATGGAGTTCTTGGCCGCGATCCCGGTCAGCATGATGATGCCGATCAGGGCCGGCATGGACAGGGCTTTTCCGGTCACCAGCAGCAGGAAGAAGGCCCCGCCGAAGGACACGGGAAGCGCCGCCAGGATGGTGATCGGGTGAAAGAAGCTTTTGAAAAGCAGGACCAGGACCACATACATCAGCAGGATGCCGGTCACGATGGCGAAGATGAAGCCCGACGCCGTCTCCTGAAGGTTTTCCAGCTCGCCGGACACGGCCTGGCTGACGCCCGCGGGCAGGTTCTGCATCGCCGGAAGGGCATCCACCCGTTCGGACGCCTGGCCCAGGGTGATGCCGTTCAGCTCGGCCGTCAGGCTGGCGACGCGGCGTCGATCCAGACGCGTCAGCTGGTTGGGGCCCGCCCCGAAGCTGATGTCCGCTACAGACGCCAGCGGCACTGTCGTTCCCGACGCCGTCGGCACCTGCAGGTTCTCGAGCAGGCCCAGATCGGTCCGGGACTGTTCGGTCAGCATGACGCGGATCGGCACCTGGCGGTCGCCCAGATTGAACTTGGGCAACAGCTGGTCCGCGTCACCCAGGGTGGCCACGCGCGCCACCGACGAGATGTCCGAGGCCGAGACGCCCTGCAGAGCCCCCACGTCGCCCTTGGGCGTGATCAGGATCTCCGGCCGGACCAGGGCCGCCGTCGAGATGACGTTGGCCAGACCAGGGACGGATCGCATCTCGCGCTCGACCGCCGCCGCGGCGTCCTCCAGCACGTCGCCGTCGTCGCCGACCAGAGAGATCGAGACCTGGCCGCCGCCGCCGCCTTCCTGGCCGAACTGGACCCGGGCCCCGGGGATCTGTCGCAGGACCGGACCCATTTCCTGTTCGAAGGCCTGCTGGCGGATGCTTCGCTCGCTCTTCTTGACCAGATTGACCGTGATCGACGCCCGGCGAACCTCGCCCGCGGACGAGCCGCCGCCGGGGCCGAAACTGGTCGTGGCTGAGCCGATCGAGGCATAGACCGAGCGGACTTCCTCGCGGGCGCTGAGGGCGTCGGTGACGCGCTGCACGGCTGCGTCGGTCTCTGCCAGGGTCGCGCCAGGCGGCAGCTGGACTGTGACGTTCGAGCGCGAGAGGTCCTCTACCGGGATGAACTCGAACGGCAGGCGCGAGGCCAGAAACAGCGAAAAGATGAAGAACAGCAGTCCCAGCCCCATCACCCACATGCGGTGATCGAAGGCGCGCCAGACGAAATGCCGCCGAAAGAAGCCGCCGGTCTTGCGTTCGCGGTCGGCCTTCAGCCGCTCGGACCCGGAGTGGCCCAGACCCCACCGCAGGAGCTTCAGATAAGCGGTCATCCAGCGAGGATCGCCGTGCTCCTTGCCCTGATCCGCCTTCAGCATATAGGCGCCCATCAGGGGGGTCAGGGTGCGCGCCACGACCAGAGAGAAGAAGACGCTGACGCAGGTCGCGATGGCGAAGCTCTTGAAGAACTGGCCCACGACGCCGGGCATGAAGCCCGTCGGGGCGAACACCGCGATCAGGGTCGCCGTCGTGGCGATGACCGCCAGTCCGATCTCGTCGGCGGCTTCGATGGCAGCCGGATAGGGGGCCTTGCCGTCCCGGATATGGCGGACGATGTTCTCGATCTCGACGATGGCGTCGTCGACCAGGATGCCGATCGTCAGAGACAGGGCCAGCAGGGTCACGACGTTCAGCGACTGCCCCGTCAGGTCCATGACCAGAAAGGTCGGGATCAGCGACAGCGGCATGGCCACCGCCGCGATCAGGGTCGCGCGCCAGTCGCGCAGGAACACCAGCACCACCAGAACCGCCAGCCCGGCCCCCAGCAGCAGGGCCTCCACCGAGGCATGGAAGTTGTTGATGACGTCCTGGGTGGTGTTGGTCACCTCCTCGATGGTGACGTTGGCCAGCTCCTCGTCCAACGCCTCGACCTGTTCCTTGGTGCGCTCGTAGACGTCGAGCTCGGACGAACCGAGCGACCGGCTGATCGAGAAGGCCACGACCTCCTCGCCGTTGAAGCGGGCGCGCCCGCGCGGCTCGGACCATTCGTCCGTCACCTCGCCGAGATCGCCCAGCCGCACGGTGCGACCGCCGACCGGGATCAGGGTTTCCGCCAGAGCCTCGACAGAGGGGGCGGACCCCAGGGTGCGGATCGCCTGTTCGTTGCCGCCGATCTCGCCCCGGCCACCGGGCAGGTTGATGTTGGCCGCGCGCAGCTGGTTCGACACCGCCGCGGCGCTGACGCCCTGGGCGGCCAGTTTCTCCGGATCCAGCTTGACGCGGATCTCGCGATTGACGCCCCCGTCGCGACTGACCTGGCTGACGCCGGCCACCGACAGCATGCGCTTGGCGATGGTGTTGTCGACGAACCAGCTCAGCTCCTCCGGGTTCATGCCCGGGGCCCGGACCACATAGGTCACGATCGGAATGGCGGTGAACTCGATGCGCTGGACGATCGGTTCCTGGACGTCGGCGGGCAGGTTCTGGCGCACACCGGCGACGGCGTTGCGCACATCGTTCGTCGCCTTTTCCAGGTCGACGCCCAGATTGAAGGTGATCGAGGTCGTCGACACCGAATCGCTGACGACCGAGTTGATGTCGTCGACCTCGCCCAGACCCGCCACCGCGTCCTCGATCAGGCGGGTGACCTGGGTCTCCAGCTCCGTCGGCGCCGCGCCGGACTGGACGACCGTCACAGCCACGATCGGAAGGTCGACATTGGGGAAGTTGTTGATGGGCAGTCGGCCGTAGCTGATGATGCCCGCGACCGTCAGCACGACGAACAGCAGCACGACCGGGATCGGATTCCGGATCGACCAGGACGAGATGTTGTTGAAGTTCATGGCTCAGCGCGCCTCGGCCGACGCGGCGGCGGCGGCCTGAACGACGCGGACCTGATCGCCCTCGCCCAGGAATCCGGCACCTTCGACCACCACACGCTGACCGGCCTCGAGACCGGCGGCGATGGCCACACGGCCTTCGCTGCGCCCGCCCTCGGTGATCGGCTGGAAGCGAACGGTCGAGTCCGCCGCCAGAACATAGACGCCCGCGCGGTTCTCGCGGAACACGACGGCGGCGGCGGGGACGGTCAGCGAGGGCTGGCTGCCGGCGTCGATCTCGGCCCGGGCGAACATGCCGGGCTTCAGCGCCGTGCCGCCGGACAGGGCGACGCGGGCGACGCCCAGCCGCGTCTCGGGATCGACCTGGGGCGTCACGATCCGGACCGCGCCCGACGCCTGACCGGCCTGATCCGAAATGATGGTGGCGGGCATTCCGGCGCGGACCAGGGCCAGTTCGGCTTCCGGAATCCGGGCGTCGAGCTCCAGACGGCCGTCACGCACCATGCGGAACAGTTCCGATCCCGCGGCGACGATCTGGCCGCGCGTGACGCTGCGGCTGGAAATCAGCCCGGAGACCGGCGCGCGGATGGTCGCCTGGTCCACGCGCGTCTGGGTCTCGGACAGTGAAGCGCGCGCAGAAGCGAGATTGGCGGCAGAGGCGCGCTGGTTGGCCAGGGCCGTGTCCAGCGAAGCCTGCGACAGGAACCCGCGCTCCTTCAGCTCCTGGGACCGGGCCAGGGCCGCCTCATCGCGGGCCAGATTGGCCTCCGCCGTCTGGACCGCCGCCTGCTGCTGTCGAAGCTGCGCTCTCAGAAGGGCGTCGTTCAACTGAACCAGGGGCTGGCCCTGCCGGACATATTCGCCCTCGTCGACATAGACGGCCGTGGCGACCAGACCGCCGGTCTCGGCCCCGACAGGGACTTCCTCCCAGGCGGTGACGGTGCCCGAAGCGCTGATGACCCTGGGCAGATCGCTCGAGGTCACCGTCACGGCCGTGACCGCCTGACCGACGGCGTTCGGCGCCTCGGCGTCCGTTTCCTTGCCTTCGGATCCTCCGCAGGCGGCCGTCAGCAGCGCCAGCGCCAAGACGGCAATCAGCGTCGGCGCGCGATGCACGGGAAGTGTCGAGGACGTTGAGGCCACGGGCGGTCCTGTTGTTCTGGAGCGTGGCGAGGGAGCGCCACGATGTCATCACCGGATGACCGGCGCGGCCTCATACCGCGTTACGTCCCTTGGCTCAAACGCGGCAGCTCTCATTACGACGAAGTAATGAGGCCTGGCGTGGGCCAATCGTCCCGGACCTGTTCGCCGCGTTGGCGCACGGCCACCACCATGCTAACCGCGCCGCACCATGACGACACCCCCCACTGAACGCATCCGGAATTTTTCGGTGGTCGCCCATATCGACCACGGCAAATCGACCCTGTCCGACAGACTGATTCAGTTTACCGGCGGCCTGACTGCGCGGGAGATGAGCGCTCAGGTTTTGGACTCGATGGAGATCGAGAAGGAGCGGGGGATCACGATCAAGGCGCAGACGGTGCGTCTGAACTACAAGGCCAGGGACGGGCTGGAGTATGTCCTGAACCTGATGGACACGCCGGGGCATGTGGACTTCGCCTATGAGGTCAGCCGGTCGCTGGCGGCGTGCGAGGGCTCTTTGCTGGTCGTGGACGCGTCGCAGGGGGTCGAGGCCCAGACCCTGGCCAATGTCTACCAGGCCATCGACAACAACCACGAGATCGTGCCGGTCCTCAACAAGATCGACCTGCCCGCCGCCGAGCCCGACCGGGTCCGCCAGCAGATCGAGGACGTGATCGGCATCGACGCGTCGGACGCGGTGCTGGCCAGCGCCAAGTCCGGCATCGGCATCGAGGAGGTGCTGGAGGCCATCGTCACCCGCCTGCCGGCCCCCAAGGGCGACCCCGACGCCCCCCTGAAGGCCATGCTGGTCGACGCCTGGTACGACCCCTACCTGGGCGTCGTCCTGCTGGTGCGGGTGTTCGACGGCGTGCTGAAGGCCGGCCAGCGCATCAAGATGATGCAGCACGGCACCACCCATCTGGTCGACCGGGTCGGCGTCTTCCTGCCCAAGAACACCCCCGTGGACCAGCTGGGCCCCGGCGAGGTCGGCTTCATCACCGCCCAGATCAAGGAGGTGGCCCAGGCCGCCGTCGGCGACACCATCACCGACGAGAAACGCCCCACGGCCGAGCCCCTGAAAGGGTTCAAGGACGTGCAGTCCGTGGTCTTCTGCGGCCTGTTCCCGGTCGACGCCGCCGATTTCGAGGACCTGCGCGCCGCCATCGGCAAGCTGCGGCTGAACGACGCCTCCTTCACCTTCGAGATGGAATCCAGCGCCGCGCTCGGCTTCGGCTTCCGCTGCGGCTTCCTCGGTCTGCTGCATCTGGAGATCATCCAGGAGCGCCTGAGCCGCGAGTTCAACCTGGACCTGATCGCGACGGCCCCCTCGGTCGTCTACAAGATCGGCAAGCGCGACGGCACCGAGATCGATCTGCACAACCCCGCCGACCTGCCCGACGTGATGCAGATCGAGACCATCAGCGAGCCGTGGATCAAGGCCACCATCCTGACGCCCGACGAGTACCTGGGCGGCGTCATCAAGCTGTGCCAGGACCGGCGCGGCAGCCAGATCGAGCTCAGCTACGTCGGCACGCGGGCGCTGGTGGTCTATGAGCTGCCGCTGAACGAGGTCGTCTTCGACTTCTACGACCGGCTGAAGTCGATCTCGAAGGGCTATGCCAGCTTCGATTACGAGCTGACCGACTACAAGGTCGGCGACCTGGTGAAGATGTCGATCCTGGTCAACGCCGAGCCGGTCGACGCCCTGTCCATGCTGGTCCACCGCGCCCGGGCCGAGACGCGCGGCCGGGGCATGGTCGAGAAGATGAAGGAGCTGATCCCGCCCCACATGTTCGTCATCCCGATCCAGGCCGCCATCGGCGGCAAGATCATCGCCCGCGAGACCGTGCGCGCGCTGAGGAAGGACGTGACGTCCAAATGCTACGGCGGCGACGCGACGCGCAAGAAAAAGCTGCTGGAGAAGCAGAAGGCCGGCAAGAAGCGCATGCGCCAGTTCGGCAAGGTCGAGATCCCGCAGGAAGCGTTCATCGCGGCGCTGAAGATGGATGAGGATTGAGGGGCCAGCAAGAGGACCATGGTCTAGTCGTCAGGGTCGTCGCGGACAGATGTCGCAAAAATGCTCGGCATCGATTTCGCTGGCGCTACGATGACTGGCCACCAAAACGGCGCACCGCGCCAGCCAGCGTCCTCGCCCCCCTCCTGTTGCAGAACAGCAAGAACTGGCAGCGAGCCTGGCAACGTGCGGAAGGCCGTCCGCTCTTGATAGGACAGTGGGGCATCTGAGAAGCGGCCGCTTGCCCGTTTCCTACTCAATTCGCGGCCCGTGCCGGCAAAAAGCCAGCATTTTCCCCGCTTCGGTTCTGGAGTGGTTATCCGAGAATAATACTCGATCGCCGCCCTCGCTGCCTCCCAGTCGAACTCGTACCCGGTCTCAAAGTCGAACGCATTTTCGAGAAGGTCGAGAATTCCAACCGCTACTTCGCAGTCAATTTCTACTGGCTGACCCAATCCATTTAGTGCGTCTGACGGGATAAGCTTTGATACCGCTCCATCAATTTTTGCCAAGGCCGACTTTGACTTGGTTTGAAAGCCAAACGGCACGAGCGCGCCGTTTGGACGCAACGCGACTATATTCGAAACAAGTATCTTACTTGGCGCACAGGGCACGATACGTGCGTTGGAATCCTTCATCACGAAAGCCACGCCTCGCTCATGTGCGCCGACCACAAATGCATGGCGCAGCGCTGCGTCGAACTCGTGGATTCGGCGAAGCGCGATGAAATTCGAAGCTGTCGTATAAAACCGGCTTACAGCAAGGTCAGCGCGAGGCCTTGCGCCGTACATACGCGCGTGCTGGAGCACAGTGTCTTGCTGCATTTTTTTTGGTGATCTTCCATAGAAGAACGTCAGTAGGTTGGGGACAGTTATGCCCCTATCCAGAATCTGCCCTCCGATAAACACGTTGAACGGCGTCCGCAGCTTTAGCTCAGCGTTTTCATCTAAGAGCGCTTGGACATCGTTGTCTGAGTTGACTCTTTCTGTAACTACTCCACCCTTCAGAAAGGCTTCTCTGACTTTAATTATGACTTGTTCCCTAAGTGGGAGCTGATAATCCCCGGCGTCGATAGATCGAGACAAGTCGTCGATGGCCCTCCCTACCAAGTCAGAGAATATGGCGTCTCCCGACTTCGCGGCATCGCCCATACCTGTGATGATTTCCTTGGAGACTGTGTGCTGCCAAGCATGGGAAGCGCGAGCGGTCTCGACGTGGACGATCATTGAGTATCGCTTTAGCGCATCGCCCGCTTCCGCCTGCTGCATTCGCCGAATCACCGATGCTGTCACGAACCCCACAATTGCGTGTCGTAAGGCCTCTGTCCTTTTGCAGGTCAGGGCCTCGTCGGACCGAATTCGCCTGCGATCTTCTTTTTTGAGGGCTGTGAGTTCCTCCTCTTGCACCTCGTGCCAGAGATAAAACTCCGGGGCATCTTCATCATGTTGCCCAAAGTATTCGTCTCCACCGACGTAGCTGTCATGAATTGGAACAAGTTGTGTAAACGCGGGCCGTTTTGGTTCAAATGTGAAATTCTTGCCCGGAGCGGGTTCGTATTCGTCCGGTTGAAGATACAGTGAGTATGGAGTGGCGGTGACTTGGAGGACAGCTGTATTTGGAAGATCACGCCTGAGCTCGTCGATCCGATCCGCTATACGACCTTGCTCAATCTCGCCTGTTCCTTTGTTCTTCGAGAATCGGATTGAGGCGAAATCAGCCTCATCATCCACGATCAGGACGCGCTTACTTCCCAATTTGGGGTGAGTTTCAGAGAATAATTTAAGAAGACGCTTCATATTGTTGGCTTCTTTTTTGGCAACAAATATGAGCTTATGGCCGTCGATTTCCCAATCTGTAAGATTAGGGACATTCATAATGTCGTAAACCGCGAGCTCCTCAGCGTCTCTGAATTCTTTGTACTCTGTTGAAATGCGGTTTACGGTTTGCTGGGCTAGTGTCTTGGTACATTTCGTAAGTACAACGGCAACATCGAATCCGTTGTCAAAGGCAGAAGCAACAATCCCAAGGAAAGCGCGCGTCTTACCCGATTGGATTTTCCCAAGCAGCATTCCGGGGCGTCGTCCGTCTGTCTCGGACGACAACAGGGCTTGGACAGTGTTCTGCACACAGGCTTCGAGTTCGGTGCCTTCGGCTGAGCCGGAGGCGAGGCGCGCGGCCTTAAGCCGTTCATAGAAGCCACCCGATGTTATATCGTTCATGACACTCTCCGAGCACGACCAAAATAGACAACCCAAAGGCGCCCGATTCGGTCGCGACATCCATGGGTTCGAAAGAAGCCCTCGGCGCATTGCGACGCACGCAGGATTCCTGTTTTCGGCGTTATCTGTCGATGGACTCGCTTACGACCGCAGCACGCTCCGAACGCATGTCCCGCGTTCGCGGAAAGAACACCGGCCCTGAGCTCGCCGTCCGCCGCCTGATCCACGGCTTGGGCTATCGCTTCCGTCTGCATCGTCGCGACCTGCCCGGGACGCCCGACCTCGTCTTTCCCGGACGGCGCAGGGTCATCTTCGTGCACGGCTGTTTCTGGCATCGGCATCCGGACCCCGGCTGTCGTCTGGCGCGGATGCCCAAATCGCGGCAGGACTATTGGGGACCCAAGCTGGAGGGGAACCGGGTGCGCGATCTGCGGAAGGAAGCCGCCCTGGCCGAGGCAGGGTGGGACGTGATGACGATCTGGGAATGCGAGCTGCGCGACATGGGTTCACTCGAGAACAGAATTAGAACATTCTTGGGCGCATGAGCGGAGCGACCATGCGATCCATCGAACTGTTCGCCGGCGCCGGCGGCCTGGGCATCGGGCTGCACCGGGCCGGCTTCCATCCGGTCCAGGTGGTCGAACGCGACGTCTATGCCTGCGACACCATCCGCGAGAACCAGAGGCGGGCCGGATCGGTCGTGGCCCACTGGCCGCTGGAACAGGGCGACGTGCGGACGGTGGATTTCGGCGTGCACGAAGGCAAGCTGGACCTGATCTCGGGCGGGCCACCGTGCCAGCCGTTTTCGATGGGCGGCAAGCACAAGGCCTATGACGACGCGCGCGACATGTTCCCCCAGGCGATCCGCGCGGTGCGCGAGGCGCGGCCCAAGGCCTTCGTGTTCGAGAATGTGAAGGGGCTGACGCGGGCCAGCTTCCAGAACTATTTCCAGTACATCCAGCTGCAGATGCGCCACCCCGAGGTGACGGCGCGGGCGGACGAGGACTGGGCCGATCACCTGGCGCGGTTGGAGCAGCACCACACATCGGGGGCGAAGGGCGGGCTGAACTATCGGCTGGTGACGCGGCTGTTGAACGCCGCAAACCACGGGGTGCCGCAGAAGCGCGAGCGGGTGCTGTTCGTCGGCTTCCGTGACGACTTGGACCTGGAGTGGAGCTTCCCGATCCAGACCCATTCGGCCGAGGCCCTGATCTGGGACCAGTACCGGGACGGGTCGTACTGGGACCGGCATCGGGTGGCGCGGAAGGACCGGCCGGAGAACGAGGCCCTGACCGCGCGGGCGGCGCGGATGGAGGCGCGGCCGGTCGGCGAGGCGTGGAAGACGGTGCGCGACGCGATCCACGACCTGCCCGATCCCGAGCATGATACGGTCAGGGCGCGAGCGGTGGCCAACCACCGGTTCCAGGCGGGAGCGAGGAGCTATCCGGGGCACACGGGCAGTCCGCTGGACGAGCCGGCCAAGACCCTGAAGGCCGGGGTGCACGGGGTGCCGGGCGGGGAGAACATGCTGAGGAAGCCGACGGGCGAGGTGCGGTACTTCACGGTGCGCGAAAGCGCGCGGCTGCAGACCTTTCCCGACGATTATGTGTTCCACGGGTCGTGGACGGAGACGATGCGGCAGCTGGGGAACGCGGTGCCGGTGAGGCTGGCGGAGATGGTGGGGCGGGACGTGGCGCGGCGGTTGAGGTTCGCGGCGTGACGGAGCCGTACAATCCGCTGGACAAGCTGAACTTGGCACGCAGCATCGAGGTCGAGCTGCTGGGGCGGCCGATGGCGGGGTTCGGGGAGCTTGGCGACCTGAGCGGCGCGGGGGTCTATGCGATCTACTATTTCGGGCCGTTTGCGGCCTATGCGCCGATCACCGATGGCGGGCGGCCGATCTATGTCGGCAAGGCCATTCCCAAGGGCGGGCGGAAGGGCGGCTTGGGGGCCAACGCCGGCGTGGAGCGGGCCCTGCGCGACCGGCTGGGCCAGCACGCCAGCTCGATCCAGCAGGCGACGAATCTGGAGTCGGGCGACTTCAAGGTCCGGGCCCTGGTGGTCGACGACATCTGGATTCCGCTGGGCGAGAACATGCTGATCGAGAGCTTCCAGCCCGTCTGGAACGTCGTTATCGACGGGTTCGGCAACAAGACGCCGGGCGCGCGGCGGGCGACGCAGTTTCGCTCGCCGTGGGACGTGCTGCATCCGGGGCGGACCTTCGCCGAGATGCTGGCGGCGCATCCGCTGGGGGTCGAGGTCTTCGAGCAACGGGTGCGGGATTATCTGGCCGGCAAGGCCGTGCCGCTTGCGCCGGAGGGCGAGGGGGACGACTGAGGCGTTCGCTGTTCTCGCCTATCCTCCAAGCTCGGGCCGATTTCGCCTGTGGGATCAACGGCCGCGCCTGACGAGGCGGGCTGAACGCGCCCGCATGGGCGGTGGTGTCAGACTGGGGCGCATGACCATGAACCCGACCCTGCCGCCCACACCGCCCGCCGCCGACCGGCCCGCCCACTATCGGCTGTCGACCGAGACGTGGGAGCTGATCGTCAAGGAGTATCGGGAAGGGGCGACGGCGCCCTTTCTGGCGCGCAAGTGGCGGGTGTCGGAGCATGCGGTCCGAAAGCGCGTGACCCAGCATGGGGCGACCAAGCGCGACTGGGGCGACGCCCAGGCGATCGGGCAGGCGCTGGCCCGCGAGGCGGAGCTGGAAGAGGCGCGGCGCAATGCGCCCGAGGCGGTGGCGGCGCGGCTGTTTTCCGGAATCGAGATGGACGGGGACGCCGCCGACCCCGCCGCCCTGGCGCAGGTCGCGACCCTGGCATCCGGGCGGGCGATGAAGGGGCGGCTTTGGGCCGAGGCGAAGGCTCTGGCCGGGCTGGCGGAGACCTATGCGCGGCTGGCGGCCCAGCCGGCGATGCAGGAGGAGGCGCGGGGGTCTTCGCCTCAGGAGCAGGCGGCGCTGGAGGTCATCCTGTCCGAGCTGGACCGGTTGCGCGCGATCGAGGCGGCGGTGGCCGCCGGCGACCTGGCCTCAGCGGCCGAATACGTCCACCCCGACGGCGCCGTCGGGGGATAGCCAGGCACGCTTCATGCCCTGGCTGTTGAAGGGGTCGGCGTGGCGGCCGTGGCGGTCCAGAGCGATCAGGCCGCCGTCGCCGCCCAGCGCGCCGATGCCGTCGATGGCCGCGCGGGCGGCCTGATCGAGGGGAGCGCCGCCCTCGACCGCCCAGCCGACGCGGGCGGCGGCGGCGGTGCGGATGAAATACTCGCCCTGCCCCGTCGAAGAGACGGCGACGCCGTCGTCGGCCCAGACCCCGGCGGCGGGGAGGGGGGTGTCGCCCACCCGGCCGGGCCGCTTTCCGAAGACGCCGCCGGTCGAGGTGGCGGCGGCGAGGCGGCCGTGGATGTCCAGCGCGCAGCAGCCGACGGTGCCGTGAGAGAGGGCGGAGGCTTTGCCGGGCGGGTGCCCCGGAGGATGATTGTCCTCGCCCTGGCCGGCGCGGGTGAACCAGGTGTCCGGGTCGTCGATGGGCTCGAGGCCCTGTTCGGCGGCGAAGCGGGCGGCGCCGGAGCCGGCGAGCAGGACGTGGGGCGTGTGGTCCATCACGGCGCGGGCGACGCGGATGGGGCTGCGATAGCCTTGCAGCGCGGCGACGGCGCCCGCGCGGCGGGTCCGGCCGTCCATCAGGCTGGCGTCCAGTTCGTACTCGCCCGCGAGATTGGGCGAGGAGCCGCGCCCGGCGACATAGAGGCCGGACGCCTCCAGCAGGGCCACCGCCTCGACCACGGCGTCGAGGGCGGACAGGCCGTCGTTAAGGCGGGCGGCGATGGTATCGACCACCTGGCGCATGTGGACGATCTCGGCGGAATAGTCGCGGGAGCGGCGCGCGCCGGCGCCGCCGTGCAGGATGAGGGCGGGGGCGGCCATGGTCGTCTCTCCGGGCTCAAGCTTTTTCTTTTCACCGTGCACCCCGGCCCCCGGGTCTGGCCAGAGGCCAGCCCGAGGATGAACTTCGTCCGGGGTCCAGATGACAGATGAAGGCGGCTGGGATATCGCGTGAAAGCGCCGCCCGATCCAGCGGATCTGGATCTGGACCCCGGCCTTCGCCGGGGTGCACGGAAGATGTGGGGCGGCATCGGGGATATCTTCATGCGCGCAGTCTTGTCGAAAACCGTCGGTGGTCCCTCGTCGCTCGTCGTGGAGGACATCCTGGACCCCACGCCCAGGGCGGGCGAGGTGGTGATCGAGGTCAAGGCGGTGGGCATCAACTTCCCCGACACATTGATCATCGAGGACAGATACCAGTTCCGGCCGGAGCGTCCCTTCGCTCCCGGCGGCGAGGTCGCGGGGGTGATCGAGGCGGTGGGCGAAGGCGTGAAGGGCCTGTTCAAGGGCGACCGGGTCATCGCCGTGCCGGGATGGGGCGGGCTGGTCGAGCGGATCGCGGTGCGCGCCGACAGCGTCATCAAGATGCCCGACGGCATGGGCTTCGAGGAGGCGGCGGCGCTGGTGCTGACCTATGGCACATCCTACTACGCGCTGAAGGACCGGGCGGGCCTGAAGGCGGGCGAGGCGCTGCTGGTGCTGGGGGCGGCCGGCGGCGTGGGCGCGGCGGCGGTCGAACTGGGCAAGGCCATGGGGGCGCACGTCATCGCGGCGGCCTCGACCAACGACAAGGTGCAGTTCGCGCTGGAGCTGGGGGCCGACAACGGGCTGATCTATCCGTCGGGCGCGATGGACAAGCAGGCCCAGAAGGAGCTGTCGGGCGAGCTGAAGCTGGCCTCGGGCCGCGACGGGCCCGACGTGGTGTTCGACGGCGTGGGCGGCGACTATGCCGAACCGGCGCTGAGGGCGATGGACTGGTGCGGACGGTATCTGGTGATCGGCTTCCCGGCAGGGATCCCGTCGTTTCCGCTCAATCTCACCCTGCTGAAGTCGGTGTCGGTGGTCGGTGTGTTCTGGGGCGCGGCCGTCGCGCGCGATCCGGCGGGGCACAAGGCGAACATGGCCGATCTGATGCAGATGTGGGCCGACAGGAAGATCAAGCCGCGCGTGAGCCGCACCTTCCCGCTGGAGCGCGCCCACGAGGCGATCCAGGCCCTGTCGGACCGGACGGTGATGGGCAAGGTGGTGGTGACGGTAGAAAGTTAGCGCAGCCGGTCCAGCGCGCGCTCGGCGGCTTCGCGGTGGCGGCGCTTGATGTTGGCGCCCAGGGTGGCGAGCACGGCGGTGATGACCGCTGCGTCGTCGGTGAAGCCGATGCCGACCAGGACGTCGGGAATGGCGTCGACCGGCAGGACGAAATAGGCCAGCGCCCCCATCATGATGCCCTTGGCGGCCAGGGGCGTCTGGGGGTCGCGGGCGGCGTAGTAGACGCTGACGACCTGGCCGGCGAAGGGGATGCGGGCGGCGACACGGCCCATCTTGGGCCAGAAGCCCTCGCGGACGCGGGTCTCGTTGACGCGCTGGACGGCGGGCAGCAGGGCGCGGTCGGGGTCGATCGCCTGTTCGGGCGTCGTCGGCTTTGCGTTTGCGGTCATGGCGGCTAAATCCCCCCGACTTCGACAGGTTCAGAGACAAACATAGGGACGAACGCCATGAAACTCGACAGCGGCATTTCTGCGGTGGTGACCGGCGGGGCCTCGGGCCTGGGCGAAGGCACGGCGCGGGCCCTGGCGGCGCAGGGCATCAAGGTCGCCCTGTTCGACATGAACGCCGACAAGGGCGAGGCCGTGGCGGCCGAGATCGGCGGCGTCTTTTGCGCGGTCGACGTGACCGACGACGCCTCGGTGGCGGCCGGCTTCGACAAGGCGCGCGCCGCCCATGGGCAGGAGCGTCTGACGGTGAACTGCGCCGGCATCGCCACCGGCATGAAGACCGTGAGCCGCAAGAAGGACACCGGCGAGATCAAGGCCCACGACATGGCCCCGTTCGAGCGCACCGTGCGGGTCAATCTGTTCGGCACCTTCCGCGTCCTGAGCCAGTCGGCGGCGGGGATGGTGACCCTGGACAAGATGGACGACGGAGAGCGCGGCCTGATCGTCAACACCGCCTCGGTCGCGGCGCAGGACGGACAGGTGGGCCAGGCGGCCTATTCGGCGTCCAAGGGCGGGGTCTATGCCATGACCCTGCCGATCGCGCGGGACCTGGCCCAGGAAGGCATCCGGGTGAACACCATCCTGCCGGGCATCATGTGGACGCCGATGATGGCGGGCATGGACCAGAAGATCCAGGACGCCCTGGCGGCCCAGATCCCCTTCCCCAGCCGCCTCGGCACACCGGCGGACTATGCGTCGCTGGTGCTGGAACTGGCGCGCAACGTCTACATCAACGGCGAGTGCATCCGCCTGGACGGCGCGATCCGGATGGCGCCGCGGTAAATCCTCACCCGTAGGGGGAGGGGGACCGCGAAGCGGTGGAGGGGGAGATCCGCAAATGGCGGGGTCTGCGGCAAGCCCCCTCCGTCTGCTCCGCTTCGCTACGCAGCCACCTCCCCCAATGGGGGAGGATTTACTGAGGAGCCTCGGGCGCTTCAGCCTCGGCCTCGGTGACGGCCTCGGCGGCTTGATCGAGCGCGTATTGGGCGACGAGGCCGTAGGTCTGCATGTGCTCGGGATCCTGCGAGGCCCAGGCGCCGTTGGTGGCCATGCCCTGCCCGGCCTGGATGGCGGACTGGACCTCAGGGTCATTCAGCGCGTCGGCGACCAGGGCCTCGACGTCGATGTTGGCCAGGGCCTGCTGGGCGATCGCGCCGGCGTGGCGGCTGATCTCGGCGGTGAAGCGACCGATCTCGGGCGCGTATTCGGCCCACAGGGCGGCGATGCGGGCGTCGCGTTCGTCCTCAGACAGGCTTTCGTCCTCGGCGATGAGCTCGGCGCGGTCGCCAAAGGTCTCCATCCGCGCCTCGAAGGCTTCGGCGGCGGCTTCGATGGCGCGTTCCGACGCCGTCTCGGGATCGCTCGCGAGGGCGGACGACAGGGGCAGGACGGCGAGGGCGGCGGCGAGGCTGAGGACGCGGATCATGGCGGGGGCTCCGAGTTGTTCGAGCGGCAAGGTCCGCCCCAACGCCGTTCCGCTCAAGTGAAATCGCGGTAAGGCCCCGCGCGTGCCGTCCTCACCCCCGCCGGTCGCGTTTGGCGAGCACCCGCAGCCGCAGCGCGTTCAGCTTGATGAAGCCGGCCGCGTCGTTGTGGTCATAGGCCTGGACGCCCTCCTCGAAGGTGACCAGATCCTGATCGTAGAGGCTGTTGGGGCTCTCACGACCGATGACGCTGACATTGCCCTTGTAGAGCTTGATGCGGACCGTGCCGGAGACCTTCTGCTGGCTGTGGTCGATCGCGGCCTGGAGCATCTCGCGCTCCGGCGCGAACCAGAAGCCGTTGTAGATCAGGTGGGCGTATTTGACCGCCAGCTCGTCCTTCAGGTGCATGGCTCCGCGGTCCAGCGTGATCGACTCGATGCCCCGGTGGGCGGCCAGCAGGATGGTGCCGCCCGGCGTCTCATAGACCCCGCGCGACTTCATGCCGACGTAGCGGTTCTCGACCAGGTCGAGGCGACCGACGCCGTTGTCGTGGCCCAGTTCGTTGAGTTTGGTCAGGATCGTCGCTGGCGACATGGCCTCGCCGTCGATGGCGACGGCGTCGCCCTTCTCGAAGGTCATGGTGAAGACGTGCGGGGTGTCCGGCGCGTCCTCCGGGCTGATGGTGCGCTGGTGGACGAACTCGGGGGCCTCGACGTTCGGGTCCTCCAGCACCTTGCCCTCCGAGGACGAGTGCAACAGGTTGGCGTCGACGCTGAAGGGGGCCTCGCCGCGCTTGTCCTTGGCGATGGGGATCTGGTTCTTCTCGGCGAAGTCCAGCAGGGCCTCGCGGGAGCGGTACTCCCACTCGCGCCAGGGGGCGATGACGCGGATGTCGGGCTCCAGCGCATAGTAGCCGAGCTCGAAGCGGACCTGGTCGTTGCCCTTGCCGGTCGCGCCGTGACAGACCGCGTCGGCGCCGACCATGCGGGCGATCTCGATCTGGCGCTTGGCGATCAGCGGGCGGGCGATCGAGGTGCCCAGCAGATACTGGCCCTCATACAGGGCGTTGGCGCGGAACATCGGGAAGACGAAGTCGCGCACGAACTCCTCGCGCAGGTCGTCGATGAAGATGTTTTCGGGCTTGATGCCCATCTTCAGGGCCTTGTCGCGGGCGGGGGCCAGTTCCTCGCCCTGGCCCAGGTCGGCGGTGAAGGTCACCACCTCGGCGCCGTACTCGGTCTGGAGCCATTTGAGGATGATGGAGGTGTCCAGACCGCCGGAATAGGCGAGGACCACCTTCTTGACGGGCGGCAGGGTCATGGGCGCGGGTCCTTGGGGGAGCGGAGTTCGGCGCGCTTAAAGGGCGAAGCCGCGTCGAGCGCAAGCCTCTCCCGGATCGAAGCGCGTGCGACGCTGGCGAAGGGTTTCATCACAACGAGCACAGCGAAGGCACAACGGACACAACGGGACCGAGTGGTAGCGAGGGCGACGATCGCTCAGCCGGACAAACCCAAATTCGGGATGGCGGCTCACGCCGCCCGGTTCTGATCGACGCGAAGCGTCCATTTCCGGCGTTTTGGCAAAAATGAGCAATCGACGACCGTGACGCGCGCTCGGTCTCGTTGTGTTCGTTGTGCCTTCGCTGTGCTCGTTGTGATGAAACCTTTTTCTCCGGCTCTGCCCCCTCCGCCGACGGAGCTCAGCCCCACGGCCCGCGCGGACGCGCCTCGCCCGTCAGCGGGACGGAGGTGGTCGGGGCCGACGTCGGGACGAAGGTCGAGGCGGCGCGGGGCGTCATGCCCATCCTGGTGCCGAGTTCCATCAGGGCGCGGACGCGGTTGCCGGTGTTGGGGTGGGTCGAGAACAGGTTGTCCGCCCCCCTGCCCGACAGCGGGTTGATGATGAACAGCTGGCCCGACGCCGGATTGCGCTCGGCGGTCAGGTTCACGATCCGCTTCGAATAGCCCTCGATCTTCTGCAGGGCGCTGGCCAGGGCCTGGGGGTCCTGGGCGATCTCGGCCCCGACGCGGTCGGCCTCGTATTCGCGGGCCCGGCTGATCGCCATCTGGACGAGACCCGCTGCCATGGGGGCCAGCAGCATCAGGGCCAGCGCGCCGATGATGCCGCCCGGACGCTCGCGGTCGCCGGCCCCGAAGAACAGGGCGAAGTTGGCCAGAGCGGAGATGGCGCCGGCCAGCGTCGCCGTGACCGTCATGGTCAAGGTGTCGCGGTTCTTCACATGGGCCAGTTCGTGGGCCATGACGCCGCGGATCTCTTCCCTCGTCAGCATGTCGAGCAGGCCGGTGGTGGCGCAGACGGCGGCGTTCTCGGGGTTGCGTCCGGTGGCGAAGGCGTTGGGCTGGTCATTGGGGATGATGGCGACCTTGGGACGGGGCAGGCCGGCGCGCCGGGCCATGTCGAGCGTGTCGGTCACATAGGCGCGGATGCGGGCGTCGGGGTGGGTCTCGTCCACCATCTGGGCCCGGTACATGCGCAGCACGATCTTGTCGGCGTTCCAGTAGCTGAACAGGTTCATGCCGCCCGCGAGGACGAGCGCGATCAGCATGCCGTTGGCCCCGCCAATCACAAGACCGATGCCGCCGAACAGGGCGGTCAGGACGGCGATGAGGGTGAAGGTCTTCAGATGGTTCATGACGACGCTTATGTGGTTGAGCATCCCCGGACGCTCAAGAGGCAGGCCCCATGACCGACGACTCCGCCCCCAAGCCCGCGCCGCGCGTTCTGACCGACGCCGCAAAGCGCGCCTTGGCCGAGGCCGAGGCCCGCCGGGCGGCGGCGACGGCTCAGGACCTGCCGCCCGAGGACGGAGGCCCGAGGGGGCCGGAACCGACCCGTTACGGAGACTGGGAAAAGAAGGGCCTGGCCATCGACTTCTAGGCCGGCTGGCCGGGCTCGGCCTAGAGCAGGACCGCGAAGATCAGGCTGACGACGGTGATGTCGAAGGCGCGGGCGGCGGCCGACAAGAGGGGGGCGGAGAGCATGGGACGCGTCCGGAGCAGGGATCGGAGCCCGCGTCCCTGCAAGCCCCGGGCCAGATCGACCGCGGTTCAGACCGCCGGGCTTCAGACCTCGGTCTTCTTGACCACGCCGGCGGGCGGGCGGCGGTCCTTTTCGCCCGAGTATTCATTGCCGAGATAGCTGGAGCGGGCGGCGTCCAGCACGGGCGGACCACCCTTCAGCCCCCGGCGCTGGCCGGTCTGGCCCATCAGCTGGGCGGCGAAGGCGGCGCCGGGATCAAGCGGGGCCGTGTCGTCGGCAGGCTTTGCCGGTTCGGTCCGCGCCGCGTCCGTCAGGGGCACCAGGGCGCGGCCGGTGGCGCCCGCCCGGCGTTCGGTCTCGCGGCGCTGGGCCTCGCGGCGGTCGCGCGGGCCGACGGGCGGGACGGGGCCGACCTCGCGGGTCATGCCTCAGCCGCCGCGCGCGCCGGCCAGCCGGTCGATCTGGGCCTTCATCTCGTCCATCTGGCGACGCATCTCGTCCAGGGCAGGATCGGCCGGAGCCGGGGCGGCCGTGGGCGCGGCCGACGAAGCGGGAGCCTCGGTCGGACGAGCGTAGGCGGGGAAGGGGAACATCTTCAGCGCCTGTTCGAACATCGCCATGTTCTGCTTGGCCGCCGCCTCCAGCATGCCGCCCCCCAGCATCGCGCCCCCCATGGCCCCGGGCGCGGCGCCCATGGCCTTGGTCATCTGCTCGCGGAAACCCTCCTGCTGGCGGGTGAAGTTCTCCAGCGACATCTGCAGATAGCTGGGCAGGACGCCCTCCATCTGCCCGCCGTAGAAGCCGATCAGCTGGCGCAGGAACTGGACGGGCAGCAGGGCCTGGCCCCGGCTCTCTTCCTCGAAGATGATCTGGGTCAGGATCTGGCGGGTCAGATCCTCATTGGTCTTGGCGTCGAAGACCACGAAATCGGTCCCCTCGCGTACCATGCGCGCCAGGTCGTCGAGCGTGACATAGGCGGAGCTGGCGGTGTTGTAGAGGCGGCGGTTGGCGTATTTCTTGATGACGACGGGGTCGCCGTCCTTCGCCTTGCCGTTGGGTTGAGCACTGTCGGCCACGGGCACATCCTCGTTGTCGTGGACCGGTTATCCCGCAGCGCGGCACGCCGCGCCAGTGCCCATGACGGTTTCTTGTCAGGCCGGGTTCATCACGCCAGATTGGGAGCCAGCACCACCCCGACCAGAACCGCCGCCCAGTGAACCCCCGCACCGGCCACGACGAAGCCATGCCAGATGGCGCGCCGGTATTTGAGCTTGGGCGCGATGAAGAAGAAGACCCCGGCCGTGTAGATCAGCCCGCCGAGCACCAGCAGGCCGAGCGCGATGGGATGGACGGTGTCGATCATGGGCTTGAGCGCGATCACGGCGATCCAGCCGAACACCACATAGACCCCGCTCCAGAAGGCGTCGGAGATGCGCGGCGCGACCATCTTGGCGGCGACGCCGGCGATGGCGATGGTCCAGACCACCAGGGTGAAGCCTATGGCCCACCAGCCCTCGAACCTCTGGGTCGTGAAGGGGGTGTAGCTGCCGGCGATCATCAGGAAGATGGCCGCCTCGTCCAGCCGGCGCAGCACCGGCCGGGCCGCGCAGGGCCGGGTCAGGTTGTAGACGGTCGAGGCCGTCAGCATGGCCACCAGGCACAGGGCGTAGATGGCCGTGGCGAACACCACCCCGCCGCCGCCGTAGATCGCCGACAGGACCGCCAGAACGACGCCGCCCACCGCCGCCAGGGTCAGGCCGACGGTGTGGACCACCAGGTCGGCGGTGTGTTCGGAGCGGGACTCATAGTGCTCCTCCAGATCGATCTGATCCGGGGTGCAGAGGCGACGGGCGTGACGCTTGAAGAAGTCCAGCATGATCGCACCAACTCGGCAGTTCTGCCTGTCGTTCCCGGCATATGACCCCATCAGGATGACTTTCGCCTGAACGACGGCGAGGGACGTGACGAAACCGCGCCGATGCGGCAGAAACGCCACGAATTGTTTGTTGGCCTATCGCGCGGTCGCGCTAGTTGAGGCCTGAATTATCGAGGACTCTCTCTCCATGACCGACGTCGTCATCGTCTCCGCCGCCCGCACGCCCGTCGGCTCCTTCCTCGGGGCCCTGTCGTCCCTGCCCGCGTCGAAGCTGGGCGAGATCGCCATCAGGGCGGCGCTGGAGCGGGCGGGCGTCGATCCGGCCGACGTCGACGAGGTCATTCTGGGTCATGTGCTGCAGGCCGCCGCCGGCCAGGGCCCGGCGCGTCAGGCGGCGATGGGCGCGGGGATTCCGAAGGAGACGCCGGCCTGGAGCCTGAACCAGATCTGCGGTTCGGGCCTGCGGGCGGTGGCGCTGGGCTATCAGCAGATCGCGGTGGGCGACGCCCGGGTCATCGTGGCGGGCGGTCAGGAAAGCATGAGCCAGGCCCCGCACGCCCAGCATCTGCGCTCCGGCCAGAAGATGGGCGACCTGTCGTTCACCGACACCATGATCAAGGACGGCCTGTGGGACGCCTTCAACGGCTATCACATGGGCCAGACCGCCGAGAACATCGCCGAGACATGGCAGATCAGCCGCGCCGACCAGGACGCCTTCGCCCTCGCCAGCCAGCACAAGGCCGAGGCGGCCCAGACGGGCGGAAAGTTCGACGCCGAGATCGTGCCGGTCGTGATCGCGGGCAGGAAGGGCGACGTGACCGTCGACAAGGACGAATACATCCGCCACGGGGCGACGCTGGACTCCATGGAGAAGCTGCGCCCGGCCTTCACGAAAGACGGGACGGTCACGGCCGCCAACGCCTCCGGCCTGAACGACGGCGCCGCCGCCCTGGTGCTGATGACGGCCGAGGACGCCGCGGCGCGGGGCCTGGAGCCCTTGGCCCGCATCGCGTCCTGGGCCACGGCCGGGGTCGATCCGGCGGTGATGGGCACGGGCCCGATCCCCGCGTCCAGGAAGGCGCTGGAAAAGGCCGGATGGAGCGTCGCCGACCTGGACCGGGTCGAATCCAACGAGGCCTTCGCGGCCCAGAGCCTGTGCGTGCTCAAGGAACTGGGCCTCGACCCGGCCAGGGTGAACGTCAACGGCGGGGCCATCGCCATCGGTCACCCGATCGGCGCGTCGGGCGCGCGCATCCTGACCACCCTGCTGCACGAGCTGAAGCGCGAAGGCCTGTCGAAGGGCCTGGCCACCCTGTGCATTGGCGGCGGCATGGGCGTGGCCATGTGCGTCGAGCGCGCCTGACGGCTCAGGCCATCGGGGGCGGACCGGCCAGGATGTCGCGCTTGCCGGCGTGGTTGGCGGGGCTGACCACGCCTTCCTGTTCCATCCGCTCGATCAGGGAGGCGGCGCGGTTGTAGCCGATCTGCAGGCGGCGCTGGACGTAGGAGGTCGAGGCCTTGCGGTCGCGGGTCACCACGGCCACGGCGCGGTCGTACAAGTCGTCGCCGGAACCACCGTTGCCGCCTTCGTCGAAGGCGCTGTCGCCGTCGCCGTCCGGGTCGTCGGTGATCAGGTCGAGGTAGTCGGGCTCGGCCTGGGCCCGCAGGTGCTTGCAGACCTCCTCGACCTCCTGGTCCGTCACGAAGGGGCCGTGCAGGCGGGTGATGCGGCCGCCGCCGGCCATGTAGAGCATGTCGCCCTGGCCCAGCAGCTGCTCGCCGCCCTGCTCGCCCAGGATGGTGCGGCTGTCGATCTTGGAGGTGACCTGGAAGGAGATCCGGGTCGGGAAGTTCGCCTTGATGGTGCCGGTGATGACGTCGACCGAGGGGCGTTGGGTGGCCATGATCAGGTGGATGCCGGCGGCGCGCGCCATCTGGGCCAGGCGCTGGACCGCGCCCTCGACGTCCTTGCCCGCGACCAGCATCAGGTCGGCCATCTCGTCCATGACGACCACGAGGTAGGGCATGGGCTCGGGGCGAATCTTCTCGCTCTCGAACACCGGGCGGCCCTGCTCGTCGAAGCCGGTCTGGACCGTGCGTTCGAAATGCTCGCCCTTGGCCTGGGCCTCCCTGGCGCGCTCGTTGTAGCTGGCGACGTTGCGGACGCCGAGCTTGGACATGCGGCGGTAGCGGTCCTCCATCTCTCGCACGGTCCATTTCAGCGCGACGACGGCCTTCTTGGGATCGGTGACGACGGGGGCGAGCAGGTGCGGGATGCCGTCATAGACCGACAGCTCCAGCATCTTGGGGTCGATCATGATGAAGCGGCATTCGGCCGGCGAGAGCCGGTACAGGATCGACAGGATCATGGCGTTGACGCCGACCGACTTGCCCGAGCCGGTGGTGCCCGCGATCAGCAGGTGCGGCATGCGCGCCAGGTCGGCGACATAGGGCTCGCCGCCGATGGTCTCGCCCAGAGCGAGCGGCAGAAGGTGGGCGGGCTTGCCGTATTCCGTGCTCGCCAGGAGATCGCGCAGATAGACGGTTTCGCGCTTCAGGTTCGGCAGTTCGATGCCGATGGCGTTGCGGTTCGGCACCACAGAGATGCGGCAGGCGCGGGCCGACATGGACCGGGCGATGTCATCGGACAGGGCCACGACGCGGCCGTGCTTCACGCCTGGCGCAGGGACCAGTTCGTACAGTGTGACGACCGGGCCGGGGCGGATCTGGTCGATGACGCCCTTGACCCCGAACTCGGCCAGCACGCCCTCCAGCATCTTGGCGTTCTGCTTCAGCGCCGTCTCGTCGATCGTTCCGACGCGGGCCTGGGGCTTGGCCAGCATGGCCAGCGGCGGCAGGTCGAAATCGCCCTCGGGCCGGACGAAGTCGAAGGCGACCTGACCGTCGTCGACGGCCTTCTTCGACGGTTTGGCGGGCTTGGGGGCGGCGACGCGCGGTTCGGGCGCGGCGCGGGCCGACGGCGGGCCGGGCTCCGGCGGGGTGTCGTCCCACGGCAGGGGGGCCTCGGCCTCGTCGTCGTAGTCGGGGAGTTCGAGTTTGGGCGCAGGGTGGCGGGCCGCGCGAGGCGAGGCGACTTCGGGCTCCGGCGTCGGACGGCGGGGGCGAACGGCCGAAGGCGCGGACGGCGCAGCGGAACGGCGCAGGCCCGAGGCCCAGGCGACGCCCTCGCCGAAGTCCGACGTTCTGAGCCCCACCGCGAAGCCGCAGGCCCACAGGCCCAGCCCCCCGAAGATCAGGCCGCCGACGATGGAGCCCCCCGGCAGGTCCAGGGCGGCGAAGGCGGATCGCAACAGGCCGATGACCGCGTCGCCCCACAGGCCGCCCAGGCCCGCGGCGAGCGGCCAGGCCCCCGGCTCGGCGAGCGCCGACAGGGCGCCGGACAGGGCCAGCACGCCACCGGTCGCGGCCAGGGCCTTGAGCGGCGTGGGCTTCAGCCGCTGCTGGATCGCGTCGCCGATGGCGGCGGCGAGGCCGAAGGCGACGGTCAAGGCGGCGGCGGGCCAGGCGGCGAGGCCGATCGACTGCATGAACAGGTCGGCGAACAGGGCGCCGTTCGATCCCAGCCAGTTGGTCGGCTCGGCCGAAGACGCGGCGTTCAGGCTGGGATCCGCCGGATTCCACGACACCAGGGCCACCACCAGAAGGGTCGCCAGCAGAGCCTGCAGCACGCCGCGAAAACGCACCACGAAGGGCGCGTCCCACAGGATGAGGGCGCTCTGGTAGGCGCGCTGACCGATGGCGAGGGCGGCGGACATGGACGGCTCCGGACGGACGGGCCGCCAGTGTCGGCCGGACAGGGTTAAGGGGCTGTTTAGGAAGAGAGGGTCGAGGGTCGAGATTCGAGGGTCGAACAGGCCCTCCCGCCGACTCCCGGGGCGCGACACGTCCGACCCTCGACCCTCGACCCTCGACCCTTTAGCTTCGCGCCATGACCCCTCCCCACACCCATGACGTCATCGTCGCCGGCGCCGGCCTCGCGGGCGCGACCTTCGCGCTGGCGGCGGCGAGCGGGGGCTTGCGGGTCGCCCTGATCGATCCGCAGCCGTTCCCGGTTCAGCTGGCCGAGACGTTCGACGGGCGGTCGACGGCCGTCGCCTGGTCGACCTTCCGGATGCTGGACGCCCTGGGGCTGGGCGAGCGGCTGCGGCCGCACGCCTGCCGGATGGACCGGATCCTGGTGACCGACGGGCGCCGTCCGGGGGCGGCGTCCAAGGCTCCCTCGCCCGCCTATCTGCGCTTCGACGCCGAGGAGGTCGGCGACGCCACGGGCGGCGAGCCCCTGGGCTATATGGTCGAGAACCGACGTATCCGCGCGGCCCTGGCCGAGGTGATCGCGGCGAGCGCCATCGACCTGCTGGCTCCGGCGGCCGTCGACACGGTCGAGACGTCGGGCGCGGTGGCGGTCGTGACGCTGAAGGACGGCCGCGTGCTGAGCGCGCCGCTGGTCGTGGGGGCCGAGGGGCGGAACTCGGTCGTCCGCAAGGCCGCAGGCATCGACACCCTGGGCTGGGGCTATGGCCAGTCGGGCGTGGTCGCGACGGTGCGGCTGGACCGCGACCACGGCAATGTGGCGCACGAGTATTTCCTGCCGCACGGGCCCTTCGCCATCCTGCCCCTGACCGAGCAGCGCGCCAGCCTGGTGTGGACCGAGACGACGCGGGCGGCGGAGGCTTTGCGCGACTGTTCCGACGCCGCCTTCCGCTCGCACCTGATGCGGCGGTTTGGGGAGTTCGTGGGCCAGGCCCGGCCGGAGGGGCCGCGCTTCGTCTATTCCCTGTCGCTGGAACTGGCGACGCGCTTCACCGCGCCGCGCGCCGCCTTGATCGGCGACGCGGCCCACGGGGTGCACCCGGTCGCGGGACAAGGTCTGAACATGGGGCTGAAGGACACCGCCGCCCTGGCCGAGGTGCTGATCGAGGCGGCCCGGCTGGGCGAGGACATCGGCTCGGAGACGGTGCTGGATCGCTATGCCCGCTGGCGCCGGTTCGACACCGTGGCCCTGGCGGCCGGGTTCGACGGGTTCGTGCGGCTGTTTTCCAACGACATCGCCCCGGTGCGACTGGCGCGCGACCTGGGCATGGCGGCCGTCAACCGGATCGCCCCCCTGCGGAAAGCCTTCATGGGCGAGGCCGGCGGGGCGACGGGCGACCTGCCCCGGCTGCTGAGAGGCGAGCGGGTCTGACTAGTGCTGTCGTTTCGGCGGCGGGGCCGTCCGGAGGGTTTCATCACAGCGAGCACAGCGAAAGCACGAAGGACACTGCGGGACCGAGGGGCGTCCGAGGTCGCCGACCGCATGTTCCCGACATCGCGTGCCAGTAAAGGCGGCTTCGCCGCCGCTCTTTAACAAGACATCGCCGGAAACGAGACGGGACCGAGGGGGGAGGGGGCTCGCCGTGTCCTCCGTGACCCCGCAGTGCCCGCTGTGATGAACCGCTTTCTTCGGATCAGTCGTAGAGGCTGCGGCGATCCAGGGGCAGGCCGCTGGGGCCGGCGCGGCGGCGCTGGGCGACCGTCTGATAGACCAGGATGGAGCCGCGCTCGAAGCCCTTGGCGCACATGGCGAAGAAGATCAGCCACAGCCGGGTCCGCTCTTCGCCGACCAGGGCCACGGCCTCGCCGCGGCGGGCCATCAGGCGGCGGGACCATTCGGCGGTGGTGCGCTGGAAATGCTCGCGCAGGTCCTCGACGTCCAGAACCTCGAAGCCGAGCCGGCCGAGGTTGGTCACCGTCATGCCGATGGTGTCCAGCTCTCCGCCCGGGAAGATGAAACGGCCGATCGTGCGGGTGGCGTTCGTCTGGGGGGCGATGTTGGACGGATCGCGGCCACCGCGCCGCACCGAGGCCTGGTGGAAATAGAGGCCGCCGGGCTTCAGCAGGCGCTTCATCTCCAGGAAGTGCCGGTCGTGGTTGGCGAAGCCGACGTGCTCGAACATCTCGACCTGGCTGATGGCGTCGAAGTGATCCGACAGGTCGAGGTCGCGATAGTCGCGGAGTTCGAGCGTGATCCTGTCCGACAGGCCCAGCCGCTCGACCTTGGCGCGGGCGAAGGCCAGCTGCTCCTCCGACAGCGTCACGCCGTGGACGGTGACGCCATAGTGTTGGGCCGCCCAGCAGGACAGGCCGCCCCAGCCGCAGCCGACGTCGAGCAGCCGCTGGCCGGGCCTGAGGCGCAGCTTCCTGCAGATCAGGTCCAGCTTCCTCGTCTGGGCCTCCTCCAGCGGGGTCGTGTCGTCGGCGTAACAGGCGCTGGAATAGACCATCTCCGGATCCAGGAAGAGGCCGTAGAAATCGTTGCCGACATCATAGTGGAACGAGATGAAGTCCTTGTCGCGCCGGGCCGCCTTGTCCTGGCGCTGGCCGACCTCGCCCGTGTCGTCGAAGGCGGCGTCGCCCACGCCGCGCGTCTTGCCGCCGATGAGGAAGGGGATCAGCTCGCGCGCGATCAGGGCCTTGTCGACGCGGCGCGGCAGATGGACGGCGCGGCCGTGGTCCCAGCGGTCGGCGGCTTCCAGCGGACTGCCGCCCTCGATGCGGACGTCACCGGTCGCATAGAGTTCGAACAGGGTCATCAGTCCGGGCTTCAGCACCAGCCGGCGCACGGCCGCCGGATCGGCCAGGACGATGCGGATGTCGTCGCGCGCGTTCGGACCCAGCGGCAGGACCTCGCCGGTCCACAGCTGAAGCGAAAGGTCGGCCTGGAGGTGGCCGGCGATGTGGGCGGCGATCCGGCGCGCGGCCTGGACCCTGCGGTCGTCGCTCATGGTCGGGCGTCGGGCTCGGCCAGCGATTTGCGGGCGGTGTCGAAATACTGCCAGCCGGTCCAGACCGTGGCGATGGCGGCGAACCAGATCAGGGTGTCGGCGAACAGCTGGAAATACGGCAGGTAGTCGAACTCCAGCCCGAAGCCGTCCCAGTTCCGGGCGAACAGCTGGGCGCCCAGGGCCACCAGCTGGACCGTCGTCTTCCACTTGGCCAGGGTCGTGACCTCCAGCGTCACCCGCCCGGCGATGGTTTCGCGCAGGGCCGAGACGGCGAACTCGCGGAACAGGATCAGGCCGCAGGGAATGGCGATCTGGGGCACGCTGCCGCTCGTCAGCACGCCCAGGATGGCGCCCGTCACCAGGATCTTGTCGGCGATGGGGTCCAGAATCGCGCCCCAGCGGGTCGTGGCGTTCCAGCGCCGCGCCAGATAGCCGTCGACCCAGTCGGTCGAGGCCGCCACCACGAAGATGTAGAAGGCCGCCCGGTACAGGCCGAACTGGTCCTCGGGGCTGAGATAGGACGACAGGATGGGCACCCCGCCGGTCGCCCCGGCCAGGATCAGGAACATCACCACCCCGGCGACCAGGCGCAGGCCGGTCAGGATGTTGGGGATCGGGTTGGCGTGGTGACTGTGGGGCACGTCAGGGGCTCTCAGGCAAGGTGGCCAGCACCGAGGCGAACAACGGATGAGGACGCTCGGCGAAGGGGTTCACCACCGTCACGTTTCGGCAGATGAATCCATCCTGTAAATCCTCCGACAGCATGATGCGGCATCCGGCTTCGGAAGCGATATTGAGGATCAAGGAATCCCAGATCTGCAGGTTCTGGAACGACGCGGTTTGAAGCGCCTCGCGCATCGTGCCGGGGCCGGGCGCGGCGAAGGTGAGCGTATCGGCCCAGTCCAGGACGATCTTGGTGGCGATCTTGGGCTTCTGCCCGCCCTTGCGGCACAGGATGTTGTAAAACTCGCCAGCCACCTGCGAGGGCATGACCAGTTGAAAAGCCGGGATCGCTTTCAGAAGCCAGGCGGCTCGGGCGCGCTTTGCCTCATCCTCTCCTATCCCCGCAGCATACCCGAGGACATTGGTGTCGATGGCGATCTTCACTCGTACCCATCGTCGCGCGTGATGCGGCCGGGCGCGCGGAGCGGAAGGGCCAGAAGTTCATCGACCAGCGCATGAACACGCCTGGACTGCTCATCGTCAGGGACTTGTGCGGCGGTGACCGGAACCATCTTCGCTACCGGCTTGCCGTGAGCGGTCACCACGAATGTCTGGCCTGCGGAAACTTCGCCAAGCAGCCGAGAAAACTCCCGGTTGGCTTCGGTGGCGGAGATCGAGCGTTCCATACCGGTGTTGTAGTGGATTTCACTACTTTTCGCAATCAGCCCAGAGGTTCGAACCGGGCTGCCGCCGTCAGGCGACGCAGCATCCCCTCGGCGATGCCGAAATGCAGGCCGGTCAGCTCCAGACGCCCGTCGGCCTCTCGCTCGGCGATCCAGGGGAAGGTCCGCAGGTTGTCGAGCGACAGCCGCACCACGGCCTCCTCGGTCGCGGCCTCGACCTGATCGGGCGCGACGCTCTCGGCGACGCGGCGGACGACGGGGGTGCCCTGGGCGATCCAGGGCTCGACGAAGTCCCGGACGATCTCCGGCGCCCCGTCGCGCATGGCCGCCACGCCGCCGCAATGGGCGTGACCCATGACGACGATGCGCGAGACCTGAAGCACCTTGACCCCGAACTCCAGCGCCGCCGAGACGCCGTGCAGCTGGCCGTCGGGCGCATAGGGCGGCACCAGATTGGCGACGTTCCGGACCACGAACAGCTGGCCCGGCGCGGCGTCGAAGATCAGGGCCGGGTCGGCGCGGCTGTCGGAACAGGCGACGATCAGGGTGTGCGGCGTCTGGCCGTCGGCGGCCAGGGCCTCGTACTCCGCCTTGGCCGCGGGCCAGTGGTCGGCGCGGAAGCGACGGTAACCGGAGATCAGGGGGTCGGTGGAATCGGTCGACATGCCGCGAGTATAGGCAATCGGCGGCGCTGGGGGGAGAGTGGGGGTCGACGGCTTCCCCAATGTGGAGATTGGGCATCATGGCCGAAGCGACGCTGCTGGGATTGCGGATCACCCGAACGTCGAACAGTTCGCGGCCCTGTCCTGACCGACGCGTCTTCCGGGGCCGCTGCCGCGGCGCGAGGGTCAGCCGCCTGATCTGGACCCTCACCGCCGTCCCGTTCCCACGTCCGATTCTGACGCAGGCGCGTGCCAGATTGCGATTGATGTCACCCCACGCCGCCCCACCGATTTCAGACGGTTCAGACGGTTCGCACCGTGTTTTCCGCCCGTGCCGCCACAGTCGCTTTTGGCCGGGTCGGATTTCCCCTTTCACCCCGCCGCGCGGCTGGGCATGATGCGCGTATCCAAAAGAAACCAACCGGAGACGACCATGGGCCAGATGAACCGTCAGTGGGTGCTGCGTCAGCGGCCGCAGGGCCTGGTGCAGGACAGCGATCTGGAGCTGGTCTCGACGCCGGTGCCGGATCTGGCCGAGGGCCAGGTGCTGGTGCGGACCGTCTATCTGTCGCTGGACCCGACCAACCGGACCTGGATGAACGACGCGGTCGGCTATCTGCCGCCGGTCGGCCTGGGCGACGTGATGCGCGGTCTGACCCTGGGCGTGGTCGAGCAGTCGAAATCGGCGCGCTTTGCCGTCGGCGACGTGGTGACGACGGCCATGGGCGGCTGGGCCGATTACGGCGTGGTGCCGGACAGCGGCGTCAGCAAGGTGCACCGCTTCCCCGGCCTGCCGCTGACGGCGAACATGTCGGTGCTGGGCATGACCGGCCTGACCGCCTGGGCCGGGGTCACCGATGTGCTGGCGCCCCAGCCGGGCCAGACGATGGTGGTGTCGGCCGCCGCAGGGGCGGTGGGCTCCATCGCCGGCCAGATCGCCAGGCAGAGGGGCGCGCGCGTCATCGGCATCGCCGGCGGGCCCGAGAAATGCGCCTGGCTGACGGGCGAGCTCGGGTTCGACGCGGCCGTCGACTACAAGAACGAGGACGTCGGCGCGGCGCTGGACCGGCTGGCCCCGAACGGCATCGACCTGAATTTCGAGAACGTCGGTGGCGACATCATGATCGCGGTCTGGAACCGGCTGAACATCGGCGCGCGCATGGCCGTGTGCGGCATGGTCTCGGCCTATAACGCCACCAAGCGCCCGCCCTCGCCCGACCTCAGCCGTCTGATCACCCACCGGATGACGGTGCGGGGCTTCCTGGTCATGGACTACAGCCCCCGCGCCAGGGAATTCGTCGCCGAGGTCGGGCCATGGCTGGCCGAGGGCAAGGTGCAGTGGAAGGTCCATGTCGACAACGGCCTGGAGGGCGCGGTCACCTCGCTGAACCGGCTGTTCACGGGCGACCACGACGGCAAGCTTCTGGTGCGCGTGTCCGAGGAGCCGTAAAGCCGAAGGGCGATCCGTCCGCCCGAGGAGATCCCATGAGCGATCCGCTGCACGTCCATTTCGAGGATCTCGAGGTCGGCCAGGTCCTGCAGCTGGGGGCCTGCGCCGTCGACGAGACGGCGATCGGCTTGTTCGTGGAGCATTTCGCGCCCGGCTGGGACAGCGCCTATGGGGCCCCCGACGCCCTGACCTATGCGCTGTGGAGCCGGCTGGCGTCGGACAAGTCGGCGGGCTGGGCCCAGTCCAAGGTCCTGGCCGTCGACGGCCTGCGCTTCATGCGCAATCCGCCCGCGGGCGAGCTGCTGCGCGGTCGGATGACGGTGATGGGCAAGGACCCCGTGGGCGACGAGAAGGGCATCGTCATCGCCCAGCACGACATGCTGGACGAGGGCGGCCGGCTGGTCTTCTCGTGCCTGACGCGGGGGTTGTTCGTCAGGAGGTAGGGTCGAGATGCGAGGGTCGAGGGTCGAGGCAGACCGTCTTCGACCCTCGACCCTCGACCCCAGACCCTCGGATCAGGCGTTGCCGGCGACTTCGCCGGTGGTGCGGGCGCGGTCGAAGGCCAGGGCGATCAGGCGGTCCCAGCCCAGCAGCGAGATCAGGTGGGCGTAAATCTGGCCCAGGGCGCCGTTGTCGCGCAGTTCGGCCAGCTTCTCGGCCGGCAGGGCCTTCAGCTTCTCTTCCGAGACGGCGAAATAGTCGGCCAGCTTCTGGGGCGCGCCGGCGTTGCCGTTCTCGTCGCGCGGCGTGAACACGGCCTCGCGGACGTCGAACAGGTCCAGATCGGTCAAGAGCTTGACGAAGCTCTCGGTGCGGACGCGTTCCTGCTCGAAATTGTTGCAGAACTCCATCGCCTGGTTGACGTAGTCCGAAGGCTTGCCATCCACGAACAGCGGGGCCTGGCCGCCCTCGGTGATGAAGGGGGCGCCGCGGTCGATGCACAGGATCATGCGCTGCTGCTGCTGATCGTTGGCGAAGACGAACGGATAACGGCGGACATAGGCGGGGATATAGGCCTCGGGGCGGAAGTCGCCCGACGGGGTGATGTACAGGTTCTCACCCTGGCGCAGGCCCATGACGGCGACGGGCAGCTTGTTGTCGCCCAGGAAGACGACCGGATAGGACAGGGCGGCGGGCGCGAACTCGGTCACGGTCATCGGCACGACGTGCGAGCTGCCGACGAAGGCATAGGGCTTGTCGACCGGATTGACGCCCAGCGCGCCGTGCATCTCGGCCGACAGCGGCTCGGGCTTGGAATAGAACAGGACGTTGCCGTCCAGCTGCGCCTGGTCGTTGGCGGCGGCGGTGGTGTCGGTCATGGGGCGAAAGCGCTCTGGGTTGTCGGGAAAGGGGGGCGTCTTAGCCGAACCGGGCAGGCGTCGCAAACGGGGTCTCCAACAGGTTGCGGGACGGCGCCGCAGAGCCTAGCTCTGGGGCATGTCGAACGCCTGCGGACATGCCCACGCCGAGCCCGGGATGAGCCCCGGACAGATCGTGCGGGCCCTGGACGAAGCCGAGAGCCGCTGCGTCTCGGGCGGCGAACGGCTGACGGCCCCGCGCCGCCGGGTGCTGGAGCTGCTGCTGGAGGCGGGCGAGGCGGTGAAGGCCTACGACCTGATCGCCCGCTATGGCCCCGACGGCGTCGCCGCCAAGCCGCCGACCGTCTATCGCGCGCTGGAGTTCCTGGAGCGCAATGGTCTGGCCCACCGCATCGCCTCGATCAGCGCCTATGTGGCCTGTTCGGTGGGGGACCGGGCTCATGCCGCCGCCTTCCTGATCTGTGATTGCTGCGGGGCGACGGTCGAGGTCACGCCGCCCGAGGGCGAGGCCCTGCGCCGGGCCGCCGAGACGGCGGGCTATGCGCTGGAGCGGACCACGATCGAGGGTCACGGGCGCTGCGCCGCCTGCCGGATCGCCGCATAGGCCGCTGCGAGGTGGCGGCCGGAGCCGGGGCCGCCTAGATTGGAGCATGGACGCCGCCCGGCTTTTTCCGCCCCGCCGCCTGATGGTGCCGCTGACCCAGCGGGGCGGCGAGATGGCCGTGCTGGACTTCGGCGACAACAAGCGGCCTGTCGATCTGGTGTTCAGTCACGCCAACGGCTTCAACGCGGCGACCTATCGCTCCATCCTGGCCCCGCTGGCCGCCTCGTTCCGTATCCTGGCCCCGGACCTGAGGGGCCATGGCCACACACGGCTGCCGACCCGGACGGTGGGTCGCCGGGACTGGAGCGATCATCGCGACGACCTGCTGGCCCTGCTGGAGGCCTTTCCCGGGCCGCCTGTCGTTCTGGCGGGGCATTCGATGGGGGGCACGGCCTCGCTGCTGGCGGCGGCGCGCGCGCCGGAGCGGGTCTCGCGGCTGGTGCTGTTCGACCCGGTCATCTGGGGCGGGCTGACGTCGATCGTCCTGCGCGCGCCGGGGTTGAGGCGGCTGAGCGAGCGGTATCCGCTGGTTCGCGCGTCGCGCCGCCGCCGGGCGCTGTTCGACAGCCGCGAGCAGGCGCTGGAGGCCTATCGCGGGCGCGGGGCGTTTCGGGGATGGCCCGATCCCGTGCTGATCGACTATCTGTCCGACGGTTTGCTGGACACGCCGGACGGCGGCTTTCGCCTCGCCTGCGCGCCGGAGTGGGAGGCGTCGAACTATATGTCCCAGGCCCACGATCCCTGGCGGGCGATGCGGGACTACGGCGGCCCGGTCCGGGTCCTGAAGGCCGAGACGGGATCCATCAGCCAGGTGCCCGACCGGCCGCGCGGCCTGGCCAACGTCACCGCCGAGGCCGTGCCCGGCACCCACCACCTGTTTCCCATGGTCCGGGCCGACCTGGTGCGCGACGCCCTGTTCGACGCGGCGGTCTAGGTGTTCAGTCCCGTCGTCGCACCCGGGCGGCTGAGCCCCGAGGTTTCGACCCGCCCGTTCCGCCAGAAGGGTCGACGCGGGCGCGGCTTGAAGCGCGGCGGCACGCACAAGAAGAGAGAGCATCGACGCCTCCTGTCCTGAGCCGATAGCCTGTCACGCCTGGCCGGACGCGAGGATGACGAAACCGTAACCCGCTCCCCCCAGGGCCTGATCCGGAAAAGTGTGAGCGGTTTTCCGGTCGGATCAGGCCCCAGGAAACCGCTGGACCTTGATTCACAGCATCGGCGGAATCGCGAAGCGATTCCTCCTCAGCTGATCAAGGTCTAGGCGGCCCGGCGACACAGGGATAACCTGGGCCCGACGGCTCCAGGGAGGGAGCGAACGTGGGCGAACGGGACGCAGGCCCTGCCACGATCCACCGTCGCTCGGCCATCGCGGGCCTTGCGACCGCGGGGCTGTTCGCGCCAACCGCCCGCGCCCAGACCGAGCCCGGGGCCGAGGCCCTGACCGTCAACATCCTGACCCGGATGGCCGCCGAGGTTCGGCTGGGGAGTCGACGCGCGGTCTTCGTTCTGGACACCGGCGCCGAACGCAGCGCCATCGCGGCGGACCTGGCTCAATCCCTGAGGCTTTCGCCCGGCCCTCCGCTGATCGTTCACGGCGTCACGGCGGCGCACGGGGTATCCTCGGTCGTCATTCCCCGCCTGACGTTTGGAGGGCGTCGTTTCGATGAGGTCGTCGCGCCGGTGTTCCAGCGCGGCGATCTGGCCGCGGACGGGTTGATCGGGCTGGATATCCTGTCGCGGTTTCGCCTCGAACTCGATCTGGTTCGGCGCACTGTGCGGATCCATGGCTCGACGCCCGGCCTGGTGACCTTCGTGCCGTCGACCCGGCTGGAGATCCGGGTGGGAGCGCGAGCCGGTCGCTTCGGCCAGCTGATCCTGCTGAACGTGGTGATCGACGGGCGACCGGTCGAGGCCTTCGTCGATTCCGGTGCCCAGTATTCGATCGGCAATCCGGCTCTTCTGAGCGCTCTGGGCGTCGCGGTCGCGGCCGGCTCGATCGATGTGTTCGGCGTCACCGGCCAGACCCTTCGGGCGCGGCTGGGACGGGTTCGCGACTTGAGCATCGGAGGACGTGAGCTGGGCGCGACGCCTCTTCTTTTCGCCGACCTGCACGCCTTCGGCGCCCTGGGACTCAGCGATCGTCCCGCGATCCTTCTGGGCGCGGACGTGCTCTACCGGTTCCAGCGAGTGACGCTGGACTATGGGCGGCAACGCGTCGCCTTCGGGCCGGTCCGTCCCGCCTTCGCGCCTCCTCCCGCGGTGGGTTAGGCCTGCATCGTCCAGCCCTCGACGCCCATGGCCGCCTGTTTGACGGCCTCGGAGCGGGTGGGGTGGGCGTGGCTGGTGCGCGCCAGGTCTTCCGAAGCGCCACCGAAGGCCATGGCCACGCAAGCCTCGCCGATCATCTCGCCGGCCTGGGGCCCCATGATGTGGACGCCCAGGATACGGTCGGTCGTGGCGTCGGCCAGGACCTTGGCATAGCCGTCGGTCTCGTGGTTGATCTTGGCGCGGCTGTTGGCGGTGAAGGGGAATTTGCCCGACTTGTAGGCGACGCCGTCGGCCTTCAGCTGGTCCTCGGTCTTGCCGACCCAGGCGACCTCGGGGAAGGTGTAGACCACGCTGGGCACCAGATTGTAGTCGACGTGACCCGCCTTGCCCGCGATCAGTTCGATGGCGGCGACGGCGTCCTCTTCGGCCTTGTGCGCCAGCATGGGGCCGGTGGTCACGTCGCCGATGACCCAGACGCCGTCAGCCACCTTGAAGTGGTCGCCGACGACGAAGCCGCGCTTGTCGACCTCGACCCCCACGGTCTCCAGCCCCAGGCCCGCCGTATAGGGGCGACGGCCGATGGCGACCAGGACGACGTCGCCGGTCAGGGTCTCGGCCGCGCCTCCCCCATCCTTGCCTGAAACAGCCGGTTCGACGGTCAGTTCGACGCCCTTGTCCGTGACCTTGGACCCCGTCACCTTCGAGCCCAGCTTGAAGGTCATGCCCTGTTTGGTCAGGGCGCGCTGGAAGGCGGTCGCCAGATCTGAGTCCATGCCCGGGGTGATGCGCGGCAGGTACTCGACCACCGTCACCTCGGCCCCGAGACGCCGCCAGACCGAGCCGAGCTCCAGACCGATGATGCCGGCGCCGACGACGATCAGCTTCCCGGGCACGGCGGGCAGGGCCAGGGCGCCGGTCGAGTCGACCACCTTGCCCTCGACGAAGTCGACGCCGGGCAGGGGCGTGGGCTCCGAGCCCGTGGCGATGACGATGTCCCTGGCCTTGAGTGTCGTCTTCGACCCGTCGGCGGCCTCGACCTCGACCGTGCCCGGCCCGGCGATGCGGCCGCGTCCCTTGATCCAGTCGGCCTTGTTCTTCTTGAACAGGAACTCGATGCCCTTGGTCAGGGCGGTCACGCTGTCCTGCTTCTGCTTCATCATGACCGGCAGGTTCAGCCTGGGCGTCACCTCGATGCCGATGCCCGCGAAGTCCCTGGACGCCGCCTCGAACAGTTCCGACGCGTGCAGCAGGGCCTTGGACGGCATGCACCCGACGTTCAGGCAGGTGCCGCCCAGGGTCTCGCGCATCTCGACGCAGGCGACCTTGAGGCCCAGCTGGCCCGCGCGGATGGCGGCGTTGTAGCCGCCCGGCCCGCCGCCGATGATGACGACATCGTATTGAGCGGGGGCGGTTGCGGGTTCGGCCATGGAAACCTCGGGGGTAGGCGCGGTCAGGGGGAGGGGATCGGTGCTGGGTGTCCTAGCGCCTGACCCGGCGGGGTCAACCGCCGCGACCGATATGGGGATGCCTCCGCCCGGGGTCGAGCGTGGCGCAGCAGGGGTGGGAGTGACTCTCACTCCCATGTCAGACGATTGATTTTCCTCGAGTTCGTTTGGAGTCCCTGGTTGGAGACTCCAAGTAGCGGCAGAGACCCCTTGGACCGAAGAGGAACGTGTAGCAGGACGCTGCGTCAGTTTCGGACGCAGGAGCGCTTCGGTCTCAGCCGGCGAGCTGGCCGGGGAGGCGCCGTCGACCCCTCCGTCGCGATACGGCGACGATGATCAGGCCGACCACCAGAAGAACCCCCAGGATCAGCCAGGTCGGGTCGATCGGCAGGCCTGTGGGGGCCATGGCCTCGGCCGAGCGTTGGGCCAGTTCGCCACCGGCATAGCTGTCGGCCTGAAGGGAGGCCTCGGCCGGCCCTGCGCCTCCGGAGCGATCGATCGCCAGCCTGAGGACCGCGTCGGCCAGGAACCCCAGGAAATAGGCGACGGCCGCGCGCGGATTGCCCGCCCCCAGCATCACGGCGGCGATCAGATACAGCAGCACCGCTCCGACCCACAGGGCCGCGCCCGAAACCCCGGCGCCCGCCTCGATCAGACCCCGGGCCCGCTCCAGAGCCACGTCGAACGGGGCACCCTCGAAAAAAGGTGTCAGGAACGGCCAGGCGAGCCACCCGGCATAGGCGATCACAGCCAGGACCAGCAGGATGCGCACGAACTTCATCTGTGCCTCGCGAACGGTGGAAGGATCAGGCGTAGATCGGCGGCCGGGTCCAGTGCCGCGTCAGGGCCTGTCCCTTCTGGCCGCGCCAGACCCCGGTCATGAGCACCAGCAGACCGACCGCAAGGGCGGCGGCGAGGGCAAGAGGTCCCGGATCGACGGTCAGGTTCAAGGGCTCCAGAGCCGCGGCGATCCGGGTGGGGGTGTCGGCCAGGACCGCGTCGGGCGTGGTCTGGAGCAGCAGGCGCTGGATCACCTCGGCGCCGAAGGCCAGGAAATAGGCGCCGGGAGCGGCCCCGATCCCTCCGGCTGTCAGGACGGCGGCGATCAGATACAGGACCACCGAGCCGAGCCAGAGGGAGGGCAGCGTCCACCCCAGACGCCCGGCCTCGGCGGTCGTCGCGGCGATCGCGTCCGCCATGGACCCTCCCGCCGTCAGCGGGACCAGCAAGGGAGACGCCAGCCAGCTCGCATAGGCCGCGATCAGCAAACCCAGACACACCCGAAACACCCAGACCATCGGCACCCCTCCGTGGAAGGTTAACGCCTAGCAGAACGACGGTCGTCGGGCGAGGGGGCGGTCGTCGATCAGGCGTCCGGGGCCGCGCGAGGCAGGGTCAGTGTGGCCTCGGCGCCCTGGCCCCGCTCGCCCGTCAGGAACAGGCTGCCGCGCGACAGGCGGGCGAAGGCGTGGGCCTGGGGCAGACCCAGACCCGCCGCGCCGGGTCGGGTGGTGAAGAAGGGCTCGAGCGCGCGAGCGGCGGTCGCCTCGTCCAGTCCGGGCCCGGTGTCGCGCACGGTCAGCCGGACTTCGCCGGTGTCCAGGGGTTCCAGCCGGACGGCCACGGCTCCCGCGCCCTCGACTGCGTCGATTGCGTTGCGCACCAGGGCCGTCACCGCGCCTTCGAACCCGACGGGATCGACCCGCACGGGTGCCTCGACCTGGGGGGCCTCGATCATCAGATCGACCCCGGGCCCGGCCAGGGCGCGCAGCCTACTCTCCATGGCGCGCAACAGGATGCCGGCGTCGAGGATCTGCGCCTCGGCGTCCTCGCCCTGGGAGAAAGCCGCCAGGCGACGGGTCAGGGCTTCGCCCCGCTGTCCCGCCGCCAGGGCGGCCTGGCCCAGACGGCGCACCCGCGCGGGGTCGTCGGCGGTCTTCAGCATCATGTCGAGCGCGCTGGTCATGACGGCCAGCAGGGCGTTGAAGTCCTGGGCCACGCCGCCGGTCAGGCGACCGACGCTTTCCAGCCTCTGAGCCCCCTCGCCGCGTTCAAGAGCGCGCAGGACCTCGGCGCGAGCGGCCTCGGTGGCCGACAGGGCGGCGTCACGTTCGGCGACCAGGACCGCCTCGCGCGCGGCGGCGGCCTCGCGCATGGCGGCCATTTCGGCCTCGATCTCGGACGGCGTGGGGCCGACGGAGGCTTCCGGTTCGGGCACCGGCTCCGGCGCGACCTCGACCGGTTCCGGCACGGGATCTCCCGCCAGGATCAGGGCGTCGACCCCGTCATCGGTCCCGACGAGGGGCAGCAGCCGCCAGACCATGCCGCGCGGCCCGCCCAGGGCCGACACGATCGCATCGGCCCCCTCTGCGCCGACGGCCGCGGCGCGCAGGGTCTGTCGACCCTCGACCCGCTCGTCCTCGGCGAGGAAATGGTCGGCGAAATCATTCCCGACGACGTCGGGCGCGCGGCCGAACAGGCTCAGCGCCATGCGGTTCGCCTCCTTGATCACGCCGTTGGGAGCGACGACGATCAGGGCGCTGGAGGCGGCTTCGAACACCCGGCGCGTGGTCTCGTTGGGGTCGGGCGGAGGCGCCGGTGGTTCAAGGTCGGACACCTCGGGTGTCGTCAGCCCCTCGGTCTCGACGATCGCGGCGGTCGAGCCGATGACCTGGCCCAGGCTGTCCTCGACCGGCATCGCGGTGACCGAGACCAGCATTTTCCGTCGGGTCGCGGGGTTGGCCAGGATGTGCTGAAATCCCTTGACCGTCTGACCGCGCAGCGCCCGCGCGCTGGGCAGCAGGTCCGGCGGCACGGGCCGACCGTCCGGATAGGTGATGCCCCAGGTCGCCGAGTGGAATCGCAAGCCGATCAGCTCGTTGTCCTTCCTGCCGAGCAGTTGGTGCGCGGCCCGGTTGGCGAAGATGAACTTTCCGCCCCGATCAGTCTGGACCAGGGCGACGGGGATGGCGTTCAGGGTTTCGTAGAGGCGGGTCTCGGCCTCCTGACGGGCCCGGGACACCGCCGTCAGCTCGTCGCTGGTCGAGACGTGGCGGGTGCGGTTGGTCCAGGCGAAGACCAGCGACATCACCGCCAGAACGCTGGTGACGGCCGCCGTCAGCCCCAGCACCAGGACCCAGTCGACATCGCCTTCCATGAACATGACGCAGCACTCTTCCCGATATGGCGCCGTGGGAGCGGCGTTCGCCCCTGTCCCAGCAAGGGGCGCGCCGGATCGGGGCCGCCTTGGCCGTTAGGACGCGGGGCGCGTCCGGTCCAGTCGCAATCGCGCGAGGCCGCATCGGCCGACACCGCGCCCATGGAAAAGGCCGGACGTCGCCGCCCGGCCTTTCCGTTTCGACACGGCGTCGGGATCAGAAGGCGACGCGCATGACCAGCTGGAACACCGGTCCGGCGCTCTCGGTCTCCAGCTCGAACTCGTCGTAGTCCCGGGCGATCTGGTCGGCCTGATCGTCGAACTTGTCGAACACCTCGTCCTTGGAGCTGTCCAGCAGGTTGATGCCGGTCAGGCGCAGGACCGCGTTCGAGAAGATGCGCTTCTCCAGGAAGACTTCCAGGTCGGCGCCGTAGCGGGTGGTGACTTCCTCGGCGAACACGCGGCCGAAGGCGTCGCCCTGCTTGCGATAGGTCGCGCCGAAGGCGGCCTGCCAGGACGGGATGTCATGGGTGAAGCCAAGGTTCACGACATAGTCCGACTGGTCGTTGAAACGACGCTCGCCCAGCGCGTCCTCCACCTGGCTGTCCAGCCAGGAGGCGTTCAGGAACACGCCGGTGTTCTCGAGTCCGAAGACGGTCAACGGCGTGGAAAGGTCGAACTCGACGCCGTACACCTGACCGTCGCCGACGTTGTCGATCGACTCGATGAAGGTCCCGGCCCCGCCCGAGCCCTGCAGCCCGGTGTTCACGTCCTCGATCAGGTCGGTGACGTCCCGGTAGAAGACGTTCAGCCCGACGATGCCCCGGCGGCCCAGGCGGCGTTCGAAGCCGACGTCGATGCCCCACGCGGTTTCCGGCTCCAGCAGCGGGTTGCCGCGGAAATCATTGTCGCCGCGTTCCTCTTCCAGGGTGACCGGGGCCAGATCGTTGAAGCGCGGACGGCGGATGGTTCGCCCGGCCGAGGCGATCAGACGATCGGTCTCGTTCAAGGTGTAGCGCAGGCTGAGCGACGGCAGCAGTTCGGCATAGTCGTTGTCGACACCGGCGATGGTGGTGTCGGTGGTCTCATAGCGCAGACCCGCCTCCCACTTCAGCGCGCCCTGTTCGCCCGACAGCATGACGTAGGGGTCGATGCGGGTTTCCTCGATGACATAGGTGCTGGTGCTGAACACGAACGGCGGCTGGGCCGGGCGCGGGGCCGGGGCGTTGGGCACATTGAAGCGGACGCGATCGGCGACGCGGGTGACCGAATCCCGGTCTTTCTGCACGGCCTGGATACCGAACTCGATCTCGGTGGTGTCGCTCAGGGGACGGGTATGCTCCAGGGCGCCCGACCACTCCTCATCCTGCAGGTCGCGGATCTCGAAGTCAGCCGTGAACCGGTCTTCGTCGGGGAAGGCGATGGCGTCGCGCAGATACTCGGCCTCGTTCTCGAACTCGGTCTGCTCGTCGTCGAAAGAGGCATAGCCCAGCTTGAACCGGGTCTCGCCGCCCAGCATCTCGACCTCGTAGCGGCCCCGCAGGGACAGGTTGTCGGTCTGGATGTCGACGTCGTTGTCGTTGATGGTCAACAGGTCCGCATTCTGGACCCGGCCGCCGCGGTACTCGATGGAATCCTCGTCCTGGATGCGATCGGTCCGGACGAACACACCCGACAGGTCCAGGGTGCCGCCGCCGACCTCGACCGAATAGTCGGCGTTGAACGAATAGTCGGTGCCGTCGCGGACGTCGGTCTGGATCTCGGTGTTGTCCAGGGTGCCGCCCGGCCGGTCGAAGCGCTGGCTGAACTTGTCCTTGGGATTGCGACGGTCCTGCACGCTCGCGCCCACCAGCAGCCGGCCGCCGAGAGCCTCGCCGCCGTAGACCGCGCCGAAGGTCCCGCCGACCTCGTCGTCGGGGAACAGGATCGCGCCGCCGCGGATGTATCCACCATCCAGCGTATAGGCGTCACGCAGCACGATGTTGATCGCGCCGGCGACCGCGTCGCCCGAGCGGTTGGCCGAAGAGGCTCGCACCACTTCGACCCGCTCGATCAACTCGGCGGGAATGCGGTCGACGAAGAACGAACGGTCGTCGTCGCCCCCGGGGACGCGCTCGCCATTGATCAGGATCTGGGTGTAGCCAGGATCCAGGCCGCGCAGGCGCACGCCGTCCGATTCCAGCACGTCCGACAGGAAGGTCACGCTGGGCACGCGGCGCAGGGCGTCACCGACGGTCAGCGGCTCGAACCGCTGGAAATACTCGAGGTCATAGGACAGGGTCGGCACGACGTCGTCGGTGCGATTGCGGAACACCGGGCTGCCGGTGACGATGACTTCGTCCAGAGCCGTGGTCGGCGTCTCCTGAGCGGACTGGGCCAGCGCGGGCTGGGCGAACAGAAGCGGCGCGACGGCGGCCCCGACGAGAAGAGCGAGTTTCATTTTTGGCATCCCCGATGGCTCGGTCGACCCCCCGGCCGCCGGCTCTGAAGGCTGCTGCTAAGCCTGGGCGGCGACGCGCCTGCGACGCTTCGGCGAACGCTGAATGTCCGATTCCCGACGCAACGGTGACGCTTCATCAGAGCGCGGTTCATTCGAGCCCGGGACGGGCCCAGGCGGCGGCTTGACGCCTTCGTCGCACCGTGGTCTGCGGCCTCGAACGCCGCACGCCATCGGGGGAATTCCATGCGCTTCGACCGCTTCTGCCTTGCCGCCGCGAGCGCGCTTCTGGTTGCCGCCTGCGCCACCACCGAGGTCGATTATCAGGGTGAGGGCGAGGGTTTCGTCGGCCCGGGTGTTCGGGTTCAGGCGCGGCTGGAAACTCCGTCTGTCGGCACGGGCGGCGGCGAAGACGCGGCCGACGATCCGGCCATCTGGGTGTTCGACGCGCCGGTCCGGGTCGGTGCGGTCGCCACGCCGGGCTTCGTGGTCGGCACCGACAAGAAGGCGGGGCTGTATGTCTATGGTTTCGACGGCGCGGTGCTGCAGTTCCTGCCCGAGGGACTGCTGAACAACGTCGACGCGGTGGATGGTCTGTCCATCGACGGTCGGCCGCAGCTGGTGCTGGGGGCCAGCGACCGGACGCCCGGCCGGACGGGCGTGTCGCTCTACCGTTTCGATCCCGCCGGCGGGCCCGACAACGGCGTGCGGCCGTGGGGCGCGATCGCGACCGACGTGGTCGAGCCCTACGGCTTCTGCTTCGCCCGTCGCGGGTCCGAGGTCCACGCCATCCTGGTCGGGCATGAGGGCGAGGTGCGACAGTGGGTCCTCAGCGTCGACGCGGACGGTCGGCCCGCCGCGCGCGAGGTCCGCCGCTTCGACATCGGCACCATCTCGGAGGGCTGCGCCGCCGACGAGGCGACCGGGGCCCTCTATCTCGGCGAGGAGAACGTCGGCGTCTGGCGTTATGGTCTGGACCCCGCCTCGGGCGACGCACGGACCCAGGTGCAGGGCATCGCGCCGGACGTTCTGGTGGCGGATGCCGAGGGTCTGACGATCATCGCCGACGGCGAGGCCCGCTATCTGATCGGGTCCAGCCAGGGCGATTCGGCCTTCCCCGTCTGGCGCATCGACGGCGCGGCGCCGGCCTATGTCGGCCGGTTCGTGGTCGAGGCCGGCGCGGTGGACGCCGTGACCGGCACCGACGGTCTGGCGGCGCTCGGCGGACCGGTCGGCCCCTTCCCTGAAGGCCTCGTCGTGGTCCAGGACGACGTCAATGACATCGGCACGCAGAACTTCAAATACATCGACTGGCGCGACATCAGGGCGGCGCTGGGCCTTTAGACCCGACAGGCAGAAAACGCAGGAAGGCCCGGTCTCGCGACCGGGCCTTTTCCGTTCTTCGACTGGAGCGGGCGATGGCTGATCGAACGCCCGACCCTCACCTTGGCAATCTGGCCGCGCCCATGGGCGGATGACAGAAAGGCCCGGCATCGCCGCCGGGCCTTCTTGGTCTCTGACTGGAGCGGGCGATGGCTGATCGAACGCCCGACCCTCACCTTGGCAATCTGGCCGCGCCCCTGGGCGGATGACAGAAAGGCCCGGCATCGCCGCCGGGCCTTCTTGGTCTCTGACTGGAGCGGGCGAGGCGATTCGAACGCCCGACCCTCACCTTGGCAAGGTGATGCTCTACCCCTGAGCTACGCCCGCGTCTCAGTCGAGAGCGGGGCCTATAGCGGAGGGCGCGACAGGCTCGCAAGCCGAAAATGCATGTCGCGCCGATTCCGCCCGGACCCGCCTATTGCAACGCCGCCCGATCGAGGTTCAGCGCCGTCAGGGGGATGACCTCCACCTGCGGGTAACGGGCGCGCAGCGCGTCGATGAATTGCGCCGCGTCACCGACGATGACCAGGCTGGCCCGGTCGACCGGCAAATGTTCGGCGAAGGCGGCCTGCACCGCCGGGCCGTCGATGGCCTCGACCTTGCCGACATAGTCCGCCAGCTCGCTCATCGGCAGGTCGTAGAGAGCCAGGCCGGCGACCAGGCCGCCCAGGCCGTCGACCGTCTCCAGCTGGCCTCCGAAGGCCCCCGTCAGGATGGCCTGGCGGGTGGTCAATTCGCTGGCGGTCGGCTGCGTCGTCGACAGGCGCTCGATCTCGGCCAGGATCAGCCCGGCGACCTCGACGGCGGCGTCGTTGCGGGTCTGGGCGCTGGCGGTGAACAGACCCGGGTCGGCGCGCGCGCCCAGCGACGAGCGGGTGCCATAGCTGAGGCCGCGCTTGATGCGGATCTCCTGGTTCAGGCGCGAGGTGAAGCTGCCGCCCAAAAGGGTGTTGCCCAGCGTCAGGGGGAAGTAGTCGGCATCGGTGCGCGACACGCCCCGCAGGGCGGCGACCACGGCGGCCTGGCCCGCGCCGGGCTGGTCGATGACGACGATCCGGGTGGGCAGGCGCTCACCGGCCGGCTGGACCGCCTCGGTCGCCGGACCGGCCCCGCGCCAGTCGCCGAACGCTGTCTGGGCCAGGGCCCGGGCCTCGGCTTCGTCAATGGCCCCGGAGAAGACCACGGTGGCGTCCGACGGGCGATACCGGGCGGCGTGGAAGGCGGCGACGTCCTCGCGCGTCAGGGCGGGCAGGGTCGTCAAGGTGCCCGAGCCCGGCGCGCCGTAGGGGGCCTCGCCATAGACCACCCGGGCGGCGGCCTGGGCGGCGACCGGTCCGGGCGTCGACAGGCTGATGCGCAACGCGTCCAGCGTCTGGGTGCGCTGGCGTTCCAGCTCCTCGGCGGCGAAGGCGGGGTTCCTGACCAGATCGGCCATCAGGGCGACCGCCTGCGGAAAGACGTCGGCCGGAGCGTTGGCATAGACGTTGGTGAAGTCCGGGCCCGCGCCGGCGCCGATCTGGGCCCCCAGTTGCTCGATCTCGGTGGCGATCTGGGGCGCCGTTCGCGTGGCCGTGCCCTGCGTCAGCAGCCCGGCGGTCATGGAGGCCAGGCCCGCCTTGCCCGGCGCCTCATGGGCGGAACCGGCATCGAAGTTCAGCCGGGCCGACACCAGCGGCAGGCCCTCCTTCTCGACCACCAGCACGCGCAGGCCGTTGTCCAGCCGGAAGTCGGCGACCGGCGGCGTGGTCGGCGACACCGGCTCGCCCGGTTCGGGCAGGGCGGCGCGCTGATCTTCGGGCAGCAGGGTGAAGATCTCGCCGACCGGGGCCAGTTCCTCGACCGTGACCGGCGCGCTGACCTCGGTGACCTGGGCGGTCGGCGGATTGGCGTCGTCGGCATTCAGATAGCGGACGGTCAGGGCGCGCTGGTCGGTCAGATATTCGCGGGCCACGCGCTGGATGTCGGCGGCGGTGACGGCCTGGATCAGGGCGATCTCGCGGTCGGCGACGGAGGCGTCGCCGGTGGCGATCAGCACCTGGCCCAGGACCGTGGCGCGGTCCTCTACGGTTTCTCGGCCACGCAGGGCGTTGGCGACCAGTTCGTTCTTGGCCTCGGTCAGTTCGGCTTCGGTGACGGGTTCGTCGCGCAGGCGGGCGATCTCGGCGCGGATCGCGGCGATGCCGGTCTCGGGCGTCTCGCCGCCCGCCATGATGGCATAGGCCGACAGATAGCCGGCCTGTTGCAGGAACTCGGGATTGGACGCGGCCTGGGCCGCGATCTGCTGCTCATAGACCAGCGAGCGATACAGGCGCGAGCTCTCGCCGGTCGACAGGATGCCGTCCAGAACCGTCAGCGGGATCCGGTCGGCCTCGCGGTAGGCCACCGTCGGCCAGGCCAGCACCACCGCCGGCAGGGGCACGTTGGGGGCATGGAAGGTCGCCTCGCGCGGGCCGGTCGGCTCGGGCTCGACGACGTTGTTCTCGGGCAGGGGACGATCGGGGTTCGGGATCGGCGCCAGATACTGGTCGATCCAGCCGTCCAGCTGGGCCTGGTCGAAATTGCCGGCCACGATCAGGAAGGCGTTGTCCGGCCGATAGTAGGTGGCGTGGAAGCGGCGCACGTCCTCGATGGTCGCCGCGTCCAGGTTCTCCAGCGAGCCGATCACGCCCCGGCGATAGGGGCTCTCCTCATAGACCGTCGCGGCCATGAACAGGCCGAACAGCCGGCCGTAGGGGCTGGCAAGGATGCCCTGGCGATACTCTTCCTTGACGACGTCGCGCTCGCTTTCGAACACGGCCTCGTCGACCACCAGGGACGACAGGCGGCTGGCCTCGGCGAAGATCAGCCGCTCCAGGTGGTTGGCCGGAATGGTCTGGTAGTAGCCGGTGACGTCGTCGCCGGTGAAGGCGTTGTTGTTGCCGCCCACGTCCTCGGTCAGGCGATCGAAGGTCTCGTCGGGAAAGTCCTTGGTGGCCTTGAACATCAGGTGTTCGAACAGGTGGGCGAAGCCCGAGCGGCCCTCCGGATCGTCCTTGCCGCCGACCCGGTACCAGACCTGGACGGTGACGTTCGAGGTCGTCGTATCGCGCGAGGTATAGACGTCCATGCCGTTCGGCAGGGTCCGCTTCTGGAAGCCGAGGGGCGGAACCTCGATGGCGGCGGGCGCTGTCTGGGCCAGCGCCGGGGCCGACGCTCCGAAGGCGGTGATCAGGGCCAGGGCGGCGGCGGCGGACTTCAGGCGCGACTTGATGGACGGCATCATGGGAGGGGGCTCCGGCGGACAGGAGCGGGGACCGTATCGGGCCGGCTGGCCGCGCGCACGTTACAGGCCCGTAATGTGACCGTTCAGCGAACCCCGGTCAGATCCGACCAGCGCCAGCTTCCGGTGCCGAGGGCCAGCCGGGCGGCACCCGGCCCCTCGGCCAGGGTCAGCAGCACCAGTCCGCGCTCGGCCTGGCGCCGGCACTCGGCCGGGGCGAAGGCGATCTCGACGGCGATGGCCTGCCTCAGCCCCGCCAGGCCGCGACCCGCCTCTCCGGGGTTCATCACCCAGTCGCCGTCCCAGACCAGCAGAGCGCGGCGATCGCTGGGCAGCAGGGCCTGGGCCCGTCGGGTGGCCGCGACCACGCCCGTGTTTTCCCTCAAGGCGTCCTGAACCCGTTGGATCATGTCGCAGCGGCCCGAACCGCCGCCTCCGCCGCTTCCGCCGCCGGCGCCTGATCCCGTGCCGGAGCCCGAACCGCCGCCGGTGCCGGATCCCGCGGTCGCCGCGCCGGCCAGTTGCGACGCCGTCAGTCCGGCCGGGGGCGCGGGCGGGGCGGGGGTGGGCGGCGCGGGCGAGGCGGCCACGGTCTCGACCTCGGGCGGCGGGGGCAGGCGCGCGGGCCGAAGCCGGGCGGCCGGACGCGGAGGCGCGGGCCTCGCGACCGTGGAAGGCGCGGGTGGCTCCGGCTCCGGCGCGGCGGCCGAAGCCTCAGTCTGCGCCGCTTCGTTCGTGGGTTCAGGCTCCGGTTCCGGCGGGGGTGACGGGATCGGGGGAGGGGTCAGGTCGACAACGACCGCCTCCGGAGGGTCCGGCAGAGAAAAAACGTCCGCCGGTGGCCGGATCGACAGAAAGGCGATCAGGGCCGCCAGATGGGCCGCGAGACTGAGCGCGACGCCTGCGCCCCAGACCCCGCCCCGGCGGTGCCGCCTCGCCGGGCGATCGACCAAGGCATCGGGATTTCGGCTTTGTCTTTCGTCGGTTGGCGGCACGTCGGCGGTCCGGCGGCGACGCGCGAGGGCGCCGGGTGACCCCTTTCAAGACCACTCGGGCGCGTCAGCTTTGGGGCGGCGGCGGGGCGGCCGGACGGCCCACGCCCACGGTCAAGCTGCCGAATTCAGGCCCAGAACGGGCCATGCGATGGCCCTTTGGCCCCGTCCAATGACAAGCGCGTAATGTTTCGGGCTCGCGCACCCGGCCGCTCAGGATGCTCCCCTTGATCCTCTCTCAGATGAAATCTCCCGCCCGTCCCGTGCTGATGACCGGGGCCGTGCTGGCGCTCGGCCTGCTCGCCAGCGGCTGCGCCACCCGCAATTTCGTGCGCGACCAGGTCGCCGTGGTCGACACCCGCGTGACCGGCGTGGAAGGCACCGCCGGCCAGGCGCTCGACCGCGCCAACGCGGCCTATGTGCTGGCTGAAGGCAAGTTCATGTACGAGGTCGTGCTGTCGGACGACTCGGTGAAGTTCCCCACCGATCGCGACGCCCTGTCGCCCGAAGCCGAGGCGCGGCTGACCGAACTGGCCAACCGGCTGAAGGCCGAGAACGTCAACGTCTATCTGGAAATCCAGGGCCACACCGACTCCTCGGGGCCGGAAGCCTACAACGACGCCCTCGGCGCCGCCCGGGCCGAGGCCGTGCGTCGCTCGCTCAGCCGTCAGGGCATCGCGCTGAACCGCATGGCGACCATCTCCTATGGCGAAGAGGCTCCGGTCGCCGACAACGCCACCCCCGAAGGCCGCGCCCAGAACCGGCGCGTGGCGATCGTCGTCCTGAGCTAGGGCGTCTCTCCCTCCCCTTCGTGGGGAGGGACGACCGCGAAGCGGTCCGGGTGGGGACGTTCAGATCGTGCGCATGGACGACACGGCCCCACCCTCGCTCGCTTTCGCTCACGGTCCCTCCCCATGAAGGGGAGGGAGACCGACATTAACCCGTCGTAACTTTGAGGCGGCGCGGCGGCGGGCCTAGGGTCGGGCAACATTTGTCCGTCCTCCGAGGCCGTCATGCTGCGTTCGCTCCTGCTGGGTTCTTCTCTCGCCGTCCTGATTTCGGCCGCGCCGATGACCGTCGCGGCCCAGGTCGCGCCCGACATCGCGCCGCCGCCGCTGGAGTTCACCCACCGTGAACTGTCGAACGGCCTGGACGTCTATGCCATGCCCGACGCCACCGCCGGCACGGTCACGGTCCAGCTGTGGTACGACGTGGGCGGCAAGGACGACCCGCAGGGCCGCTCGGGCTTCGCCCATCTGTTCGAGCACATCCTCAGCCGCAAGACGGTGAACATCCCCTACGGCGGCATCTCGACCATGGTCGAGAACGCGGGCGGGGCGCGCAACGCCTCCACCGGCCAGGACTTCACCAACTACTACGAGACCGTCCCGCCCCAGTATCTGGAGACCATGCTGTGGACCCACGCCGAGCGCATGGCCCGGCCGGTGGTCGATCAGGCGGTGTTCGACGCCGAGCGGTCGATCGTGCAGGAAGAACTGCGCCAGCGCGTCTACGCCCCGCCCTACGGTCGGCTGCAGCGGTTCGTCATCGGCGACAACGCCTATGACGAGCACGTCTATCGCCGCAGCGTGATCGGCTCGCTGGAGGAGCTGGACGCCGCCGGCATCGATGACGCCCGTGCCTTCCACGAGGCTTATTACCGCCCGGCCACGGCGACCATGATCGTGTCGGGCAATTTCGATCCGGCCGAGCTCGACCGGCTGGTTGACCAGTATTTCGGCGACATCCGCAACCCGGACCGGCCGGTGCCGGTGCTGGAGCGTCCGGTGCCGACGCCCCGGACCCAGCCCCGCTCGGTCATCGCCTATGCCCCCAATGTGCCGCTGCCCGCCATCGCCGCCGTCTTTCCCGGCGTGGACGCGCGCTCCGGGGACAGCGCCGCCCTGGACGTGATGAGCGCGGTCATGTCGCGCGGCCAGAGCTCGCGCCTGTTCCAGTCTCTGGTCTACGGCAGTCAGGTCGCGGCGTCGGCGGGCCTCGGTGCCAATGCGGACGAGGAAGGCGGCACCCTCACCGCCAACGTCACCGTCGCCGCCGGTCGCGAGATCGAGGAGGCCGAGGCGGCCCTGAACGCCGAGCTCGCCCGCATCCGTGACGAACCGATCACCGACGCCGAACTGATCGAGGCCCAGACCGAGCTCCTGGCCGCCGACCTGCGCCAGCGCGAGACCGCGTCCGGCCGGGCCTTCATGCTGGGCAATGCCGTCGTCGCCGAGAACGATCCGCGCGCGCCGGACCGTCGGGTGCAACAGATCCGCGCCGTCACCGCCGCCGATGTCCAGCGCGTGGCCCGCCGGTATCTGGATGAGAACGCCCGCGTCTCGATCCGCTATCTGGACGAAAGCCAGAGGCCCGAGGGCGTGGCCGAGGACAGCTGGAAGAACCCGGCCCCGATGCCGACCTTCCTGAGCGTGCCGCCCGCCATCCTGCCGGCCAACGAACTGCGGGCCGAAGGCGAGCGCGAGGCTCCTCCGGCCCCCGGCGAGCCCAGGGTCAAGGCCGCGCCCGAGATCGTCGAACGGACCCTGTCGAACGGCCTGCGGGTGATCGTGGCGCGCTCGACCGACCTGCCGATCATGAACGCCCAGCTGGTGATCGCGGGCGGGGCCGCCTCCGACCCTGCCGACCGCGCGGGCCTGGCGGACTTCACCGCGGGTCTGGCGACCCAGGGCGCCGGCGATCGTTCGGCCCCCGAGATCGCCCGTTCACTGGAGGCGGCCGGCGCCGTCGTCGGCGGGGGGGCGGGCGCGGACTCGACCACCCTCAGCGTCTCGGCCCCGATCGCCTCGGCCGGACCGGTCGGCGACATCCTGTCCGATATCGTCGAGCGCCCGACCTTCGCCGAGGCCGAGCTGGAGCGGTCGCGCACCCGCACGGTCAACGCCCTGACCGTGGCCCTGCGCCAGCCCGGCCCCCTGGCCAGTCTGGTGCTGCAGCGCGTCGCGTTCGGTGACGCCCCCTATGGCGCGTCGTCGTCGGGCCTGCCCGCCTCGGTGCGCCAGATCAGCCGAGGCGACGTCCAGGCGCACCACGACCGCTGGTGGCGGCCCGACAACGCCGCCCTGATCATCACCGGCGGCATGAGCGCCGAGGAGGGCTTCGCCTTCGCCGAACGCACCCTGGGCGACTGGACCCGGCCGGCTGATCTTATGCCCCGGACCGAGACGCGTGCGGGCGAGGTCCGTCCGCCCCGCATCGTCGTCGTCGATCTGCCGGGTGCCGGCCAGGCCGCCATCGCCGCGGGGGTGCGCGGTCCGGCGCGCTCAGATCCCGACTTCTATCCCCTGGCCGTGGCCAACGCGGTCCTGGGCGGAGGTCAGAACGGCCATCTGTTCCAGGAGGTGCGGGCCAAGCGCGGCCTCAGTTACGGGGCCAATTCGTCCCTTCCCGGGCGGGCGGAAAGCGGCCTTCTGACGGCCACGACCCAGACCAAGAACGAGAGCGCGCTGGAGGTCGTCGACCTGGTCCTGGCCCAGATGGAGCGCGTCCGCACCGAGGCCATCGCCGAACAGGCCCTGTCCGACCGGGAGACCTATCTGGCCGGCGGCTTCTCGCGCGCCATCGAGACGACGGGGGGCCTGGGCGGCTTCCTGGCCGACGCCGTCACCCTGGGGCTGCCGCTGGACGAGTCCGAACGCTATGCCGAGCGTATCCGCGCCACGACGCCGGAGACCCTGCGGGCGGCGGCGGTCCGGCTGGATCCGGACCAGGCCTATGTGGTGGTGGTCGGCGACGGCCAGTTCTTCGTGGAAGCCATGCGCGCGGCCCATCCGGACCTGGTGGTGATCCCGGCCGCCGAACTGGACCTGCTGGACCCGACGCTGGGTCTTTAGGCCGAGGGGCGGTCAGCCGGCGCGGAAGGCGCCGACCGCCTGGACGGCGGTCCGCACCGAAGCCTCGATCCCGGCCCAGTCGCCGTCGCGCACGGCCGCGTCGGTGATCAGCCTGGAGCCCATCCCGGCCGCGACGATGCCCGAACCGAACCATTTGGCGATGGAGGCCGGGTCGGGGTCGACGCCGCCCGTCGGCATGATCTTGGTCCAGGGCATGGGGCCCAGCACGGCCTTGACGAAATCGGGCCCGCCGACGCTCGCGCCCGGGAACAGCTTGACGATCTCGCAGCCCAGCGCCTGGGCGTTGGAGATGTCGGTGACCGACCCGCAGCCCGGGAAATAGGCCACCATCCGGCGGTTGCAGACCGTTGCGACCTCGGGGACCAGGGCCGGCGACACCACGAACCGCGCCGCCCGGTTCAGGAACATCGCCGCCGTGCCCGCGTCCAGCACCGAGCCGATGCCCAGCACGATGTCCGGATCGGTCCGGCCCAGCTCGCGCGCGATCTCGCCGAACAGATCGACAGCAAAATCGCCCCGGTTGGTGAACTCGATCACCGGCGCCCCGCCCCGCGCGCAGGCGCGGATGACGTTCAGCGAGGTCTCGGGATCGGAATGGTAGAAGACCGGGCAGACGCCCTGGGTCTGGAGCGCGGTCAGGACGGATAGGCGGTCGTGCGGCATGGGTGGCTCCGATCAGGTCCGCCCGGAATCGGACGTGGGTGCCGCCGCGTCAAGGGGCGGCTCGCGGGCCGATGCTCAGGCGAGGCCGAGGAACACCGCGAGCGCAGCGTCCACGCGATCAAGCGAGGACCGCTCCAACCTGCCGATCGTCTGGCCGATCTTGTCCGCATAGACGGTCTGCGATTTGTCGACCATCACTTGGCACCGCTGCTTCAGCCCGTTCATGGCGGCGGGAAAGAGATTCAGCCGGAATGAGGTCCGAGTCCGCAGGTCCGTGGTCAAAGGCAAGAGAGTCAGGCTGTCCAGGTGGCCAAAGGCATCGGCCTGAATCACCAAACCGGGCCGCGGCTTGCCGAAGTCTCGCGGGAAGACCGCGACGACTATCTGTCCTCGTTCCATTCCCAGCCCGTGGTGTCAGCAATGGACTCCCAGTCCTCCTGGAGTTGCCGGTCCTCGGGGCTTTCGCGCAATGCCTTCGCCATGGCCGCGATCTCGGCCTGGCCCTGGGGCGAGCGATAATGCGCCGCCATCCGATTGACCTCTTCGATCAGATCGGGGCGGAGCAGCAATGGAACATATTCAGGATCAACCTGGCCCATGCTCGGCAATCTAGCATGAGAGCTCGAGCCTGTCGAAATCGGCCTACTGCCAGCGCGTCCCCACGCCGCCGCCCTCGTCCCATTCGCCACCGGCGTCCAGGGCGTCGTCGAAGTCGAGCAGTCGGTCCAGCACGACGCCCGCGATCACGCCCAGCACCGCCACCCCGACCAGGGTCGCGACCGAGCCCAGCCCGATCTTCTCGGACCGCGTCAGGCGACGGCGACCCTGGGGGTCGATGACATAGGACTTGCGGCGGGCCATCAGGCGTCCTCTCTCAGGCGCATGGTCTTCCTGACCTTGGACATCGCCCGGTCGCGGCGCAGCCGCGACAGGTGGTCGATGAACAGAACGCCGTTCAGATGGTCCAGTTCGTGCTGGAAACAGACGGCGTACAGGCCCTCGATCTCCTCCTCGATCCGCTGACCCTCGCGGTCCAGATAGGCGACGCGCACCCGGGCCGGGCGCTCGACCTCGTCGAAATATTCGGGGATCGAGAGGCAGCCTTCCTCGTAGCAATAGGTCTCGTCCGAGGCCCACAGGACCTCGGGATTGACGAAGAAGCGCGGATTGGGGACGCGGACTTCCTCGCCGTCGGCGGCGGGATCGACGTCGGCCGGGGGCGGGCCGTCGCCCAGGTCCATGACGACAACCCGGCGCAGGTCGCCGATCTGCACGGCCGCCAGGCCGATACCCGGCGCGTCGTACATGGTCTCCAGCATGTCATCCATCAGGGCGCGCACGCCGTCGTCGACCGCGTCGACGGGCTTCGATACCTGCTTCAGGACGCCCAGGTCGGCGGCGTTGTCGATGGTCAGGATTCGACGAATGGCCATGGTGGTCAGGTAGGCTCGGCTTACGTTTGGGTCAAGTTTGCTGGCTATTGAAGGGGGGAAGCGGCCTGGGCTTCCGGTCCGCGTCGATCGCCACATAGGTGAAGACGCCCTCGGTCACGCGGGTGACCTGTTCGGACGAGCGGGGCCGCTTCCACGCCTCGACCCGGACGCGCACCGAGGTCCGGCCGGCCTTCAGCACCGTGGCGTACAGGGAGACCTCGTCCCCGACCGAGACCGGCTGGTGGAACACCATGGCGTCGACCGCCACGGTGGCGCAGCGGCCGTGGGCGAGATCGAAGGCCGGGGTCGAGCCGGCGAGGTCCATCTGGGCCAGCAGCCAGCCGCCGAAGATGTCGCCCTCAGGATTGGTGTCGGCGGGCATGGCGATGACCCGGCCGACCAGTTGGCCATCGGGTGACGCGGGCGGTGCCGCCGTGTCTTCGCCGGCGGAGGACGGGGTCTCGGGTTTCATGTCTGGCTCCGGAAACGGGCGGGCCGCGGGCCTACCATCGGCGCGGGCGCAGCGGAACCCGGGCACGGGCTGCGGCGTCCGAACCCATCGCTTGCCTGTCTCCCGGCGAGCGGCGACAAGTGGTCACCCATGACCATCGCCGATCCCTCCCTTTCGGACGCTCGCGCCGTGCCCGCTCAGCGGAGCCGGCGGCACATCGTCGACGTCCTGATCGCCGAGCGCGCGCCCCGGTTGACCGGCTCGGCGCTGTGGCCCCTGGCGCGGCCGGGACTCTACGCGCTCCTGGGCTATGGCAAGGCGCGGCGCATGGCCGACGCCATCGCCATGCTGTCGGGCCAGGCGGCGCTGGATCATGTGTCGGACCTGCTGGACCTGAAGGTGTCGAGCCTGAACCTCGACCGGCTGCCCGCGACCGGCCGCTGCGTCGTCGTGGCCAATCACCCGACCGGCATCGCCGACGGGATCGCCGTCTATGACGCCATCCGCACGCGCCGGGCCGACGCCATCTATTTCGCCAACGCCGACGCCATCCGCGTCTCGCCTCGCCTGGCCGAGGTTGTCATCCCGGTCGAATGGGTGGTCGACAAGCGCACGCGCGACAAGACCCGCGCCACCCTCGACGCCGCCCGCGCCGCCTTCGAGGCCGAGCGGTGCGTGGTCATGTTTCCCGCCGGCCGCCTGGCCCGCGTCGGCAGGGACGGCCAGCTGACCGATCCCGACTGGGCCCCCACCGCGGCGTCCCTTGCCCGGAAATATCAGGCGCCCATCATCCCGGTCCACGTCACCGGCCCGACCTCGACCCTGTTTCATCTGTTCGACAGGGTGTCGAAGGAACTGCGGGACGTAACCCTGTTCCACGAGCTGCTGAACAAGCGGAAGAAGCCGTTCCGCCTGAGCGTCGGAAAGCCCATACCGCCGTCGCGGCTGGACATCGACGCGGCGAAGGCGACCTACGCCCTGAAGGCCTTCACCGAACGGGTCCTGCCGACCCAGCCCGATGCGGATTTCGCGTGACGACGGTCCGGCTGGAGGACGAGGCGGCGACGACGCGCCTGGGTCAGGCGATCGCGCCCCGGCTCGCGCCGGGCGAGGCCGTGCTGCTGGAAGGGCCCCTGGGCATGGGCAAGTCGACCCTGGCGCGCGGCCTGATCCGGGCGCTCGCCGGACCGGACGAGGACGTGCCCAGCCCCACCTTCACCCTGGTCCAGTTCTACGAGACCGACCCCCCCATCGCCCATTTCGACCTCTATCGGCTGGAGCGGCCGGAAGAAGCGCGTGAGATCGGGCTGGACGAGGCGATGGACGTCGGGGCGGTGCTGATCGAATGGCCCGGGCGGCTGGGCGGCGACCTCGCGCGGGTTCTTGGCCCCGACCGGCTGACGATTTCGCTTTCCGAGGCCGGCGACGGACGCGATGCGACCGTTTCTGGCGTAGGGACATGGGCAGAGAAGATCGAACGACTGGTCGAAGGCGGGCATGACTGAGACGAACACCGATCGCGAAGCCGAGCGGCGGGCCTTCCTCGCCTCGGCCGGACTGGCCGATGCGCGACGCGCGCCCCTGCCGGGCGACGCCTCCACGCGCCGGTACGAGCGGCTGTTTCCGGCCGACGGCCCCTCCCTGATGCTGATGGACCAGGTGGCTGCGGCCGAGAGCCCGCCCGCCGATCCGACCTGGTCGCCCGAACGGCGTCGCGCCGAGGGCTGGAACGCGGTGGCCCGCCTGTCGGCCGGCCGTATCGAGGCCTTCGTGGCGGTCGCGGCCCATCTGCGCGCGGTCGGCCTGTCGGCCCCGGACATGAAGGCGGTCGATGCGCCCACCGGTCTGGCGGTGCTGGAGGACTTCGGAGAGACCGTCTTCGCCCGCGTGATCGAGGACGGTCAGGACGAGACGCCCCTCTATCTCGCCGCCGTCGAGGCCTTGGCACGGCTGCATGCGGCGGGCGCGCCGTCCACGCTCAGCGGCCCGGCGGGCGACTGGCCGCTCCAGACCTATGACCAGACCGCGCTCCAGGGCGGGGCGGACCTGTTCGTGGAATGGCTGCCCCGGCTGCGGCCTGATCTGTCTTTCGATGAGGCCGCGATCGCCGCGTGGCGCGAGGCCTGGGCTCCGGTGGTGGCCGAGGGCGCGGGGGGCGCGTCGGTGATGGCCCATCGCGACTATCACGCCGAGAACCTGATCTGGCTGCCCGAGCGGGAGGGCCCGGCCCGGGTCGGCATGATCGACTTCCAGGACGCGGTGCTGGCCCATCCCTCGTGGGACCTGCATTCCCTGCTCCAGGACGCCCGCCGCGACGTCTCGCGGGAGCTGGAGGCCGAGGCGCTGGATCGCTACTTCGCGGTCGCCGAGGTGTCGGATCGCGCCGCCTTCCTGCGCGGTTACGCGGGGCTGGCGGCGCTGAACGAGGCGCGCATCCTCGGCGTCTTCGCCCGGCTGATCGCCCGCGACGGCAAGCCCCGGTATGCGTCGTTCATGCCGCGCATGTGGGCCCATCTGAACCGCAATCTCGAAAAGCCCGGGCTGGAAGGCGTCGCCCGCTGGTTCGACCGCCATGTCCCCGCCGAGACGCGCCGATGACGATGCCGCCGAACGCGCCGAAGACCGCCATGGTGCTGGCCGCCGGGCTGGGCACCCGCATGCGCCCCCTGACCGACGACCGCCCCAAGGCCCTGGTCGAGGTCGGCGGCCGGGCCCTGATCGACCATGTGCTCGACAGGCTTGCCGAGGCGGGCGTGACGACGGCGGTGGTCAACGTCCACTGGTTCGCCGACCGGCTGGAGGGTCATCTGGCTGGACGGACCCGCCCGCGCATCCTGATCTCCGACGAACGCGAGGCTCTGCTGGAGACCGGCGGCGGCCTGAAGAAGGCGAAGGCGCTGCTCGGCGACGATCCCGTCTTCGTTGCCAACATTGACAGCGTCTGGATCGACCGGGGCGACGCCATCGCCGATCTCGCCCGCCAGTGGGACCCGACGAAGATGGACGCCTGCCTGCTGCTGGCCCGCCGCGAAGGCTCCATCGGCTTCGAAGGCGAGGGGGACTTCTTCCTGGCCGACGATGGGCGGCTGACGTTTCGGGGAGACGCGCCTTCCGCCCCCTTCGCCTATATGGGCCTGCACATCACCCGGCCCGATTACGCGGACGGCGGGCCGGACGGGCCGTTCTCGCTGAGCCCGCTGTGGCGCGCCTCGGCGGCGGCGGGGCGGCTCTTCGGCTGCGTGCTGGACGGCGACTGGATGCACGTCGGCGACCCCCAGGCCCGGGACGAGGCCGAGGCGCGGCTGGCGGGTTCGTGACCGCATTCGATCCATTTCCGCATACTGCGCCCCGCTGGTTCGCCATCCCGGCGCACCGGCCGTTCCTCGACGATCTCGCCGCCGGCGTGCTGGACTGGCTGGGGGACCGGCCGCCCGAGGCCTTGTCGGATGCCGTGATCCTGCTGCCTAACCGCCGCGCGGCGCGAGCGTTCGGCGCGGCGCTCGCCACCCAGGCGCAGGGTCGGCCGGTGCTCCTGCCCCAGGTCCGGCCGCTGGGCGATCTGGAAGAGGACGAGCCGCCGTTCGGACCCGGCGAGCTGGGCCTCGATCTGCCGCCCGCCATCGCGCCTCTGACCCGTCGCTTCGAGATGGCGCGGATGATCGTGGAGGACTTCCTGCCCGGCCACCCGCCGCTGCGCGCATTGGAGCTGGCCGACAGCCTCGGCCGTTTTCTCGATTCCTGCCACATCGAGGAGGTCGAGGCCCCCGAGCGGGTGGCGACGCTGGCCCCCGAAGACCTGGCCGAACACTGGCAGGCCTCGGCCGAATTCCTGGGTCTCGCGGTCGAGGCCTGGCCCCGGCGGCTGGAGGCCATGGGACTGGTCGATTCCAGCTGGCGGCGCACCCGGCTGCTGCGGCTGCTGGCCCGCCGCTGGGCCGAGGCCCCGCCGACCGGCCCGGTCATCGCCGCCGGATCGACCGGAACGGTCAAGGCCGCCGCCGATGTGCTGAGGGCCGTCGCGAACGCGCCCCAAGGCTGCGTCGTGCTGCCCGGCCTCGACCACGACCTCGCCGAAGACGCCTGGGCGGCCGTCGACGAACCTCATCCTCAAGGCGCGCTGAAACGGCTGCTCGACCGCGCCGAGGTCGAGCGCGCCGCCGTCCGGCCGTGGTTCCGGGGCGTGGTCGCCGTTGCCGAGGAAGCCAGCGGCCAGGCCCGCGCCCGCTTGCTGAACGAGGCGCTGCGTCCCGCCGACGCCACCGCCGACTGGCGCACCGAGATCGCCCGCATCCGAGCCGAGACCGCTGCCAGAGGCCAGTCCGCCGATCCTGTCGCCCTGGGCCTCCAGGGCCTGTCCGTCGTCGCCTGTCGCGCAGAGGAGGAGGCCGCCCAGACCATCGCCCTTCTGATGCGCGAGACGCTGGAAACGCCGGGTCGGACCTGTGCGCTGGTCACGCCGGACCTCGCGCTCGGTCGCCGCGTCGCCGCGCGGCTGGAGCGCTGGGGCATCGTCGCCGACAGCTCTTCGGGCGCGACGCTGGAGCGGATGCCGGTCGGGACCCTGGTCGACCTGGCCGCGCGGTTTGTTGCCGATCCGCTCAACCCCCAGACCCTGCTGGGCCTGCTCAAGACCCCGGCGATCACCCTGCCGGAAGCGACCATGATCGCCGTCCGCGCGCTGGAGACATCCGCCCTGCGTGGCCCGGCGCCGCGTCGCTGGACCCGGATCGCCGAACGCCTTGACCGGTCGGGCCAACCCCGGCGCGATGGCGATGTCGTTTCCGAGTCCGCGAAGTCTGCGCTCGCCGAAGCCGCCGCCCTCGCCGAGCGACTGCGTGTCCTGTCCGAAACCGCCCGCGCCCCCTTCTCCCCCGAAGCCCCGCTGGATCAGGCCGCCCGCGCCCTGACCGCCCTGATCGAGTCGCTCGCCGGCGCCGACGTCTGGTCCGGCCCGGACGGCGAGGCCGCAGCCGCCCTGTTGTCCCAGCTGATCGAGGGCGGTGCGTCGCTCGGCCCGATCGATCCCGAGGCCTTCGCGGAACTGATCCATGCCCTGCTGCGCGAGACCACCGTCCGCACCGGCGGAGCGACCCATCCGTCCCTCCGGATTCTGGGCGCCATCGAGGCGCGGCTGGCGCGGGCCGACCGGATGATCCTGGCCGGGCTGGAGGAGACGGTCTGGCCCGCCGCCGCGCCCACCGACCCCTTCCTGTCGCGCCCCATGCGCCAGACGCTCGGTCTGCCGCCGCCCGAGCGCCGCGTCGGCCAGACGGCGCAGGACTTCGTCCAGGCGGCGTCGAACCCCGAGGCCATCCTGATCCACCGCGAGCGTCTGGGCGGCCAGCCCGCCGTGCAGAGCCGCTGGCTGTGGCGGCTGCAGATGCTGACCGGCGGCGCGCACGGCGAACACACCAGGATCAAGATCGACCGGTCATGCCCCGCCGTCGACCTCGTGCGCGCGCTCGACGCCCCGACCGGTCCGGCCCGGCTGGCCAGGCGCCCGGCCCCCCGCCCCCCGGTCGAACGCCGCCCGCGTCAACTGCCCGTCACTGGCGTCGAACGCTGGGTGCGTGATCCCTATTCCATCCACGCCCGCTACATTCTGGGCCTGCGCGAGATGGACCGGCCGGGTCAGTCCGCCGAGGCGATGGCGCGCGGCTCGGCCATCCACAAGGCGGTCGAGCGCCTGACCCTGTCCTGGCCCGACGTCCTGCCCGACGACTGCGAGGCCCAGCTGACGGCCCTGCTGCACGAGGAGCTGACCGCCCACGGCTTCGAGGACGCCGCCATGGCGCGCGAGACGCCCCTGGCCCGGAACTGCGCCCGCTGGCTGACCGGCTTCGAGACCCGCCGCCGCGCGAGGGGCATCGAGATCCGCGTGGAGGAGGAGGTCGCCCTGACCTTCGCCGCGCCCGTCGGCCCCTTCACCGTCACCGCCAAGGCCGACCGCATCGAGCTGTCGGCCACCGGCGCGGCCATCCTGGACTTCAAGACCGGGGCCGCCCCCACCGCCAAACAGGTCAAGGCCGGGTTCGCACCGCAGCTGACCCTGACCGGAGCCATCCTGGCCGAGGCGGGCCTGAAAGATACCGGTCCGGTGACGCCCGAGGAACTGACCTATGTCCGCGTCGTGGGCCGCAAGGTCGCCGGCGAGGTCGCCACGCGCGGCGAGGGGGCAGAGGCCGAAGCCCTGTCCGAGGCGGCGCTGGCGGGGCTGAAGGCCCGCGTCGCCCGCTTCGACGATCCCATGACCCCCTATCTCAGCTGGGTGGCGCCTCAGTTCATGGGCACCTTCGGCGGCAACTACGACCGGCTGGCCCGCGTCTGGGAATGGTCCGTCATCGGCGGCGAGGAGGGTGCGGAATGAGCGCCGACGCCTCCCTCTCTCTCGATCTTGGCCGCATCCTGCCCGATCCGGCCCAGATCGACGCCGCCGATCCGCGCCAGTCGGTGTTCGTCACCGCCAACGCCGGCTCGGGCAAGACCTCGACCCTGGTGGACCGGGTGGCCCGGCTGCTGCTGGCCAAGGTCAGCGCCGCCGAGATCCTGTGCGTCACCTATACCAAGGCCGCCGCCGCCGAGATGCAGGCGCGCCTGTATCAGCGGCTCGGGGCCTGGGCCGTGGAAGACGACGCCAAGCTGCGCCAGTCGCTCGCCGACCTCGACAACCGCGATCCCGAGCGCCTGTCGGCCGACGATCTGCGTCAGGCGCGAAAGCTGTTCGCTCAGGCCCTCGACACGCCGGGCGGGCTGAAGATCCAGACGCTGCACGCCTTCTGCGAAAAGCTGCTGCGTCGCTTCCCGCTCGAGGCCGGCGTCACCCCCGGCTTCAAGGTGCTGGAGGATCAGGCCGCCGTCGCCCTCAGCCGCGCCGCCCGCGAGGATCTGGCTCGCCGGGCCCTGGACAACCCCGACGGCGCGATCGGCCGGGCCTATGCTCATTTCGCCGTCGCCCTGGCCTTCGCCGATTTCGAGGCGCTGCTGGCCCGCATCGAGCAGGACCGGGCCAAGCTGCTGGACTATGTCGCCCGCTGGCAGGACGGCCGCGCGCCCGGTCCGTGGATGCTTGCGGGGGCAGAGGAGGGCCGCGACGCCGCGACGATCGAGGCCGAGTTCATGCGCTATCTCGACCGCGCCGCCTGGCTGTCGGTCGCCGAGCAGATGGCGACCGGCGGCTCCGACGACACCAAATGCGCCGACCGGATGTGGCAGGCCGACTGGACCTTCGAGGGCGTGTCCTCGGTCTTCCTGACCGGCGGCAAGCCGCGCGCCCGGATCGCCACGTCCAAGGCCCCGCCTTTCGCCCGCGACTGGCTGACGACCCTGCAGGACAAGGTGATGGCCACCCTGGGCGAGGTGCGAAAGGCGCGTCTGGCCGAAGACACCCTCCACGTCCTGACCCTGGCCCAGGCCCACGGCGCTCTCTACGACCAGCGAAAGGCGGCCAAGGGCGCGCTCGATTTCGGCGACCTGGTGGCCCGCACGGTCGAGCTCCTGACGCAGCGGACCAGCGCCGCCTGGGTGCTCTACAAGCTGGACGGCGGCATCGAGCACGTCCTGATCGACGAGGCCCAGGACACGGCACCCGAGCAATGGGCGATCGTCTCGGCGCTGACCGAGGGCTTCTTCGCCGGGGTGGGCTCGCGCCGCTTCGGGGCCGGCACAGTCGAGCGCACCGTCTTCGCCGTGGGCGACGAGAAACAGTCGATCTATTCCTTCCAGGGGGCCCGACCCGAGCGGCTGAACCAGGAGGCGCAACGCTATGACCTGATGGTTCGCGGGGCGGGCTTCGCCTTCAAGGCGGTGGAACTGGCCACCTCCTTCCGTTCGACGCCCGAGGTGCTGGGCTTCGTCGACGCCGTGTTCGACGGGCCGGAGCGCACCCGCGCCCTGGTCGGCGAACAGGTCGCGGCCATCCCCGAGCACAAGGCGATGCGTGCGCTCGACCAGGGCTGTGTCGATCTGTGGCCCCTCTATCAGGACGAGAAGGCACCCGAGCGCGACGCCTGGGACGATCCCGTGGACGAGGAACCCGTCACCGGCGCCAGGAAACGCATGGCCGCCGCCCTCGCGCAGGAGATCAAGCGCCAGGTCGAGACCGGCGTCGCCGTCCAGAACAAGACCGACGGCGAACTCCGCCCCGCCGGATACGGCGACTTCCTGATCCTGGTGCGCCGCCGCGACGCCACCTTCGAGGAGATCATCCGCGCCCTGAAATCGGCCGGGGTGCCCGTGGCCGGGGCCGATCGGCTGAAGCTGTCGACCCACATCGCCTTCTCCGACCTGATCTCGCTGGCCCGGTTCGCGCTGTATCCCGACGACGACCTCAGCCTGGCCGAGGTGCTGCGCAGCCCCTTCTGCGACGTGGACGAGGACGGTCTGTTCGACCTCGCGGGGGCCAGGGAAAAGCGCGGCCGGCTGTGGCGCGAACTGCGCGACCGCGCCGCCGAACGGCCGGAGTGGGCCCGTGCCCGCGATCTGCTGACCTTCGCGATCGACACGCGGGGCCGCGATCCGTTCGCCTTCTTCTCCGGCCTGCTGAACGGCGTGGACGAGATGGGCCTCGGCGGCCGCGCCCGCGTCCTGGCCCGGCTGGGGCGCGAGGCCGAGGAGGCGCTGGACGAGACCCTCAACCAGGTCCTGGCGGCCGAGGATCGCGGCGGGCTCGATCTGGAGACCGCCCTGTCCATGCTGGAACAGGCGGACGTCGAGGTGAAGCGCGAGCTGGAGGGCGCGCGCGGAGAGGTCCGCGTCATGACCGTCCACGGCGCCAAGGGGCTGGAGGCGCCGGTGGTGATCCTGCCCGACACCACGTCCAGGGCGAAGGGCATGGGCCCGGCCCTGATGCCGGTCGCGCTCGATGACGGCGGCGAGGGCTGGCTGATGTGCCTGGGGCGCAAGGAAGAGGACTGCGAGGCCGCAGCGGGCGCCCGCGCCGCGCGCGAACAGCGGGCGGTGGATGAGAGCCTGCGCCTGCTCTACGTCGCCCTGACCCGCGCGCGGGACCGGATCATCGTCATGGGTCGCGGCGTCGGCAACCAGAAGGACGGCTTCGAGCCGGGCAGCTGGTGGTCGATCCTGACCGAGACGTTCGACCGGCTGGGCGAGCAGGTGCGCGACATCGGCGACGACCGCCGCCGCTTCGGCCACGACCCGCAGGTGCTGGGCCGGGGCTCGGCCGCCGTCGCCGCGCCCGCGACCGTCGTCCCCGACTGGGCCCGCCACGTCCCTCCGGTGGACCCCTCCGCCCGCTACGTCTCGCCGTCGCAGGCCAAGGGCCCCACCCGCGCCGCCGCCCCGTCGCCGCTCGCCGTGGCGTCGGGCGGGGAGGGTGCCCCTCTGGGTCGCTTCCGGCGCGGCGACCTGATCCATCTGTTGCTGGAACGCCTGCCCGAGATCGCGCCCGACGCCCGCCCCGAGGCCGCCCGCCGCCTGCTGGCCCGCGAGCGCGGCCTGTCCGACGTCCAGCGTAGCGAGATGATCGCGGCCGCGCATCGCGTGCTGGACGACCCCCGCTTCGCCCCCGTCTTCGGCCCCGGCTCCCGCGCCGAGGTCGCCCTGGTCGGCTCCGCGCCCGAACTCGCCCCCGGCGTCTCGATCAACGGCCGCATCGACCGCCTGGTCGTCACGCCCGAGCGCATTCTCGTCGTCGACTACAAGACCAACCGCCCCGCCCCCGACCGCATCGAGGACGCCGATCCCGCCTACGTCACCCAGATGGCGGTCTATGTCGCGGTGCTGCGGACGCTATACCCCGACCGCCCGGTCGAGGCGGCGCTGGTCTGGACGGATGGGCCGAGGTTGATGGCCGTGCCGGAGGGGATGATGGCGGAGGCGTTGGCGGGGCTCAGGTGATCACCGAGGCCGCCGCTTGGGTGAGGGCTCTGATACCATTCTTCCGCTCATCCCCGCGAAAGCGGGGACCCAGTGCTTTGGGCGATGATTGCGTGCGACTGTGCGCGGTCGTTGTCCCCAACCGCTCTGCCTCACTTCAGAACTGGGTCCCCGCTTTCGCGGGGATGAGCGGAGTGTTCAACGAGTGTCGTGCGGGATACGCGTAACCGAGGAGGAGATTGTAGGGGCGAATGAGCGAAACACGTCGTGAATTGTCGGCCTGGTTCGCGGACTTCTCGCGCGAGACGCTGACACTTGATGGCGAAGCAGACCTGTTCGCGCTGTACGGAATCGAAGGCGATGACGCTTTTGAGTTCATGGACGCTTTCGTCAATCGCTTCGACGTAGAAGTCGACGGCTACCGATGGTATTTCCATCACGCCGAGGAGGGCATGAACATCGGCGGCTGGTTCTTCAAGCCGCCGTATCGACGTGTGCAGCGTATGCCGATCACGCCTGACCTGATGGTCGAGGCCATCGACGGAAAGCACTGGCCGGTCCAATACCCTCCGCATGATTTACCGACAGTGCGTTGGGACATCCGCGTGAACCAGATGATGTTTGTAGTTCCTGTCGTCCTGTTTAGCCTTTGGCTGTGGAACCGATTTGTCGCCTGAGGGCAAGGAGCCGTCAACCACACCCCTCCGTTGCAATCCCCCAGAATCGCCCCACATCTCGCCTGAACAACAGACGGGCGCGCGCCGTGCGCCCTCACGGAGATATGCCCATGGCCACCGTCAAGGTCACCGACGACAGCTTCGACGCCGACGTGCTGAAATCCTCCACCCCCGTCCTGGTGGACTTCTGGGCGGAGTGGTGCGGCCCCTGCAAGCAGATCGGCCCGGCGCTGGAACAGATCGCCGACGAACTGGCCGGCCAGGTCACCATCGCCAAGATCAACATCGACGACAGCCCCCTGATTCCGTCCAAGCTGGGCGTGAAGGGCATCCCCACCCTGATGCTGTTCAAGGACGGCCAGATGGCCTCGCTGAAGGTCGGCGCCATGCCCAAGGGCAAGATCCTGGAATGGCTGGCCGAAACCGGCATCCAGGCCAAGATCGGCTGATCTAGGGTAGTCTGCTGCGTCGTATTGGGCGGTCCGAAGAGGTTCATCACAACGAGCACAGCGGAGGCACAACGAACACGACGGGACCGAGCGGTCTTAGGGATCGCCGATCGTTCACCCGGCCTGTTGCGCATGAGGAACTGCGGCTTCGCCGCCACCCCTTGATGAGACACCGATGCCGACGAGACCGATCGGCGACGGGTCCGCCCGTCCGGTCCCGTCGTGTCCGTTGTGCCTCCGCTGTGCTCGTTGTGATGAACCTCTCTCGGCACCCAACCCCAGACCCTGACAGCTTCATGCTTGCCTAAGCCGTCCGCATCGGGGACGGTCCCGGGTTCTTGTTTCTCCGGGAGTTTCCGATGCGTCGTCTTCTCGTGTCCTGCGCCGCCGCCACCCTGATCGCGGCGGGCGGTCTGGGCGTCGCGGCCTTCGCGCCCGCGCCCTTCCCCCAGGCCGAACAGACCGCCGAGGCCGACGCCCGGCTCGCCGCCTTCTTCGAGGACGCCTATGCCGAGCGGATCGCGCTCAGCCCCCAGCAGATGACCTCGCTGGGTCTCAAGACCGACTACGACAAGCTGGACGACTACACCCCCGCCGCTCAGGAGCGGTCCCTGGCCCTGGCCGAGCGGCAGCTGGCGGCCATGCAGGCCCAGTTCGACCCGGCGACCCTGAGCGCCCAGTCGCGCATGTCCTGGCGCCTGTTCGAGCACGGCGTGGTCCAGCAGCGCGAGAGCTTCCGCTGGCGCGACAGCGGCTATCCCGTCTCGTCCAGCGGCGGGGCGGGCGGCTCCCTGCCGGTCTTCATGATCAACAATCACCGCATCGACACGGTGTCGGACGCGCAGGCCTATGTCGCGCGCCTGATCGAGGTCGAGCGCGTGCTGGGCGAGGCGTCCACAACGATCCGCACCCGCGTCGCCGCCGGCATCACGCCCCCGACCTTCGTCTGGGAGCCGGCGCTGGGCGCGATCCGCAACGTGACGAACGGCGCCCCCTTCACCGACGGGCCGGACGTGGCGATCTGGGCCGACATCCAGGCCAAGGTCGGCCGTCTCGACATCCCCCAAGCCGAGAAGGACCGGCTGATCGCGTCGGCGCGCGAGGCCCTGACCGGCCCGTTCAAGCGCGGCTACGACGCCTATCTGGCGACCCTGATCGAGGTTCAGCCCCTGTCGGACAGCACCGACGGCGTCTGGCGTCTGCCGAACGGCGAGGCCTATTACGAGCACCGCCTGCGCGCCTCGACCACCACCGACCTGACCGCCGACCAGATCCACCAGATCGGCCTGGCCGAGGTCGCCCGCATCCAGGCCGAGATGGAGGTCATCAAGACCGCCGTGGGCTTTGACGGCACGCTGCAGGAGTTCTTCACCCACCTGAAGACCGACCCCCGGTTCCAGTATCCGAACACCGACGAGGGCAAGGCCCGGTATCTGGCCGACAGCCGCGCCTTCATCGCCCAGGTCATGGCCATCGCGCCACAGTGGTTCAGCGACCTGCCCGAGGCCGAGCTGGAGGTCCGCGCCGTCGAGGAATGGCGCGAACAGTCCAGCGGCATCGCCTTCTACAACCAGCCCGCCGCCGACGGCTCGCGGCCGGGCATCTACTACGTCAACCTGTCCGACATGGGTCAGGTTCTGCGCCCACAGACCGAGGGCATCGCCTATCACGAGGGCGCGCCCGGCCATCACTTCCAGATCGCCTATGCCCAGGAGCTGGATGGCCTGCCGCGCTTCCGTCGCTTCGGCGGCTATGGCGTCTATTCGGAAGGCTGGGGCCTGTATGCCGAGAAACTGGGCAAGGAGATGGGCTTCTATCAGGACCCCTATTCCGACTTCGGCCGGCTCTCGACCGAGCTGTGGCGGGCGGTGCGGCTGGTGCTGGACACCGGCATCCACGCCAAACGCTGGTCGCGCGATCAGGCCGCCGACTACTTCCGCCAGAACTCCCTGCTCAGCGAGCGCGACATCCGCCTGGAGGTGAACCGCTACATCTCCGGCCCCGGTCAGGCGACCAGCTACAAGATCGGCGAGCTGAAGATTCTGGAGCTGCGCGAACGGGCCCGCGCGGCGCTCGGCGACCGCTTCGACATCCGCGACTTCCACACCGTGGTCCTGGGCTCCGGCGCGGTGCCGCTGGACGTGCTGGAGGAACAGGTCGACGCCTGGATCGCGGCCGGGGGCGGGGCACCGCAGTAGGCAAGTCCACCATGTGAGTTATGCTTGATAAGGACGGCTGGCATTCAAAGAAGTTGCCGTCGTATTGAGCCTGAGATTGTGTTGCCTCAGAGACTCGGTCCCAGACTTTAATCACGCTGACTCTTGACCTTGGGCGGGCAGATCGCATCTATGCGATCCATCACCCCTCCGGCTGCCTCGGCGACCGGACGCACGGCGGGCCCTTATGGGGTCCGCCGTTGCATTTTCTGGCGGGCGGCATGCGGACTAATGTCTACGTCGATGGCTTCAATCTCTACTACGGATGTCTCAAGGGCACGCCGCATAAGTGGTTGGACCTTGAAGCGCTCTTTGACCGGGTTTTGCCGAACAACACCATTGAGTGCATCCACTATTTCACTGCTCGCGTGGAAGCCCGACCGAACGACCCAGATGTGGCAGTGAGGCAGGCGACCTATCTGCGTGCGCTCTCTACTTTGCCGCGAGTTCGAGTTCATTACGGGACGTTCTTGGCGTCTCCCGTGCGGGCACCAGTCTTGGAGTGCGATGCGAACGGAAAGCCCATCCGGCAGAACGGGAAACTCGTCGTGAAACGAAAACCGAACGGCGCCGTCCAGATGGAATGGGTTCACAAGACCGAGGAGAAAGGGTCTGACGTCAATCTCGCCGCCCATCTGCTGCGAGATGCCCTCAAAGGCGTAGTGCCGTGTGCAGTCGTGGTGTCGAACGACTCCGATCTCCTCATGCCGGTCCACATGGCGCAGATTGACGGAGGGATCGTCGTGGGCCTTGTGCCTCCTCGGCCTCAGGGAAGCGCGGAGCTCAAGCGGATGGCTAACTTCAAACGTGACATCCGTCCCCATCACTTGGCAGCCTCACAGTTTGCCGATGTCCTGCAAGATGCTGTGGGACTGATCACCAAGCCAAATACTTGGTGATATGCCGTTCACCGTGACCGTCCTGACCATGTTCCCCGAGGCCTTTCCGGGCCCGCTCGGCGTGTCCCTCATCGGCACGGCCTGGCGCGAGCGGGGGCTGTGGGGCCTGGAAACAGTGGACATTCGGAACTTTTCCGAAGATAAGCGCGGCTTCCTGGACGACACCCCCGCGGGTGGCGGCCCCGGACAGGTGCTGAAAGCGGACGTGGTGGCCCGGGCTCTCGACAGCCTTTCAGGTCCGCCCCGGCCGCTTTTGTACATGAGCGCACGCGGTCGACCCCTGACGCAGGCGCGAGTGAAAGAGTGGGCCAAGACGGACGGCATCGTCGTCCTGTGCGGCCGGTTCGAGGGGGTGGACCAGCGGGTGCTCGACGCCCGGGGGTTCGAGGAGGTCAGCGTCGGAGACGCGGTTCTCGCCGGTGGCGAGGCGGCGGCGATGGTGCTGATCGAGGCGTGCGTACGACTGATCCCCGGTGTTCTGGGCCAGGCGATGAGCCTGAGTTCCGAGAGCTTCGAGGATGGTCTTCTGGAGCATCCGCAGTTCACCCGACCGCGGACGTTCGAGGGGATCGATATTCCGGAGGTCCTCCTGTCCGGCGACCACAAGCGCGTGGCCGCCTGGCGTCAGGCCCAGAGGGAAGAGACGACCCGGGAACGACGGCCAGACCTCTGGGCGGCGCATCTGGATCAAAGACCCGCGGAACCCTCCGCCAAATCACAGCTAAAGAGCAAAAAAGCTCGAGGAGAATAGACCATGGCCAACATCCTTCAGACCCTGGAGGCCGAAGAGAAGGCGCGGTTGATCGAAAAGCGTTCGATCCCCGACTTCCAGCCCGGCGACACCCTGCGCGTCAACGTCCGCATCAAGGAAGGCGAGCGTGAACGCATCCAGGCCTTCGAGGGCGTCTGCATCGCCCGCGCCGGCGGCGGCGTGAACGAGAACTTCACGGTCCGGAAGATCAGCTTCGGCGAGGGCGTCGAGCGCGTCTTCCCGATCCTGTCGCCCAACATCGAGTCCATCGAGGTCAAGCGTCGCGGCGTCGTCCGTCGCGCCAAGCTCTATTACCTGCGCGATCGTCGCGGCAAGTCGGCCCGCATCGCCGAGCGCCAGACCGTGCGCCCCGCCAAGGGCGTCGTCGTGCCGGAAACCGGCAAGGCCGAAGTCCCGGCGACCGACGAGGCATGATGCTTGGGGCTACCGCCCTTCGGGCTACTTGAGCCCATCGGAAATCGGGCCCCGGCGGAAACGTCGGGGCCTTTTTCTATCGAGGCCGTACACCCGTGAACTGATCCGGGCGCAGGTGTCTCCGCGTGAACCGCGCTTCGGCGATCGCACCATTGAAATAGTTAACCCGGTTGATCCGTGTGCCGACCGACGCCCGCCCGGGCCCCTGGGGCGTGAAGGCGATCCCGGCCTCGCCCTGCAATTCCCCATCGACGAACGCCCGATAGGTCGTCCCGTCACAGGTCTGGGCGACGTGATACCAGCGGCCGACCGGATGCCGCTTCTCTGGAAACAGCAGGGTCTGGTTGTAGGTCGGCCCCTTCACGAAGGTGTCCAGCGCCCACTGGTCGCCATAGACGCGGATCTCGAACAGGAAGCGGGTGCCGACCGGGGTTTCGCCCGGCGCGACGACCTCGTCGGATTGCAGATGCAGCCAGCGTTGCTCGAAGGCTCCGCCGTCCGGCCGGAACACGGCCTCGAAGGCGAAGGTGGCCGCCCCCGCCAGAGGATGGGCCCCGATGAACAGGGCGTCGTCGACGCCGTCGAACCGCATCGCCCCGTGCGGGGTCGGCCCCTCGATCCGCTCCGGCGCGCCCTCGATCGTCAGGGGCGCGGCGATGCTGTCCAGATCGCCGAACCGCCAAACGGTCTGTCCGGCCGCCGCGTCCTGCCAGGTCGCGCACCCGGCCAGAGGCAGACCTGCCAGCCCCAGGGTCACGGCGCGGCGATCCGGCGTCATGGCGCGGCCGACCCTTCCAGCGCCTCGATCAGATCGCCCATGTTCCGCACGAAGGCCTCGGTCGAGACGCCCTCCACGGGATAGTCGGTGTTCCACGGTGAGGTGTCGTGCAGGTCGCCGACGCGGGTGATCCTGTATTCGCCGCCCACCGGCGTGGCCGGTCCCGGGCCGATATAGGGGTTGGACGTCGCCCTCAGGGGCGTCGGCCAATACCCCCGCGTGTTCAGGGCCGCGACCAGCTCTCCGGCCCGGCGCGCGGCGGGCGGCCGGGCGCGCCGCGTGGCCGTGCCCATGTCCTGCCAGGACACGTCCCTCAGGGTAAAGTATTTCGGCAGGGTCCGGGTGCCGGCACGCGCCAGCAGGGGCGATCCGGCGCTGACCTGTTCCGGCGTCTGGGCCGCCAGGGTCGCGTACTGCTCACGCAGACCAGCGACGTTCAGTGTACGGAATGATCCATAGTGGACCAGGGTGTCGTTGGGATTCCGGTCGGCATAGTATTCGCCGTTGACGACGTTCGAGCCGCGCCGGTGGATATACCATGGCTGGTTCGTGCCCGGCTCGATGAAGGTCGGGTGGGTCCGTCCGTTCAGGCGCAACTCGGGCGGCAGGGCGACCGAGTCCAGCCAGTCCAGCGCCTCCGGCACGCGCGCGATGTATCTCCGGTCGCCGGTCAGGCGATAGAAGTTGAGCAGCTGCTGGACATTGTTCGCCGTGGTGTGGGTCGTCAGGGCCTCGGGCTCATAGGTCCGCGCCGCCGACGGTTTCAAACTGTCGGGGTAATGCTGCAGCCCCCATCCGGCCTGGGGCGCGGGCTGCTGGGTTTGCAGCACGATGTCCATGCCCCTGCGGATCGTCGACAGCACCCGGTCGCGGGTCAACCCCCGTCCCTCGCGGCCAGAATTCAGGGAGAGGGGCGCCAGCCGATTTCCCATCGTCTGATGGACGAAGATCAGGAACTCCAGGTTCTCCCCGGCCACATCGTCGTTGAAGGTGATCAGCCGCGTGTAGTCCGCCTGTCCGTGTACCCCCCCATCCTCGATGAAGGGAAAGCGCTGGGGCCAGCCGCCGTTCTCGTACTGGCTGTCCAGCACGAACCGCACGGCCCTTTGCAGCGGCGCCAGATAGGTCCGCTCGCCCTCCAGCACGAGCCTCAGCATCAGTTGCGACGCCTCGGAGGTCCCGGCGTCGTCGAAGGTGGCGTTGCCGTAGTCGCGGTGGAATTCCTCCATCCGCCAGGCGTTCTGGCCATAGGTCTCGTACCACTGGCGCAGACTGTCCTCGCCGGCCGTGTCGATGACATAGTTCCATCCGCCGGCCGGATGCTGACCCCGCACCAGGGCGTCGGCCGCCGACTTGGCCGCTTCCAGGAACTGCCGGTCGCCCGTGGCGTGATAGGCGTCGAGAAAGGCGTGACCCATGGTGCCGGTGCCGGGGGGCTGGACCCAGATCATGGTCGGGGCCGCCTCCAACTCGCCCCAGCGGCGCGAAAAGTCCGGCAGATAGGTCCAGACATATCCACCCTCGACCGCCGCCTCGTCGGTCATGAAGGCCGCCGCCCGCTTCATCGTCGCTAGGATGGCCGCGCGGTCGGGCGTGGACTGAGCGACGGCCGGCGTCGCTGCGAAGGCCACCGTCGAGGCCAGAAACACTCGTCGATCCAACGAGAACCCAACACGCCCTCCCTTCCGCTCATCCCCGCGAAAGCGGGGATCCAGTGTTTTGGAAGATGAGCCCTCCAAGAGGGTCGATCGGTTCATCCCAGACACCGTGCCTCGCGAAAGAACTGGGTCCCCGCTTTCGCGAGGATGAGCGGAAAAGAAGCGTAAGCCAGCCTCGACCTTACAGCATTGACACCGGTTTCCAAGCGTGGCCGATCCGGGTCACGCCTCGGCCGCCGGCAGCTCCAGCATGGCCTTCAGCCCTCCCAGATCGCTGGCCGCCAGCGTCAGCCGCCCGCCATAGGCGCGCGTCAGGTCCTCCACGATCGACAGGCCGAGGCCGGACCCCGGCGCGTCCTCGTCCAGTCGCGTCCCCCGCTGCAGCACCGCCGCGCGCTGATCCTCGGGGAGACCCGGTCCGTCGTCCTCGACCACGGCGATCATCTGGCCCAGGCCGCTGGCCCCCGCCGAGACCCGCACCCGGCGCGTCGACCATTTGCAGGCGTTCTCCATCAGATTGCCCAGGATCTCCTGCAGGTCCTGCCGCTCGCCCAGGAAGGCCAGATCGTCGGGCGCGCGCCAGTCGATCTCTACGTCCTTGGACTGGAAAACCCGCTCCAGCATGACCGCCAGCTCGTCGACGACCTCGCCCACCGGGGTCCGCTCGCCCAGACCGTGGGCGGCCCGGGCCGCGGCGCGGGCGCGACGCAGGTGGTGATCCACCTGGCCTTTCATGATCTCCGTCTGCCTGCGGACGATATCGGCCAGCGGCCCCGTCTGCCCCTCCGCCTCGGCCAGCATGACCGACAGGGGCGTCTTCAGCGCATGGGCCAGGTTGCCGACATGGGTCCGCTGGCGATCGACCACTTCCTGATTGTGGTCCAGCAGGCGGTTCACCTGCTGGGCCAGGGGCTGAATCTCGATCGGATAGGCCTGTTCGATCCGGGCGGCCCGGCCCTTGCGGACGTTGGCGATCTCGTTCCTCAGCCCGAACAGCGGCCGCAGTCCCACCTGCACCTGCAGGAAGACCGCGATGACCAGGCCGACGCCCAGCGCCAGAAGCGCGATCCAGACATAGGTGGCGAACTCGCGGGTGTCGGCCTCGATGTCGGACCGGTCGATCCCTGCCATGAAGACCAGGGGCTGGGCCCGGCCGGGCAGGGTCTTCAGACTGGCGGCGATGCGCAGCGGCTGGCGCTGGGGCGCGTCCAGGATGCCGGGGTCGTTGTAGGTGATCAGCGCCCCGTCGCTGCCTTCCAGCCGGGCGGGCAACTCTGGCGCGATGAACAAGGTCTCGCCCGCCAGAGAGGGCGATCGGGCGATCATCCGCACCTGACCGCCCGTCGTGATCTCGCCGACCATCCAGTATTTGCCCGACAGGCCGCGCAGGGTCGGGGCGTCCTTGATCTCGGCCACGGTGACGCCCTCCGGGGTCACAGAGGTGGCGATCACCACCTCGTCGATGGTGTCGCCCAGCATGTCGCCCAGCCGGCGAAAGGCGCTCTCCTGATACTGGGTGGTCAGGATCCAGCCGGTGGCCGCCAGGGCCACGACGATCCAGGCCGAGGCCAGCCAGATCAGGCGACGTGTCAGGCTGCGGCCCGGTCGGCCGATGTAGCGGCCCCAGCCGGCGCCGGCCTCGTCGGTCACGCCGCCTCGGTCTCGCCCGCCAGCGGCGTCAGGCGATAGCCCAGACCCCGCACCGTCTCGATCCGCTCGGACCCGACCTTCTTCCTCAATCGCCCGATGAAGACCTCGATGGTGTTGGAATCCCGGTCAAAGTCCTGATCGTAGAGATGCTCGACCAGTTCGGTGCGGCTGATGACCCGGCCCTGATGCATCATCATATAGTGCAGCAGCCGGTACTCCAGCGACGTCAGCCTCAGCGGCTCGCCGTTCACCGTCGCCCGCGCCGCCTTGGGATCCAGCCGCAAGCCCCCGCAAGACAGGGTCGCCGAGGCGATGCCCGCCGACCGCCGCAGAAGGGCCCGCAGCCGCGCCAGCAGCTCCTCGGTGTGGAACGGCTTGGTCAGATAGTCGTCGGCCCCGGCGTCGAAGCCGGAGACCTTGTCCGACCAGGCGCCGCGCGCCGTCAGGATCAGCACCGGCGTGGTCTTGCCGTCGCGCCGCCAGCGTTCCAGGACCGACACCCCGTCGATCTTGGGCAGGCCGAGGTCCAGCACCACCACGTCATAGGGCTCGGTGTCGCCCAGGAAGTGGGCCTCCTCGCCGTCGGGCGCATGATCCACGGCATAGCCGGCGTCGCCCAGCGCCTGTTTCAGCTGGCGCGAGAGGTCGGCGTCATCCTCGACGAGCAGAACTCGCATCGTTGGTCTTCTTTCCTCAGAGGCGCGCGTCGACGGCGATGTCGATGATCTGCCCGTCGCGCTCGAAACGGAACACATAGGTGGTGCCGCGCAGCCCCAGCGATCCGACGAAGCGCGCGCCGCGGGCCCGGCTCTGGGCGATCGACTGGGCCTGGGCTTCGCTCATCAGGCGCGGCCGTTCGGCCTCGCCCCGGTCGCGGCCACCCCGCGACCCGCGATCCTGCAACAAGGATCCTCCCGCCAGGCCGACGGCCGCCAGCGCGTCGCTGCGCAGGTCCAGCGGACCGCGCGCCTGGGCTTGCGCCACGCCCAAGGGAGCGGCGGCGATCAGGGCGGCGAGGGTGAGGACGATCGGGCGGGACATGGGGGTCTTATAGGCGGAGCGGCCGTGAACAGCGGCTGAACGCGGACCTTAGAGAGGTTTAACCTGACTGGAAATCCGGCTCGCCCCGCCGATGAACGGGGGCTGACGCGCGGTGTTCAGATCGGGCTCAGCCGGGATCGGCTCCTATCGGGTCAACGCAGCCGATCCGGTTGCGGCCTGCCGAAGTGAAGGAGTGTTCCGATGAAAGAGCTGCTCGTCCCCGCCCTCGTCCTGGCCGCGGCATCCGCCGTCGCCCTGCCCGCCGCCGCCCAGTCTTATGGTCCCCGCGCCCAGGTTCAGGCCCAGGGCTATTGGCAGCCGATCAATGTGCGCCAGACCAATCTGGACCGCCGCATCGACCAGGGCCTCCGCAACGGCCAGCTCAGCCGGCGCGAGGCGGTTCGCCTTCGCGGTGAATTCAACAGCCTGCTGCGGCTCGAGGCCAACTATCGCCGGGGCGGACTGACCGCCTGGGAGCGCGCCGATCTCGACCGTCGCTTCGATCGTCTCTCGGCCCAGATCCGCGTCGAGCGTCGCGACCGCGACAACCGTCGCTACTAGGTTTCAAGCCTTCGGGCGGCCATGACACAGCCCTCCCAGCCGGCCGTCCGTGAGAGGGGCGCGATCCACCAGGGTCGCGCCCTTTTCTCATGTCCCAGCCTTCAGACGGAGAGCCGCAGCCGGCTCTCTATCACCGTCACCGCCGACCCTCGGATCAGCACCCGATCGCCCCGCATCTCGGTCTCGAACCGCGCCCCGCGTCCCGGATAGGCCTGGACGAACCGCAGCGTCGCCTGCCCCAGCTTGTCCGAGAACAGCGGCGCCAGCCCGCACCGCGCGGACCCCGTCGCGGGGTCCTCCTCGACGCCGCAGCCGGGGCCGAAGAAGCGATCGACCACATCGTGGTCCTCGCCCGACGACGTCCGGGCGGCCACCACCACCTGCCCCTGCTCCAGACAACCGCCGCCGAACGGCAGCACCGCCCCGGCGCGCGGGCGCAGGTTCCGCACCGTCCCGGCGTCGGCCATGACCGCGATCAGATACCGGCTTTCCCACGCCTCGACCGGCTCGGCCCCCAAAGCCTCGGCCAGGCCCGCCGGGACCGGGACCTGCTTCAGGGGATCGGCCGGAAAATCCATCTCATAGCCGCCGCCCAGCCGCCGGATCGTCAGCGGTCCCGACGCCGTGTCGAAGGTCAGGACCTCGGCCCGGTTCCCGAGCTCGGTCCACAGCGTATGGGCCGCCGCCAGGGTCGCGTGCCCGCACAGAGGCACCTCCTTGGCGGGGGTGAACCACCGCAGATCGAACCGCGCCTGATCGGGGCCGATCCTCAGGAAGGCGGTCTCGGAGTGGTTGTTCTCGGCCGCCAGCGCCTGCATCCATCCGTCGTCGGGCCAGGCCTCCAGCGGTTCCACAACGGCGGCCGGATTGCCCATGAAGGGGTGTTCGGCGAAGGCATCGACGGTCCATTGGCGCATGGTGCCTTTTTAGAGGAGCGGACGGTTTACCCCAACCGTGCGGTTCAACTTCCGGTGCCGTCGCGCCCCTCGCTTGCCCTGATCGGCCGAAGCGCCCTAGCAATCCTCCTTCACCTGCCGGGCTGCCGCGCGGGACGACGGAGAGGTCTGGACGTGGCGAGGGGTCGGGACAGCCGCAGGGAGAAGGCGACATGAGCGGCCGATCCCTGGCCATCCTGGGCGCCGGTGGTCACGCCCGCGTCGTCGCCGACTGCGCCGAACAGGCGGGATGGAGCGGCATCGTCTTCTTCGACGGCTCCGACCTGCCGCCGCCGCCCGGGCCCTGGCCCCTGGTCGGCACGCCGGCGGACCTGATGGCGCGCCTCGCCGAGTTCGACGGCGTCATCGTGGGCATCGGCGACAATGCCGAACGTCTGGACCGGCACAGGCGACTGAGCGAGGCGGGGGCCCGGATGGTCGGCCTAATCCACCCGCGCGCGAGCGTCAGCCCTCATGCCGAGGTCGGGGAAGGCTCCGTCGTCCTGGCCGGTGCCTGCGTGGGCGTCGGCGCAAGGCTGGGTCAGGCCGTGATCGTCAACACCAATGCCACGATCGAGCACGACGACGACCTCGCCGACGGCGTCCATGTCTCGTCGGGCGCCGTGCTGGCCGGGGGCGTGCGCGTGGGCGAGCGGGGCTGGATCGGGGCCGGGGCCGTCGTTCGCCCGGGCGTGGTACTGGGTCGCGACGTGCGCGTCGGGGCCGGCGCCGCCGTCGTCGCGCCCGTCGCTGACGGCCTGACCGTCGTCGGCGTGCCCGCCCGCCGCCTGGATCATTGAGCCCGGCCCTCCGGTCGTCGAAACCGCATGATGTTCGCCATATCGGGGTTTCGGGCGGGCGATTCTTCTCCTAGCGTGCGATCCCATGATCCTGTCGACGTCCTCGGGAGACTTCCCCATCCCGCCCGACGTGGCGAGCCGGCTGCCGCAGGTGCCGCCGGTCCCGGACCCGACCGAGCCGAACTATCGCAGGAAGAAGCGCGAGTTCACCGAATGGCTGGACTCCTCGCCCGAGCACGCCATCGGCTTCGAGCGCCTGCGTCGCTGGCATCTGGTCCAGGACGAACTCGCCCGCCAGGCCATGACCGAGGGCCGCGCCTTCGTCGTCAACGACGACGGCCTGGACTGATGTGAAGAAGCGGACCAAGTCCTGCGAAGCGCTTTCAGGCGCGAAGCAGGATGGTGGAGCCGAGGGGAGTCGAACCCCTGACCTCGTCATTGCGAACGACGCGCTCTACCAACTGAGCTACGGCCCCTGGCCAACCGGACCGGGGTCGCGGCGTGACGGAGAGGGCGCGACATAGGCGGGCCGGACGGCCGGTGTCAACGGCCCGGAAGGTTCTCCGACGTCCCAACCGGCGTTTTCAGAACGGCAGCAGGTTGCGCTGGCGGCTATAGGCCATGGTGCCGACATTGGCGCCCAGCCGCAGGCCCACGCCCGTCCGCACCGGGGCCAGGACGATGCCGTCCGCGCGCTGGTAGTTCACGCCCACCCCGCCGACCAGATAGGCCGACCCCTCGACCCCCGGATAGCGGCGATAGATGGCGTCGGGCGCGTACAGGCCATAGCACAGGGTGAAGACCCGGCTGGCGTTCCCGCCCACGTCCCAGCCGACCGAAATTCCCTGCCAGAACACCTCTTGGGACGCCGACAGGTCCTTCATGTGCAAGGCGCCCCGGCCATAGCGCAGGCCGACGACGGCGGCGCCGGCCGCTTCCTCGCCGGCGATGTAGGCGGTGGGGCGGTCGCCCTGGTCGGCGAAGATCCGCTCGATCGCGGCCCCCATGGCCTCGGCGGCGATGCCCAGTTCGCGCGATCCGGCCGCGACCAGTTCGTCGGCGGTATAGGCCTGGGCGTTGGCGTCCGATGAGATCGGATAGGCCGGCTCGGCCGGCTGGCGCGGCTGGGTCGCGCAGGCCCCCAGCGAGGCGGCGGCGGTGGCGGCGAAGCCGGTCTGGATCAGCTGGCGGCGGTGCATGAAAGGTCTCCTGGTCGCGTCTCGACAGGGTCTGCGACCTTTGAGTCAGCCTTGCGGCGGCAAGGTTAACGGGTCGCTAATCCTCCCCCGTCGGGGGAGGTGGATGCGTAGCGCAGCGAAGCAGACAGAGAGGGCTCGCAGCGCACGCCGATTTCCGCGCTCGAGCAGCGAGCGCCCGCGGCGCGAGCGGTAGCGCCCCCTTTCAATGCTTGTCCGTCTTGGCGGTCAGCCAATCCATGAGCGCCAGCAGCACGCCCGAGACGACGAACGTCAGATGGATGATCACGCCCCACATCATGGCCGGCTCGTCCAGCGGATAGCCGGGCTTGCCAATGTTCATGAAGGTCTTGAGCAGCTGGATGCCCGAGATCGCCACGATGGAGGCGATCAGCTTCATCTTCAGGCCCGAGAAGTCGACCGTGCCCATCCACGGCGGCCGGTCGGTCTCGCCGTCCAGATCCAGCTTGGACACGAAGTTCTCATAGCCCGAGAACATGACGATCAGCAGCAGATTGCCCGCCAGCGACAGGTCGACCAACGTCAGCACCGCCAGGATCGCGGCGTTGGAGTCCATCCGCTGGCCGATCACGAAGGCCTGGGGCAGGTAGTAGACCAGGTCGGTCACGAACACCGCCAGCAGCATGAACAGCGCCAACGCCAGTCCCAGATAGAAGGGGGCCATCAGCCAGCGCGAGCGGAACAGCAGCCGCTCGAACGCGGTCTCGATCCCCGGCTTGGTGCCCATCGGATTACCCCCTCAGACGCGCCCCCAGCTTGTCCGCGGCGGCGACGACCTTGGCCGACAGTGCCTCGATATCGGCGTCCGTCAAGGTGGCTTCGCGCGGCTGCACCACGACTTCCAGGGCGATCGACTTCGATCCTTCCGGAACGCCCGCGCCGCGATAGACGTCGAACACCCGGACCTCCGCGATCAGCGCCTTGTCGACCCCGGCCACGGCCCGGACCAGGTCGCCCGCCGCCCGGCCGTCCTCGACCACGAAGGCGAAGTCCCGCGTCAGCGGCATCAGATTGGGCAGGTCGGCGCTGCCGCGCGCCTTGGTCGCCCCGGTCTTGGCCTTGGGCTCGGGCACGGCGTCCAGCACGATCTCGAAGGCCAGCATGTGCCCATCGGCGTCCAGCGCCTTCAGCACGCGCGGATGCACGGCGCCGAACTCGGCCACCACGGTCTTGGGTCCCAGCTGCAGCCGCGCCGCCCGGCCCGGATGCCACCAGTCAAGGTTCTGGCCCTGAGCCAGCTGCATCGCGGCGACCGGCGCGCCGATCTGTTCCAGCAGGGTCATCAGATCCGCCTTCAGGGTGAACAGGGCGTCGTCGCCCGTGCCCGCCCAGTGGCGGGTGGAACGCGCGCTGATCAGGCCCGCGATCACCGTCCTCTGATCGTTCGGCCCGTCGCCCAGATAGATCGGCCCGATCTCGAACAGGGCCACGTCGCCGTGCCCGCGCGCCGCGTTCCTCGCCGCCGCCTGGATGAGATTGGGCAGGGCCGAGGGCCGCATGCAGTCCAGATCCGACGCGATCGGGTTGTCGACCACCAGCCGCTCGTCGCCGCCGCCGAACATCGTGGCGATGTCCCGGCGCGTGAACGACCAGGTCACGGCCTCGGCATAGCCCATGGCCGCCAGCGCCCGACGCGCGATCCGCACGCGGGCCTGACGCGGGTTCAGCACGCCTCGGCTGGGGGCGCCCTGATCGGGCAGGGGGGTGTCGGGCAGGTGATCGTAGCCGTGGATGCGCGCGACCTCCTCGACCAGGTCGGCCTTGCCCTCCACGTCGCGCCGCCACGACGGCGGGGTCACGGTCCAGGGCGCGGCCGCGCCCGCCGGTGCCGCCGCGATATGGAAGCCCAGCTGACCCAGGATCGTCCCGATCCGGTCGTCCTCCAGTTGAAGGCCAGACAGCCGCTTCACATAGGCGGGGTCGAAGGCGAAGGGGGTGGGGTCGGCCGGGGCCTGTCCCGCCAGAACCACTTCGGACGGCTCGCCGCCGCACAGGTCCAGGATCAGCCGCGTCGCCAGCTCCAGTCCCGGCACGACCGAGGCGGGGTCCACCCCGCGCGCGAACCGGTACTGGGCGTCGGAGGTGATCGTCAGCGTCCGGCCCGTCTGGGCAGTCACGATCGGATCGAACCAGGCGCTTTCCAGGAAGACATCGACCGTGTCCTCGTCGCACCCGGTCGAGACTCCGCCCATGACGCCGCCCAGGCCGATGGGACGTTCCCCGCCCGCGTCGGCGATGACGCACATGGCCGGTTCGGCCGCATAGGTCCTGCCGTCCAGGGCGATGATCTGCTCGGCCGTGCCGGCCGCGATACGGTCCGCCCCGGCCGAGACCTGGCCGCCGCGCACCACGATCTCGGTGCCGACCAGCTTGGCGACGTCATAGACGTGCAGTGGCCGCGCCCGGTCATAGGCGATCAGATTCGTCACATCGACCAGCCGGTTGATCGAGCGCAGACCGATGGCCTGCAGCCGCGTCTGCAGCCAGGCCGGGGACGGCCCGTTCTTCACGCCCCGGATCACCCGCCCGGCGAACACCGGGCACATCTCCGGTGCCTCGATCCGCACGGTGATCGGCGAGGGGAAGGCCCCGCGCACCACCGCGATGTCGAAATGCTTGAGCGTGCCGACGCCCGCCGCCGCCAGATCGCGCGCGATGCCGGCCACGCCCAGCCAGTCGGGCCGGTTCGGCGTCACTTCGAAATCGATCACCGGCTCGGCCCCGAACAGCTGCGCCACAGGCGTGCCGACCGGGATTTCCGGCGGCAGTTCCTGGATGCCGTCGCTCTCGTCAGACAGCTGCAGCTCCGACGCCGAACACAGCATGCCGTTCGAGACCACGCCCCGCACCGGCTTCTCGACCAGGGTCACGCCCAGGCCGGGCACCCAGGCCCCGATCGGCGCATAGATTGTCGTCAGTCCGGCCCGCGCGTTGGGCGCGCCGCAGACGATCTCCTTCATCCCGTCCACCGTCTCGACCTGACAGACCTGCAGCCGGTCGGCGTTCGGATGGCGCTCGGCCGAGACGATCCTGGCCACGGTGAAGGGGGCCAGGGCCACCGTCGGATCGGCGACATGCTCGACCTCCAGCCCGGCCATGGTCATCGCGTCGGCGACTTCGGCGGCCGTCGCGGTGGTTTCCAGATGGTCCTTCAACCAGGACAGGGTGAACTTCACGGTCTCAGGACTCCCGGCGGGTCAGCAGGGCGGTGAAGCCATCCACAAAGGCGTCGTTCCCGGCGAACCCGACGCCCATGAACAGACAGCCTTCGAACGAGCATCCCGGCAGGGCGATGCAGCCCGCCATCATCGGCCCGGCCGCCCGCAGGAACAGGTTGCGCACGTCGCCCGAGGTGTCGCCCATGTTGCAGTTCTCGAAACGCGTGTCCTGCATCGGGGCGACGACGCAGGGCCCTACGATCACGCAATCGATGAACCTCCGGTCCGAGACCCCCAGGCCGCTGGCGTTCGCGGCCTCGGCCAGGCGCGACAGGGGCACGCGCACCTTCTCGAACACCACACGCGTGGCCAGGTTTTCGGGCGTCGGCCCCGTGTTGGCGAGATCATACATGGGTCAGCTCAGTCCGCTGGCGGGGTTGGGGGCGGAGAACGCCGAGAAGCCGTAGTGCGCCAGCCAGCGCACATCGGCCTCGAACATGGGGCGCAGGTCCGGCACGCCGTATTTCAGCATGGCCAGCCGGTCGACGCCCATGCCGAAGGCGAAGCCCTGCCACTGGTCCGGGTCGATGCCGCAGGACCGCAGCACATTGGGATGCACCATCCCGCAGCCCAGGATCTCCAGCCAGTCGTCGCCCTGGTTCAGCACCAGCTTGCCGCCATTCTCGGGCTTTGGCCGGTCGCAGCGGATGTCCATCTCGGCCGAGGGCTCGGTGAAGGGGAAATGATGCGGGCGGAACCGGGCATCCACATCGTCCAGCTCGAAGAACCGCGCCACGAACTCCTTAAGGGTCGTCTTCAGATGACCCATGTGGATGTCCCGGCCGATCACCAGGCCTTCGATCTGGTGGAACATGGGGGTGTGGGTGGCGTCGGAATCCTTTCGGAAGGTCCGGCCCGGCGCGATGATCCGGATCGGCGGCTGCTGGCTCATCATGGTGCGCACCTGCACCGGCGACGTGTGGGTCCGCAGCACCTTCCTCTCGCCCGTCTCGGGATCGGGCTTCAGGAAGAAGGTGTCGTGCATCTCTCGCGCCGGGTGTTTGGGCGGAAAGTTCAGGGCGGTGAAGTTGTGGAAGTCGTCCTCGATGTCCGGGCCTTCCGCGACGGCAAAGCCCATCCCGGCGAAGACGGCGATCATCTCGTCCATCACCTGCATGGTGGGATGAACCCCGCCCTTCCTGCGCGGCCGGGCCGGCAAGGTGAGGTCGACGTGCTCGGCGGCCAGACGCGCGTCCAGTTCGGCGGCCTCCAGCTCGGCCTTCTTGCCCCCGATCGCCGCGGTGACCCGGTCGCGCAGGCCGTTGATGACCGGTCCCTGCTCGCGCCGCTCCTCGGGGCTCATCGCTCCCATGCCCTTCAACAGGCCCGAGATCGCGCCCGTCTTGCCCAGGGCCGCGACGCGCACCGCCTCCACCTCGGCCACGGTCGTGGCCGCGCCGATGGCGTTGATCAGATCGAGTTCGAGTGTGGCGAGGTCGGTCATGTCGCGGATCGTCTAGCGGGTGATCGCCCGCTCAGAAAGCCCCGACGACGGGGTGATCTGGTCCCGGCGGGTCGCTTCCCCATCTGTGGCGCCTCTCCCATCCAAAGAAGGCCGCCCGTCATGGCTCAGAGAACCGTCGTCTCCCCCGCCGCGCCGCATGCCCTTTATGAGCACCACCGCTATTCGCCCGCCATCCGCAGCGGCGACCTGCTGTTCGTGTCCGGCCAGGTGGGCGCGCGCCCCGACGGCTCTCCCGAACCCGATCTCGCCGCCCAGGTCCAGCTCGCCTATGACAACCTCAACGGCGTTCTGGCGGCCGCGGGCGCGAGCTTCGCCGACGTCGTGGACGTGACCCTGTTCATGGTCGATCCCGACGCGATCTTCGAGACCATCTGGCCGGTCCACGTCGCGAACTGGGGCGAAGCGCCCTATCCGAACATCACCGCCGTGGGCGTCACATGGCTCGCCGGCTTCCAGTTCGAGATCAAGGTCATCGCCCGCGTTCCGACCTGACGGCCGGCCCCCGGCTTCAGCCCCGCTCGCCGTACTCCTGCCGGTACGGCATCTCCTGCCGATAGGGCATGCCCTCGCCGGTGTCTCCGGGCGGCAGGTCGCCGTAGTAGCCGGTGGGCGGCGCGACCTGGACCGGCGCGGGCGGATAGGTCTGCGGCTCGGGCAGGGCCGAATAGCCGTATCCAGCATCGTGGCCGCCCGAGTATCCGCCCCGCGCCTCGGCGTAGCCGCCGATATAGGCGCTGCTCTCGCTGTAGCTTTCGCGCATGCTGTAGGACGAACCCGAAGCGCCGTAGCCATGACCGCCGCCATAACCAGACCCGCCGCCGTAACGATGGCCCTCATAGCCGCCGCACCGGTCGCGGCAAGGCGGCGGCGGGGCTGGCGGCAGGTCGCAGCCGCCGCACCGGTCGGTAGTGACATAGCGACGTCCGAAGCCCGCGACGCGATATCCGAACGGCCGGCTGGGCCCGTATCCGGGTCCGCTGACATAGACGTAGCCGTAGCCTCCGCCATAGCCGTAGCCGCCCGGATCGACGCCGCCCGACCCGACCGCGACCATGCCGCCATGGCCGCCGCCATAGGTGCGCGAGACGCCACCGACGTCATAGGCGCGTGCGTTGATGGAGGCCCCGGCGCCCGCACCGGCATAGGCGCTGGCGTTCGCATTGGCGTTGGCATTCACATTGACATTGATGTTGCCGCCATAGTGGCCTCCCCCGCCACCGCAGCCACCCCGGCACCCGCCGCCCGGATGACCCCCTCCGTGCCCGCCTCCGGGATGTCCACCGCCGCCCGGGCGTTCTCCAGCGAAGACAGGGGCGGCGGCCAGCACCATCAGGGCGGCCAGGAACGAGATCACGACAGAGGGAAAGCGGTCGAACACGGGGGGCACTCCACAGGCGGCGACAGGCCACCCTAGGTCCCGAATCCGCGCTTGGGTTCCGGATGCTCCCCCGGCGCGAGAGATCCCCGCGAGACGTGGTTAAACTTCGCGTTCATGGCGTGAAGCCTGGCCTCAGCGGTCGTAGAGGTAGGGCCCGCTCCCACAGTCGCAGTCCCGCCGATAGTCGCCTCGATGGTCGGGTCCCCGGGGCGCCCGATCGTCGTTGTAGCCATAGGCGTCGTGATAGCCGCGCCCCGGCGGGCTCGACCACCGCGTCCAGCGGTTGCCCGTGCTGTAGCCATATCGCCCGCCGCGATCATGGCCATAGCCGTATCCCTGTCCGTATCGGCTCGGCGGCCGATAGGCGCGCGGATCACCATAACCCTGTCCATAGCCGTAGTCGCCACCGTAGCCATCGCCGCCATGCGCCGGTGCCGGCCCGTTGACGCGCCCGGTCGCCGCATATCCCGTCGCCGCATAGGCCCGGCCGTCCCATTCGGTCAGGCCGCCGCCCCAGCTGCCGTGCGACTGGCCCCACGTCACCACCGGCGCGCGGTGGTAAGGCTGGCCCCACGTCTGGGCCGTCGCCGCGGACGCCAGCATTCCCGCGATCAGGGCTCCCGTCATCCAGACTGCGCGCATCCCGTCCTCCATGGCGTCGATGGAAAGGTTAACACGGTTCGGCGGCTTTCGTTCTCACGCCCCAACTCCGCGACGGATTGTCCCCATGTCCACACAAGATGTTGATGCTGGGGATCGTTAATCATCTAGCGGTAGCGTCGGCGACAATTCTGGGCTTGGATGGTCCAGACACTTCCAACCCCTGTTCGCCTCGGTCATCGCCATGAACGCTCACGTCTCGATCACGCCCGCCCCCGCCGGCCTGTTGACGCCCTCGGCGGCCTACAAGCCGTTCCGCTATCCGTGGGCCTTCGACATGTGGAAGAAGCAGCAGCAGGTCCACTGGATGCCCGAGGAAGTGCCGCTGGGCGAAGACTGCAAGGACTGGGCGGCGAACCTGAACGACAAGGAGCGCAACCTCCTGACCCAGATCTTCCGCTTCTTCACCCAGTCCGACATCGAGGTCGCCGACAACTACATGGAGAAGTACGGCCGGGTCTTCAAACCGACCGAGGTGAAGATGATGCTGTCATCCTTCGCCAACATGGAGACCATCCACATCGCGGCCTACGCCCTGCTGCTCGAGACCATCGGGATGCCCGAGAGCGAGTTCGGGGCCTTCATGGAATACGAGGCCATGAAGGACAAGCACGACTACATGGGCCAGTTCGGGGTCGAGACCGAGGCCGATATCGCCCGCACGCTCGCCATGTTCGGCGGCTTCACCGAGGGGCTGCAGCTGTTCGCCAGCTTTGCCATGCTGATGAACTTCCCGCGCCAGAACAAGATGAAGGGCATGGGCCAGATCGTGTCGTGGTCGGTGCGCGACGAGAGCCTGCACTGCGATGGCATCATCAAGCTGTACCACGCCTTCAACAAGGAAACCGGCTGCGTCACCCCGGCCGTGGCGGACGACATCGTCGAATGCTGCCGCACCGTGGTGAAGCTGGAGGACAAGTTCATCGACCTGGCCTTCGAGGCCGGGGAGGTCCAGGGCATGACGCCCGAGGACATCAAGCAGTACATCCGCTTCATCGCCGACTGGCGCCTGCGTCAGCTCAAGCTGCCCGAGCTCTACGGCGTGAAGGAAAACCCCCTGCCGTGGCTGCAGTCGCTGCTGAGCGGCGTCGAACACGCCAACTTCTTCGAGGCCCGCGCCACCGAATACTCCAAAGCCGCCACCCAGGGCGCCTGGCACGGCGCGGACGGCGTCTGGGGCGAGTTCGACAAGCTGATGGCCCGTCGCGACATGAGCATGGTCGCGGGCTGAGGCAGCGGCGTCAGGCCGCCGACTTCCGCCTGGCCGGGGCCTTCCTGGACGTCGCCTTCTTCGGGGCGGCCTTGTTCGTCGGCGCGGCCGATCCCTTCAGGCTGTTCTTCAGGGCGGCCATCAGGTCGATGACATTGGTGTCGTCGGGCTCGGTCACATCGACCGTGCCTTTGCCGCCATTGGTCTTGGTCTTGATCATCTCGCGCAGCGCGTCGTCGTAGCGGTCCGTGAAGCCGGCCGGATCGAAGTCGGCCTCCTTCTGGGCGATGATGCGGGCGGCGATCTCGACCATGTCGGCGTCGGCCTTCACCGTCGGGATGTCGTCGAAATAGTCGGCGGCGTCGCGCACCTCGTCGTGGGCTCGCAGGGTGTAGGCGACCAGCCCCTTGTCGCGGACCTCCAGCGCGATCTGCCGCTCCTTGCCGCGCAGAACCAGGCAGCCCAGCGCCACCTTGCCCTGCTTCTTCATGGCGTCGCGGATGACGGCGAAGGCCTCGACACCCGCGCCCTTGTCGGGGACGACGAAGAAGGGGGCGTCCCAGAACAGCCGGTCGATCTCGCTCTCGTCGACGAACGTGTCGATCGAGATGGTCTTGGTGCTCTCCAGCCTGACCTTGTCGAAGTCGGCGTCGTCGAACAGGACATATTCGTCCTTGGATACCTCATAGCCGCGCACCAGATCGCTGCGCTCGACCGGGCCGGTGTCCGGATCGGTCGGCACCATGCGGATGCGGTTGTTGGTGTCCGGGTTGATCAGGTGGAACCGCACATCGTTGGTCGCGGTGGTCGCGGTGAACAGCGCCACCGGACAGGTGACCAGCGACAGCTTCAGATGCCCCTGCCAGGTGGGTCGTGCGGCCATGATGAAATCTCCTCAGCCCCCGGAATGCGCGACGAAGCGTTGCGTTCGCACAGCGGGGCGTCGAAGCGGCTTCATGACTCTTTGTTCATGAACCGCCTCCGGCGATTGCGTCCGTGTAATCCCTGACTAAGGTTCCGGCGCTTTTCAGGAAAAGGACCGTTTTTATGCGTCTTCGCGCCGTATCGCTCGCCGCCCTCCTCGCCGCCACGGCCCCCGCCCTGGCGTTCGCCCAGGCCCCCGCCGTCGCCGTGGCGAGCGCCCCCAGCGTCGCCCAGGCCCAGGACCTGCAGGCCGCGCCGGTCGCCGATCTGGTGGCCGAGGTCGACATCCCGTGGTCGCGCTTCACCCTGGACAACGGCCTGACGGTGCTGGTCCACGAGGACCGCAAGGCCCCGGTCGTCGCGGTGTCGATCTGGTACAACGTCGGCTCCAAGGACGAGCCGGCCGGTTCGACCGGCTTCGCCCACCTGTTCGAACACCTGATGTTCGGCGGATCCGAGAACGCGCCCGGCAGCTATCTGGGCCGCATGCGGGCGCTGGGGCCGACCAATCTGAACGGCACCACCTGGTTCGACCGCACCAACTATTTCCAGACCGTCCCCACCCCGGCCCTGGAGCAGACCCTGTTCCTGGAAAGCGACCGGATGGGCTATCTGCTGGGCGAGGTCGGCCAGGACGTACTCGATCTGCAACGCGGCGTCGTCCAGAACGAGAAGCGTCAGCGCGACAACCAGCCCTACGGCCTGTTCTCCTACACCCAGCAGGACACCCTGTTCCCCGTTGGACATCCCTATCGCCACTCGGCCATCGGCTCGATGGCCGATCTGGACGCCGCCAGCCTGGAGACGGTGCGCAACTGGTTCCGCGACAACTATGGTCCGAACAACGCGGTCCTGGTCCTGTCGGGCGACATCGACGAAGCCACGGCGCGCACCCTGACCGAGCGCTATTTCGGGCCGATCGCGCGCGGACCGGTGAACGAACCCGCCCAGGCCGACGTGCCGACGCTGGACGCGCCGGTCGAGATCACCCTCCACGACCGGGTGGCCAACACCCGCATCACCCGCAACTGGGCCGTCCCCGGCATGCTGAGCGAGGACGCCGTGCCCCTGGCGGTCGGCGCCTCGGTGCTGGGCGGACTGGCCAGTTCGCGGCTGGACAATGAGCTGGTTCGCGGCGACGAGACGGCCGTTTCGGTGCAGGCCGGCATGCAGGCCTATCACCGCGTCGGCATCTTCCAGGTCTCGGCCAATGTGAAGGCCGGCGAGGACGCGGAGGCCGTCGGTGCCCGTCTCGACGCCATCATGGCCGACCTGATCCAGAACGGCCCGACCGAGGAAGAGGTCGCCCGCGTCGCCACCCGCTACGTCGCCGGCACGCTGCAGAGCCTGGAGCAGGTCAACGGCAAGGCCTCGACCCTGGCCGAGGGCCAGCTCTATGCGGGCGATCCCGACTATTACAAGCGCGAGCTGGAGGCCTATGCCTCGGTCACCCCGGCCCAGGTCCGCGACGCCATGCAGCGCTGGCTGACCCGGCCGGTCGCCTCCATCACCATCGCTCCGGGCGAGCGCGAGGCCTATGTCGAGGCCGCCTCGGCCCCGCCGGGGGCCACCCCTGTCCCCGCACAGGAGATCCAGCGCGTCGAGCGCATGGCCATGCCCGAGATCGGCGAGGTGCCGGACATCGACTTCCCCGCCGTCGAGCGCGCCCGCCTGTCGAACGGCATGGAGGTCGTCTACGTCCAGGTCGACACCGTGCCGGTGACCCGCGTCGCGGTCGAGTTCGACGCCGGCTATGCCGCCGACCGGGCCGATCGCCTGGGGGCCCACAGCCTGATGCTGGACCTGCTGGACGAGGCCACCACCACGCGCGGCCCGACCGATCTGGCCGAGGCGCAGGAACGACTGGGCGCCAACATCAACGTCGGCGCCTCGATGGATCGCTCGACCGCGACCCTGTCGAGCCCCAGCGCCAACCTGGCCCCGTCGCTGACGTTGCTGGCCGACGTCATCCGCAACCCGGCCTTCTCCGAGGCCGAGGTCGAGCGGGTGCGCCAACAGCGTCTGTCGGCCATCGCCAACGAACGCACCAACCCCAACGCCATCGCGCTGCGCGCCCTGCCGCCGCTGCTCTACGGGCCCGACAGCCCCTATGGCCGTGGCTTCACCGGTACGGGCGACGAGGCCACGGTCCGGGCCCTGACGGCCGCCGACCTGCGCGGCGAGCACGCCGCCTGGATCCGCCCGGACAACGCCACCGTGTTCGTGGTTTCGGACCGGCCCCTGGCCGAGGTCCAGGCCGAGCTGAACCGGGCCCTGGGCGACTGGTCCGCGCCCTCAGCCGCCAGGGGCGAGAAGCGGTTCGCCGCCACCGTTCCGGCCGCCCAGCCGCGCATCGTCCTGATCGACCGGCCGCAGTCGCCGCAGTCGCTGATCCTGGGCGGGCAGATCCTGCCGCTGTCGGGCACGGACGACACCCTGACGCTGAACGCCGCCAACTCCATCCTGGGGGCGGACTTCCTGTCGCGGATCAACGCCGACCTGCGCGAGACCAAGGGCTGGTCCTACGGCGTGCGCGGCAACGTGAATCTGGTCGAGCACCAGGTGCCGTATCTGATCAACGCGCCGGTCCAGGCCAACCGCACGGCCGACTCGGTCGCGGCCCTGATCGCCCAGTACGAGCGGTTCCTGGAAGCCGAGGGCGTCACGGCGGCCGAACGCGACCGCGCCGTCGCCGGCAACACCCGCTCGCTCGCCGGCCAGTACGAGACTTCGGCCCAGGTGATGAACGCCCTGATGACGAACGCCCTGTTCGATCGTCCGGACGACTACGCCGAGACGGTGGCCAGCCGCACCCGCGCCCTGACCCCGGCCGAGATGGACGCCGCCGCCCGCGCCGCGATCGATCCGGACCGCTTCGTCTGGGTCGTGGTGGGCGACGCCTCGGTGGTGCGCCCGCAGTTCGAGGCGCTGGGAATGACGGTCGAGGTTCAGCCGATCCCCTAGACCCTGATCGGCTGAGGGGGAATCGCTTCGCGATTCCGCTGATGCCGTGAATCAGGGTCCAGGATCCAGCGAGAGCATGATTCACGCTTTCGGCGGACCCACGCAGGGGGTCCTCCTCAATCGATCATGCTCCAGGGCCAACCGACTGCCCCTTCTCTCGCAAGGGGAGAAGGGACCCCGCCCCTACCGTCCTTCCGTCACCTCGACCGAACGGGTCGTCGAGACGGTGACCGGCGGCGTGTCGGACACGCGCCGCTCGGACCGGACGCTGACCACGTCGATGTCGCCCGACCCGCTGATCGACTGGTTCAGCGTCGCGGGCTGCTGCGTCAGCTCGACGTCGCCCGAACCCGAGATGGTGATATCCGCCCGGCCGGTCGGGCCAAGGCGGGCCTCGCCCGAGCCGGCGATGGCGACATTGGCGTCGGTCAGGATGAGGCGGGACAGGTCGGCCTCGCCCGAGCCGGAGATATCGAGCTCCAGCGCCGTGGCCCGGCCGTCGATCTCGATCTCGCCCGAGCCGGACAGGTCGATGGCCATGGTGTCGTGGTCGTAGTCGCGGATCTTGACGTCCGAGGAGCCTTCGAGATCGAAGGTCGTGACCGACGGTGCCGTGACCGTGATGCGGACGCGTTCGGTATCGGACCAGCCGTCGATGCCGTCGCTGTCCCAGCGCACGGTGACGCGCTCGGGGCCGTTGTCCATCCAGATGCGCGAACCCTGGACGCGGATGCGGTCGATGACGCTCTGGGGGCCGACGATCTCGACGGTGTTGGCGTCGCCCTGGACGTAGGTGACGTCCGCCGGCAGGTCGAGCTCCAGACGCTCGCCGCCCTCGAAGGCGACCGAGCGGGTGATGTCAGGGCCGAGATCCTCGGCCTTGCCGGCGCGCTGGATGCGGCCGTTGCCCCACTCGTCCTCGGTGAAGGTCCAGGACCAGCCGTTGGCGGCCAGATCGCGGCTGCCCAGGGCGGCGGCGCCGCCGATCGTGGCGATCGACAGAACGAACGCCGCGCCGGCGATGATGAAGAGGGTGCGGATCATGCCGAGGCTCCCGAAGTCGTGGTGTTGGAGGGTTCAAGCGCCGGCTTCAGCAGCCGGTAGTGAAGACGGGCGAACCAGACCAGGCCGTTGACCAGCCAGACGCTGACGATGGCCAGGAGGGCGGCGATCGTGGTCGCCGCCGCCATCAGGCCGAGGCCGAACAGGATGGCCGCCAGCGGTCCGCCCGGAGGCGCCGCGAAGGGTCCGGCCACCATGACCGCGCCGCCCGAGAAGAACAGGGCGATGGCGGCGATGAAGAAGCCGAAAATCGTACCGATCACGCCCATCAGGATGGGCAGCAGGATCAGGATGTCGATGGCGCCCAGCCCCAGAACCGCGAAGACGGCGGCGGCGGCGGCCGACGGGTTCTTCTCCTGGTGCCAGCGCTGGGCCCCGGCCTCGGCGCGCAGTTCGCGGGCCAGGCGGTCGGGATCACCGAGGGCGGCGGCCACCTCGGCCTCGGAGCGACCGGCCGCGACGCCGTCGTCGAAGTGGGTCTCGTAGTCCGAGACGATCTCGGCGGCGGTGGTCGTCGGCAGGCCGACGAGGCCGGCTTTCAAGCGGCGAAGAAATTCCTGACGGGTCATGCGGGCTCCCCCTGAGCTTGGGCGTCTGCGGCGCTCGGCGTCACGATGGCGTCGACGGCGCGGGCGAAATGGGTCCATTCGGCGGATTGGGCGGCGAGGGCGTCGCGCCCGGCCGGGCTGAGCCGGTAGTATTTGCGCGACGGGCCCGCGCTGGATTCGACCAGATAGGTCTCGACCAGGCCGTCGGTCTGCATCCGCCGCATCAGCGGGTAGATGGTGCCCTCGCCCATGTCGATGGCGTCGGACAGCCGGCTGGCGATCTCGTAGGCGTAGCTGTCGCCCCGGGCGAGAAGGGCGAGAACGCACAGCGTCAGCACCCCCTTCTTCAGCTGGATCTCTATGGTTTCGGGCATGCCGATCACCTCCTTTGACAGATGACGATCTATCGCAAGGTATCTGGCGTCGCAAGGTAGCTGGCGAAACATGACAGAGATTTAAGGCAGCGCTCCATGTGGGCTAGGAGGACGCCGATGGACACCCTCGCCACCCGCTGGTCCCGGCTTGAGCCGCACGTCACGATCGTTGGGCCGGACGACGATCGGCCCAGGCCGGCGGTGCTGCTGTTTCACGGGTGTGGGGGCCTGCGGGGGCATCTGCCGCGATACGCGGCGGCGGCGAAGGCCCGGGGCTGGCGGGCGGTCATCGTGGATTCCTATGCGCCGCGCGGATGGAGCCGGCAGTTCGCCATGGCGACGGTCTGCACCGGTCTGTTGCTGCGCGGATGGGAGCGGGCCGGTGATATCCTGGCGACGATCCACGGCGTCTCGGCCCGGCCCGAGGTGGACGCCTCGACCCTGGTGCTGGCGGGGTGGAGCCACGGGGGCTGGGGCATCATGGAGGCGATGAGCGCGGATCGGGAGCGGGCCGGCGCCTTGGGGCTGGTCGATGCGGGGGCCGTGTCGCTGGAGGCGGTCAAGGCGACCTATCTGGCCTACCCCTACGTCGGGGTCGCGGCCCTGAACCGGATGCGGCCCTGGCGGCATTGCCCCAAGACCCTGGCCGTGGTGGCGGCGAAGGATCATCTGACCACCGTCCGCAACGCCGAACGGGTGCATGCCATGGTCAGGAATTGCGGAGCCGAGGTCGAGACCTGGATCGCGGACGGCACCCACAGCTTCGACGAGCCGATGACGGCCCCGCCCATGCGTTACGACGACGCCCTGTGCGCCGAGGCGATCCGGCGGTTCGCGGCCCTGCTGGAGGACACGGCGGTCGCGCCTCCGGTCTGACAATCAGGCCGGTTCGATCCGCACCTCGCCCCGGATGGAGTTGGCGATGTAGCAGAGGCGGTGCGACTGATCGTGCAGGTCCGCCAGTTTCGCCGCGTCGGGCTCGGCCCCCGCCCAGGTCACGGCGGGACGCAGGACGATCTCGGTCATCGACATCCGGCCCCGGTCGTCGCGCGCCAGGGTGCCCGAGGCGGCGTCGCGATAGCGGTCGATGACGAAGCCGGCCTTTCCGGAGAGGGCCAGGAAGAACAACATGTGGCAGGCGCTGACCGCGGCCACCAGCGCCTCCTCCGGGTCCACGGCCGCGGGGTCCGACATCGGCGCGGGGACGCTGGTCGGGGCCGAGGAGCCGCGAACGACGGCGCCGCCGTCGAAGGTCCAGTCATGGGCGCGGGAATAGCGGTTGTCTGTGAAGGGCTGTTCGCCCCGGACCCATTCGACGGTGGCGGTGTGGTCGCTCATGGCGGGCGCTCCGGTCAGGCCAAGACGGTATAGGTCACGCGGGCCCTGGCGTGGAAGCCCAGGCTTTCGTACAGGGCGACCGTCGCCTCGTGCGTGGCATAGGCGTGCAGGAAGGCGGTCTCGCCCTCGGCCAGGATGGCGGCGACGACGCGGCGCGACAGGGCCGTGGCTAGGCCATGGCCGCGAAAGTCGGGATGGGTGCAGACCCCGGACAGTTCGGTGTGGCCCTCGACCCGCAGCCGTCGCCCGGCCATGGCGGCGAGGCGACCGTCGCGCCGGACGCCGATGAAGCCCCCGAGCCTATGGGTGCGGGGGCGAAACGGGCCGGGCTTGGTCAAAGTGGCGAGCGCCAGCATCTCGGCGGCGTCGGCGTCGCCGAGGACGACCACCTCGAGGCCGTCGTCCTCGGGCGCGGGGGTCAGGGCTTCGCAGATCATCTGGAGGCAGGGGTTGCGACTGATGATCTCGACGCGGGTCGGCAGGACACCGTCCATCGGCCCACCCTCCAGCTCGACCAGACCCGCGCCGGGGTGGGCGCGGCACAGGGCGGCTAGGGCGGCGACGCTGTCGGGCGAGGCGTCGGCGGCGGCCGCGAAGACGCCGACCTCCGGGTCGATCCGCACGGCGTGCGCGTCGCCGAGCGCGGCCTCGGACAGCCGTCCGGTCAGGGCGTTCCACAGCGGGCGGTCGAGCGGGTGATCCATGCCCGGCTTCTAGGCCTGGACATCGTCACGGTGAAGCCGGCCCGACGATGCCGGGGCCGAAAGTCGCCGTCAGCCGCGCCAGAAACCCACGATGCGCTTGACCTCGTCGACCACCGGATCGGCGATGGCCGTCGCGCGCTCGGCGCCGTCGCGGAGGACTCGGTCGATCTCGGCCGGGTCTTCCATCAGGCGGCGCATCTCGGCGGTGACGGGGGCCAGGGCCGCGACCGCGAGATCGGCCAGGGCGGGCTTGAAGGCGCCGAAGCCCTGGCCCGCGAACTGGGCCGTGACGGCGTCGCGGGTGGTGTCCGACAGGGCGGCGTAGATGGCGATCAGGTTCCGCACCTCGGGCCGATCGTCCAGGCTCTCGCCGGGGTCGGGCATGACGCCCATGTCGGTCTTGGACTTCCTGATCTTGGCGGCGATGGTGTCGGCGTCGTCGGTCAGGTTGATGCGGCTCTGGTCCGAAGGATCCGACTTGGACATCTTGGCCGCGCCGTCGCGCAGGCTCATGACCCGGGTCGCCGGGCCCTGGATCAGGGGTTCGGGCGGGGGGAAGAAGCCGGGCGCATTGAAGTCGGTGTTGAACTTGGCGGCGATGTCGCGGGTCAGTTCCAGATGCTGTTTCTGGTCCTCGCCGACCGGCACCTCGGTCGCCTTGTAGAGCAGGATGTCGGCGGCCTGGAGCACGGGGTAGGTGTAGAGGCCGACCGAGGCGCGCTCCTTGTGCTTGCCCGACTTCTCCTTGAACTGGGTCATGCGGTCCAGCCAGCCGAGGCGGGCGACGCAGTTCAGGATCCAGGCGAGCTCGGAATGGGCGCGAACGGCCGACTGCGGGAAGATGGTCGACTTCGCCGGGTCCAGGCCCGAGGCGATGTAGGCGGCGGCGATCTCTCGCGTCTGGGCGGTCAGGACGGCGGGGTCCTGCCACACCGTGATGGCGTGCAGGTCGGCGACGAACAGAAAGCAGGGCGCGCCCTGGTCCTGGAGCGCCGTGAACCGCTTGAGCGCGCCGAGATAGTTGCCCAGGTGCAGCGCCCCGGACGCCTGGATACCGGACAGGATGCGGCGCGGGCCGGCGTATTCAGGGGCGGTATCGGTCATCAGTCCAGTCCGGAGGGGGTGGAGGCCCCCGATCCTTCAGCATTGGGTTCACGCCTCAGCACCGCCTTGAGTTCGGACGGGCTGACAGCGCGGAAAAGCACGAGGCAGACGCCATACACAAGGGCCCCGGCGCCGCAGACCGCCAGGACGGCGACCTCCTTGGCCAGCAACAGGCGGGCCAGATCCTCGTAGAAGACGCTGGCGGGCAAGAGGACCGCAGCCATGGCGGCGCTTGCCAGCAAGACGCGGGCGAAGCGCGAGGCGAAGCGGCCCGACAGGCTCCAGGTCCCCTCACGCATCAGGGTTCCGGCCAGGAGCGCGACATTGACCCAGGCCGAGACGCTGGTGGCGACAGCCAGGCCGACGACGCCGTCCATGCCCGCTCGCTCCAGCCCGAAGAACAGGGCGGAACCGAGGGCGACCGTGATGGCCACCGAGGCGATCGAGAAGATCATCGGGCGACGGGTGTCCTCGCGCGCGAAGAAGGGCGGCGTCAGGACCTTGGCCAGGACGAAGGCGGGCACGCCCCAGGCGAAGTGGCGGAGCACATCGGCGGTGCGGGCGGCGTCCTGGCTGGTGAAGGCGCCGCGCGTGACGGTAGCGTCGATGATGAAGAAGGGGATGACGAACAGGGCCACGGCGGCGGGCAGGGTGAAGGCCATCGACAGGGTGATGCCGTCGTCCAGCGTGCGGCGTCCGCCCTCGTGATCGCCTGAGACGAAGGCCCGGGTCAGGCGCGGCACCAGGGCCAGGCCGATGGCGACGCCGACGAGACCGAGGGGCAGTTGGTAGAGGCGGTCGGCGTTGTAGAGCACCGAACGCGCGCCCTCGTTGGAGCCGGTCAGCAGCTGGCTGACGACCGAGTTCAGCTGCAGCGCCCCGCCCGCCAGAACGCCGGGCACGGCCAGCTTCAGGGTGCGGGAGACGCCGGGCGTCAGGCGTGGCAGGCCGAGCCGCAGGGTCACCCCCAGCCGCCGCACGCCCCACCACAGGAGCGCCATCTGGATCAGGCCCGACAGGCTGACCGCCGCCGAGGTGGCCAGCAGGACCGTGGTCTGGTCCATCTCGACCACATAGGGGGCCAAGAGCGGGAACAGGGTGCAGAGATTGAGGAACACCGGCACCCCGGCCGAGAGGGCGAAGCGGCCGGAGGTGTTCAGCACCCCCGACAGCAGGGACGCGATCGTCATGCAGGCCAGATACGGCATGGTCAGCTGGGCGGCGGTGGTGGCCGCGAACATGACGCCCGTATCATCGCGCCACGCCGACAGGAGCCACGGCATGATCCACGGCATGGCGACCTGAAGCAGGATGCAGAACCCCGCGACGACGGCGAACATGAAGCTGAGGGCCTCGGACGCGGTCACGGCGGCGGCGGCGTCGCCTTCCCGGGCGCGGACACCGCCGTAGATGGGGACGAAGGCCTGGGCGAAGGCGCCCTCGGCGAACAGGCGCCGGAACATGTTGGGCAGCATCAGCGCCGTGGTGAAGGCATCCATCATCGGCCCCTGGCCGAACTGGGCCGACAGGGCGAGGTCGCGGCCGAAGCCGAGGATGCGGCTGCCCAACGTCAATGTCGCCTGAACCAGGGTGTTGCGGGCGAGGCTCATCTCCGCCCTTCCTTTCCGCTCATCCCCGCGAAAGCGGGGACCCAGTGCTTTTGCGGGGCACGAGCAGGCGGGATCAACGTCAGTGCGAACAAGGCGGCGCCGATCGTCCAAAGGTCTGGGTCCCCGCTTTCGCGGGGATGAGCGGAGGTTTTTAGGCCCTTACCGCGCTTCCGGAGCCGAAGGAACGGGTTTCGGGACGCCGATGCCGGAGACGTCGCGGGCGCTGGCGCGGGCGGCGGTGATGGCGCGACCGGACGGGGCGGCGGGGGTTCGGTCCAGCACGGCCTCCAGCGCCCGGTGCACCTCGTCCAGCAGGACGTCGCTGGTCAGCTTTCGGCCCTTGCCGTCGGCGACGTAGAAGCTGTCGACCGCCCGTTCGCCGAAGCCGGCGACATGGGCCGAGCGGATCGACAGGTCGTGGTCGGTCAGGGTGCGCGACAGCTCGGCGAGCAGCCCCGGCCGGTCGGCACCGGACACCTCGATCACCGTGGCGTCGGCGGAGGCGGCGTTGTCGATCATGACCACCGGGCGGACATCGAAGACGGCGCGGCGGCGCGAGGCGGCCGGCATGGGCGGGGGGGCGACGGGGGTCTCGCCCCGGGCGGCGGCTTCCAGGGCGCGGATCAGGGAGGTCAGGCGGCGCGGCTCGGCGTGGCCATAGGGCTGGTCGGCGCCGTCCTGGACCTGGAACACGTCCAGCACCGTGCCGTCCGGGGCCGTGGCGACGCGGGCCCCGGTGACGTCGGCCCCGGCGGCGGCGAGCACGGCGGCGAGGTCAGCGAACAGGCCCGGCCGGTCGCGGGCGGCCAGCGCGATCTCGGTGGTCTGTTCGATGCGACCGACGGCCCCACTGCGGGCCTCGGCGGCGGCGCCCTCGGCATGGGCGCGGGCCACCAGGTCGGCGTGTTCGGCGAGCGGATCGGCGGTCTTGAGATCCTCGCCCCGGAACAGGGCCTCGACCGCGCCGTAGAGGCTGCGCATCAGCTGGCCCTTCCAGCTGTTCCAGACGCCGGGTCCGACGGCGCGGATGTCGGCCACGGTCAGCACCAGCAGCATCCGCAGACGCTCCGGGTCGCCGACCAGTTCAGCGAAGGCGCGGACGGTGGCGGGATCGGAGACGTCGCGCTTCTGGGCATAGTCCGACAGGGCCAGGTGGTGGCGCACCAACCAGACGACGATCTCGATCCGGCGGGGCTCCAGCCCCAGCCGCTCGCAGGCGCGCCGGGCGGCGATGGCGCCGTCCTCCAGCTGGCCCCGGTCGCCGCCCTTGCCCACGTCGTGCAGCAGCATGGCCAGCATCAGGGCCTCGGGGTCGGCGATCAGATGGATGACCTCCGAGGCCAGCGGGTGGTCGGCCGTCAGCTTGCCCCGGCCGATGTCGTTGATGATGCCGATGGCCTGGAGCGTGTGCTCGTCGACCGTATAGGCGTGGTACATGTTGAACTGGGTCTGGCCGACGATCCGGCCCCATTCCGGCAGGAACCGGCCCAGCAGACCCGCCTCGTTCATCAGGGTGAGGACGCGATAGGGCCGCTGGCCGTGGGCCAGGATGTGCAGCAGGGCCGCGGTGGCGCGCGGATCGCGCCGTAGCCGGGGCGTCACCAGCGACAGGGACCGGGTCACGGCCGAAAAGGCGTGGGGGTGGACGTCCAGATCGTGCTGGTCGGCGCAGACGAACAGGGTCAGCAGCTTGACGGGATCCTCGACGAAGACCTCCGGTCCCGTGACCGAAAGCCGCCCGCCGTCCTCGACCAGGCCTTCGACCCCGAGGTTGCGTTTGCGGCCGGGGATCAGGCGCGACAGGCTGAGGGTCTTCTTCTGCTGTCGGGCCTCCAGCGTCGCGCTCATGGCCCGGGTCAGGGCCCCGACGTCGCGGGCGACGATGAAGTAGCGGCGCATGAACCGCTCCACCGCCGGCTCGTCGCCCCGGCCGCGCCAGCCCATGCGGCGGGCCACCTCGGGCTGGAGGTCGAACGTCAGCTTCTCTTCGGCGCGACCGGCGGCCAGATGCAGATGGCACCGCACCCGCCACAGGAAGTCGAAGGCTTCTTCGAAGGCTCGACGTTCGCGGGCGGTCAGGAGCTCGTCCAGCACCCGGGCGCCCAGCGGGCTGTCGGGGGCCAGGGACCGGGCGATCCAGAACAGGGTGTTCAGGTCGCGAAGCCCCCCCTTGCCGTCCTTGATGTTGGGCTCGACCCGGTAGCGGACGGCCCCGGTGCGGGCATGGCGGGTGTCGCGCTCCTCCATCTTGGCGGCGATGAAGGCGCGAGGGTCGGCGCCGGCGACCAGGGCGTGGAAGCGGGTCAGGAAGTCCAGGGTCAGGCCCGCGTCGCCCGCGATCGGTCGGGCTTCCAGCAGGGCCGTGCGGATGGTCATGTCGGAGCGGGCGAGGCCGAGCGCCTCCTCGACCGACCGGGCCGAGGAGCCGACCTTCAGCCCCAGGTCCCACAGGACGTAGAGCATGAACTCCGCCACCGTCTCGGTCCGGGCCGTGGTCTTCCACGGGCGCAGGAAGACGATGTCCAGATCAGAGAAGGGTGCCAGGACGCCGCGCCCGTAGCCGCCGACCGCGATCAGGGCCAGCTTCTCGGCCTCGGTCGGATTGGGGGCGGGATAGAGGGTCTGGGTGGTGAAGCGCCACAAAGCGGTGAGCATCTCGTCGGCGGCGGCGGCGTAGAGGCGGGCGACCTCGACGCCGGGGAGGCCGTTGGCCAGTTTCGCGGCGACCTTCTCGCGCGCGGCGTCGTGGTGGGATCTCAGCGTCTCGGCCACCGAGGCGCGCAGGCCGGCCGAGCCGACGAGGGCGTCGAGGTGGGTGTCGAGGGTCGGCACCTAATCCTCCCCCGTTCGCTTCGCTCCGGGGGAGGATCATTTTGCCAGCCCCTTCAGCCGATACAGCGCCTCCAGCGCCTCGCGCGGAGACATCGCGTCGGGGTCCAGGGCGGCGATGGCCTCGTCGACGGCGGACGCCATCGGGGGCGGAGGGGGCTCCATGACGGCGAACAGGGGCAGGTCGTCGAGGCGGCCCTGCGCGGCCTTCTCTGACTCCAGCCGGTCCAGCACGGCGCGGGCGCGGGCGACGACGGCGGGGGGCACGCCCGCCAGTTTCGCCACCTGAACACCGTAGGACCGGTCGGCGGCCCCCGGCGCGGCCTCGTGCAGGAAGACGAGCTCGCCGTTCCACTCGCGCGCCTTCATCGACAGGTTGCAGACGTGGTCCAGCCGCTCCTCCAGCCGCGCCAGTTCGTGATAGTGGGTGGCGAACAGGGTGCGAGACCGGTTCATGTCGTGCAGCGCCTCGGCGCAGGCCCAGGCGATGGCCAGGCCGTCATAGGTGGCGGTGCCGCGCCCGATCTCGTCCAGCACGACGAAGCTGCGGTCGGTGGCCTGGGTCAGGATGGCGGCGGTCTCGACCATCTCCATCATGAAGGTGGAGCGGCCCCGCGCCAGATCGTCGCCCGCCCCGACCCGGCTGAACAGCCGATCGACGACGCCTAGCCGCATGGCCCGCGCCGGAACGAAGCACCCGGCCTGGGCCAGCACGACCAGCAAGGCGTTCTGGCGCAGGAAGGTCGACTTGCCCGCCATGTTCGGGCCGGTGACGATGCTGAGCCGCGCGCACCCCTGGCCCTCGCCGTCCAGGCGGCAGTCGTTGGGGGTGAAGGGATCGCCCGCCTTCTTGACCGCCGCCTCGACCACTGGATGGCGACCGGCCTCGACGGTGAAACAGCGGCTGTCGTCGACGACGGGGCGGACCGCGCCGACTTCTTCTGCCCATTCGGCGAGGGCGGCGGTGGCGTCCAGTTCGGCCATGGCCTCGGCGAGCGCCTGGAGCGGGCGGGCCAGCGCCTGAACATGGGCGCGCCAGGTCTCGAAGGTCTCGGTCTCCATGGCCAGGGCGCGGTGACCGGCCTGGCTGATCTTCGCATCCAGTTCCGACAGTTCGACGGTGGTGAACCGCACCTGGGCCGCCAGGGTCTGGCGGTGGATGAAGGGGCTCTCGGGGCCGGCGCGGAACAGGGGCTCGGCGTGTTTGGCGGTGGTCTCGAGGAAATAGCCGAGCACGGCGTTGTGCTTGATCTTGAAGGGCACGCCGCTCTCGGCCACGGCCCGGGCCTCCAGGTCAGCGACGACGCGACGGCTGTCGTCGCGCAGCGCGCGGGCCGCGTCGAGCTCGGGCCGGAAGCCGGGGTTCACGAAGCCGCCGTCGCGGGCGAGGTGGGGCGGCTCGGGCGACAGACCCTCGGCGAGGTCCAACATCAGCCGCGACAGATCGGGCGACAGGGTCAGGCGGTCCAGGCACGCCGTGATGCGTTCCGGCGGGCCCGTCAGGGGGTCGGGCGAGACAGTGAACAGCCCCGCCAGAGACTCGGCGATGGTCAGCCCCGAGCGGATGGCGGCGAGGTCGCGGGGGCCGCCCCGGCCGAGCGCCAGGCGGGACACGGCGCGGGCCACGTCGGCGGAGGCGCGCAGGCCGTCGCGCAGGTCGCGACGCGGGCCTCGCCGCTCCATCAGCCATTCGACGGCGTCCAGCCCGGCGTTGATCGCGGCCGGATCGCGCAGCGGCCGGGCGATGCGTTCGGCGAGCGCGCGGGCCCCGCCCGAGGTGACGGTGCGGTCGATGCAGGCGAGCAGCGATCCCTCTCGTTCCCCCCTCTGGGTGCGGTCGATCTCCAGGCTGAGGCGGGTGGCCGGGTCGATGGCCAGATAGCCGGTCTGGCCCGAGCGGCGGGGCGGCGACAGGGCCGGGACCTTGCCCGCCTGGGTCGTCTCCAGATAGGCGGCGATGAGGCCGAGCGCGGAGACCTCCGCCTCCTCGAAGGCCCCGAACCCGTCCAGTGACTGAACGCCGTACAGGCGCGTGACCCGCGCCGAGGCGGCGGCGGGTTCGGCGACGGCCGACGCCAGGGCCTGGACCACGCCGCCGGAACCGTCCAGCGCCTCCTTGACCTCGGGGTCCGAGAACAGCTTGTCGGTGACCAGAACCTCGGACGGACGGAAGGCCGACAGGGTGGCGGCCAGGTCGACCAGGTGGCAGGCCACACAGTCCACCCCCCCGGCCGACAGCTCGACCACAGCCACGGCGGCGCGGCCCCGGCGGAGGGCGACGGCGGCCAGCCGGTTGGCCCCGCGCGCATCCAGCAGCGAATCCTCAGTCAGGGTGCCCGGCGTGACGACGCGGACGATGTCGCGGCGCACCACAGCCTTGGAGCCGCGCTTCCTGGCCTCGGACGGGTCCTCCATCTGTTCGCAGATGGCGACCTTGAAGCCCTGGCGGATCAGCCGGGCGATATAGCCCTCGGCCGCATGGACCGGCATCCCGGCCATGGGGATGTCCTCGCCCAGGTGCTTGCCGCGTTTGGTCAGGGTCAGGCCGATGGCGGCGGCCACAACCTCGGCGTCCTGGAAGAACAGCTCGTAGAAATCGCCCATGCGGAAGAACAGGATGGCGTCCGGCTGGGAGGCCTTGGCCGTCAGGAACTGCGCCATGACGGGGGTGACGCCCTCAAGCGGATCGGTCTTCGGCGGATGCTGCAGGGGCGCGTTCATGGGGTCGCGACAGGGTGACGGAATGCGCACCGGGGCTCAAGGCAATCCTCCCCCGCTGCGCGGGTGAGGATTTACTCAGGCCTTCGCACCTGCGACATTCCGCCCAGGCGGTTAAGGGAACGCGGTCGAACACCGCGGCTGTGCCCGCAACTGTAGGCGGCGAGGCCGTCGTCCGATCCGGGGCTCATCCCCCGGCGTCACTGGGTCCGTTTCGACGGCTCCGGGAAGGCGAGGACGGCAGCTGTTGACCCGCAAGCCAGGAGACCTGGCCGCCGACGTCGCTCGCCCCCTGTCCGGGACCAGACAGAGGCGTGGGACCAACCCCTTCTGCACAGGCAGGAGGACGTTCCGTCGAAGCGACCCGATCTCGGAGCCGTCGTCACCCCGGTGGCGGCGGATTGGTCGCTGTCATGACGCCCGGCGCGCGCCGAAGCCGGGTCGACGGAGTCACATGCCATGAAACGTCTGTTGTTCTGCACGAGCGCGCTGGCCGCGCTCGCCGCCCCAGCGTGGGCCGAGGAAGCCGAGGTCCTGATCGCCGATCCCCTGCCCGAGGTGGTGGTGACCGCGACCCGCATCCCGGCCATCGCCCAGCGCACCCCCGGCGCCCGCGTCATCGACGCCCGCGCCATCGAACAGCGGGGCGCCCTCTTCGCCGCCGACATCCTGGCAGACGTGCCGGGTCTGTCGGTGGTGCGGTCGGGGGCCTTCGGCGGACCGACCCAGGTCCGCATCCGGGGTGCCAATCCGGGCAAGACCCTGGTGCTGGTGGACGGGGTGCCGGTCAACGACGCGGCCGAGATCAACGGAGCCTATGACTTCTCGGGCTTCGAGCTGGGCGACATTCAGCGAATCGAGGTGCTGAGCGGGCCGCAGTCGTCGCTGTGGGGATCGGACGCCATCGGCGGGGTCATCGCCTTCACCACGCGCGAGGTGGACGGCGTCCGCGCCGAGGCCGAGGCCGGCTCGTTCGACACCCTGCGCGGCCGGCTGGCGGCGGGGGTGGCCACCGACACCTATGCGGTCGGGGCCTGGGTTTCGCGCTTCGTCACCGACGGGATCAGCGCGGCCGACGAGGCGGACGGCGCGACCGAGACCGACGGGTTCGACAACACCACGATCGGGGCGCGGGGGCGCTATGCCCTGTCGGCCACCGCGCGCATCGACGGGTCGGTGAGATGGTCGAGGAGCGAGGCGGACATCGACGGATTTCCCGCCCCGGCCTTCGCCCTGGCCGACACGCCGGACCGGACCGAGGGCGAGCAGTGGTCCGGCTTCGCCCGACTGTCGGCCGAAGCCCTGGGACTGTCGCACCAGCTGAGCCTGTCGGCCTCCGACCTGGTTCGCGACACGATCGCGGACTTTCCGTTCAGCTTCGAGGCCAATCGCCAGGTCTGGCGCTGGCAGGCGGACGGGGCGGCGGGCGAACGGCTGACCTATGCCTTCGGCGCCGAACGCGAGGACACCGAGGGCAGTGTCTCGACCGGCGCGGTCGAGGACCTGGGCACCACCTCGCTGTTCGGCGTGGCCTCGGTCGAGGCGACCGACCGTCTGAGCCTGACCGGGGCGCTTCGCTGGGACGACACCGACGACTTCGGCTCCGAGACGACGGGCCGGCTGTCGGCGGCGCTGGACCTGGACGGCGGTTTCATCCTGTCGGGGGCCTGGGGCACGGGCTTCAAGGCACCCTCGATCAGCCAGGCGGTCTGCGACTTCTGTTTCTCGGCCGCGCCCTTTCCTGCCCTGACGCCCGAACGCGCTGACAGCGTGGAGGTGGCCCTGGGGTGGACCGCGCCGGACGGGCGGCTGGACGGGCGGATCACCGTCTATCGGCTGAACGTGGAGGACCAGATCAGCTATGTCTTCGATCCCGTCACCTTCGACGCCGTCTATGTGAACATCGCCGAGACGCGGACGGACGGGATCGAGGTCGAGGGCCGGGCGGCGCTGGGGGGCGGCTTCGATCTGACGGTCGCCTATGCCTGGACCAATGCGCGCGACGAGACGACCGATGCGCGGCTGCTCAGGGTGCCCGAGCACGCGGGATCGGCGACGCTGGGCTGGTCAGGCGAGCGGCTGTCGGGCGCGCTGACGGTGCGGGCCGAGGGCGATCAGGACGATGCGGGCGGGGTGCGCGACGGCTTCGTCACGGCGAACCTCAACGCCTCATATGCCCTGACCGATCAAGTGTCGCTGACGGCGCGGATCGAGAACCTGGCCGACGCGCGGTATCAGCAGGTGTTCGGATACGGCGAGCCGGGGCGGTCGGCCTACGTCGGCGTCAGGCTGCGCTACTGAAATCCTCCCCCGCTGGGGGCTTGCGGTCGGCTCGTATACGAGCCGATCCTCAAGGATGCGCGGCGAAGCGAAGCAGACGGAGGGGGCTCGCAACGAACGACGCCGTTCGCGGCCGGCCCCCTCCACCGCTTCGCGGTCCTCCTCCTCCCTACGGGGGAGGGTCATCAGGCTGCGTGACTGATCGTCTGGGGGGAGCCGGCCGTGAGCGCGGCCGGTTCCTCCAGCGCCAGGGTGGCCCAGTCGAGATCGGGGCTCGGCGCATGGGCGGCGGCCAGCACCGCGCGCATCTCGGCGGCCGAGGCCACCGAGGCGATCACGGCGGCCACGGGCGGCAGGCCAAGGCAAAAGGCCAGCGCCGCCTGCATCGGGTCGATGCGCGCCTCGGCCAGACGCCGGCGGGTGCGCGACAGGGCGACGCCGTGGCCCTGAAGATGGGCCGGCAGGGTCTCTCGGGTGGCGAACAGCAGGCCGCGCGCGAACACCGAAGAGACATGGACGTCGACGCCCAGGCCCGCGAGGTCGGACAGCACACCCTCGCTGACGGCGCGCTGGTCCAGGATGTTGCAGGGGATCTGGACCACGTCGGGCTGGAAGCGGCGCGCCAGAAGCGTCGGTCCGTCCTCCATCGTGGTCAGAAAGCCGATGCGGCGATACAGGCCCCGGTCCTTCAGCGCCTGCATCCGGTCCCACAGGGCGCGGCCCTCGGCGCCCGCGAGATCGCCGGCGCCGGAGGCCAGCAGGACATCGCCGCGCGGCAGGCCCATCCGCTCCAGCGAGCGACGGGCGCGCGCCTCGACACGGTCCAGACCCTCGGACAGGGCGACGGCGCGGACGCTGACGGAAAAGGGCGAGGGGAAGGGCCAGGCCTGGCCCAGCAGCCGCTCCTGATCGCCCTGGGGTCGGCAGGCCACCAGGCGCACGCCTGCGTCGGCGGCGGTCTGGAGCAGGGACCGCATGGCGTCCTCGCGGGCACCCGAGGGCACAGGAAGGGCGCGCTCGGGCTCCGTCACGACGGCGAGCGCCAGCTTGGCGACGGGCGAGGGTTCGGCGGCGAATGTCACCCGGCCACCCTGACCGGCAAAGTTTAAGGGAGACCTAGGGAGATGCTGCCGAAACCTTACCGGCGGAACGGGGGTCGAGGAGGTCGGAGATAGGTTCGAGGGTCGAGGGTCGAGGGTCGAAGAGCAAGGGGTGAGATTACCGCGGCTAGCTTCGAGTCGGCCACCTGATCCCCGTACCCGGTCCGTAGCCCCGCTCCCCTTGACCCTCGACCCTCGACCCTTCCGTCCCGCATCGCAGCGGAACCGTCGCCGGGGTGTGGCGTTCAGCGGACTAGGCCTCTATCTACGGTCAAGCTGACATTCAACGGAGCGCGCACCATGGCGACCACCAAGGCTCGGGAAGACATCAAGAACGACCTGAACACCCTCAAGGAGGATCTGAAGGTCGGCGCGCGCGAGGAAGCCGCGCGACTGAAGACCAAGGCGGCCCAGGCCGAGGCCCGGTTGCGCGCCAAGGCGGCCGAAGCCGACGCCCGCATCCGCGAGCGCGCCGATGTCGTGCGCGAGCAGGCCCGCGACTATTACGACCAGGCCCGCGTCCGCAGCCGCGAATACTATGACGACGCCTCCGAGCGGTTCGACGAGGCCCAGCGCTATGTCACCGAGCGGGTGCAGGAGCGTCCGATCCAGTCGACCGCGATCGCGCTCGGCGTCGGCGTGGTGCTCGGCCTCCTGCTGGCTGGCCGCCGTCGCTGATGATCGGCAAGAGCGTCGTCAAGAAGCTCTCGGCGGCCCTGGTGGTCGCCGGCTGCGCCTTCGTCGCCGTCGTCGCTCTGGGCGCGACGGTCTATTACGCCCTGGCGCTGGTCCTTCCGCCGCTGGGCGCGGCCGCCATCACGGCGGGGCTGTTCGCCCTGATCGCGGTGATCGTGGCCGTGGCCTTCCTGGGAGCCGCCGGGGCCCTGGAAGAGGAAGAGGATGAGGAGCCAGAGGGTCTGGGCGCGCGCGCTTTCACCCTGTTCCGGCAGCGTCCGATCCTGGGATCGGTCGCGGCTCTGGCCGGAGGCTATATCTTCCTGCGCAATCCGGCCCTGGCCACCATGGTCGCCGCGGCCTTCACCGAGAAGTCGCACGGACGCCGCTACCGTCGCTGATAGCGATCAGCCGCCGAAATCCAACGCCGCGCTCCGAAAGGGCGCGGCGTTTTCGTTTCAGACCGCCGCCGCCTCGCGGACCCCGGCGTGGGTCGGGTCCGGCGCGGTCTCGGCGTGGCGGGTGTCCTGCCGGCGCGGCAGGCGCCACACCTCGGACGGGGCGAAGGCCGAGCCGTCCCAGGCGATCACGGTCACCACGATCTCGCCGGCCGACCATTCGATCTGGTTGAAGCTGGGCGGCGCGCCCCGTTCGCGATGCGACAGGGTCCCGCAGCCGATCGCATAGGAACGGCGGTCGGACAGATCGATCGGCAGGGCGAAGGGCACATGGACGTGGCCCGTGGTGATGAGATCGACCCCCGCTTCGGCGAAGATCAGGGCCGCCTCGTCGCCGCGCTTGACCTCGCCGGTCATGGGGGCACCGATCATCTCGATCAGGGGATGGTGACAGGCGAGGATCCGCAGGGCCCCGACGGGCGCCTGGCGCAGGGCCTCGGCGGCGCGGCGGGTCTGGTCCAGGTCGATGACGCCCTTCGACCAGTTGGGCCGGGCCTGCCAGCCGCGCGCGGTGACGACGCCGCGCACCATGACGCTGTCGGAGACGAACTCTCCGTCATGGGCCGGATAGCCGGTCGCGGTCTCGAACGCCCGCCAAGGGTGAAACAGCCGCGCCGAGAGGCTGTAATAGGGGACATCGTGGTTGCCGACGATGACGAAGCGCGGTTCCGGCATGGCGCGGATCCAGTCGGCGGCGGCGGCGAACTCGTCCGGCAGACCCTTCTGCGTGATGTCGCCGGTGATGAGGATCAGGTCCGACGGTGTCGCATGAGCATAGTCGAGCGCCGCCGCGCAGGCCCGCCTGTGCTCGACCCCGAAATGGACGTCGGAGAACTGAAGCAGCCGCCCCACCGGCATCAGACGCTGTCTTCCGCGGCCGGCGGCATGGGGGCCAGGGCGCGGAAGGCCTTGGGGAGAAAGCGGACGGTGGTGTCGGCGGGCAGAAGGGTCGGTTCGCCGTCCAGTACCGCCGGGATGCGGGAGCGGGCGCGAATCCGAATGCGGCGCGCCGCCTGGGTCACGACCGACGGGTCCTGACGCCAGTCGCTGAACAGGGCGCTCGCCGCCAGACGGAAGGCCTGGGCCGCGTCGTCGGGGTCCATGGCGGCGGCCTCCAGCCCGACCGGCTCGTCCAGGGCGCGCGAGATCATCGGGCTGATCAGGACCAGGGCCTCGCTGCGGCGGACCTTGCCGCCGTCCAGTTCGACGCGGATCTTGCCGGAGAAGGCACGCTTCAGCGCGCGGCGGCCGTAGGTCCAGGCCAGGCTGAGCTTGCCGGTGCGCATGGCCTCGCGGGCCGGGGCCCACAGGGCGGGCGAGCCGAAGATGCCGGCGCAGTAGAAGGCCTCGCCCTCGACGACGCCGCCGGACACGGTCTGGGCAGCGCCGTTCTCGAGCGCGTCGCGCAGGGCGGCTTTCCAGTCGGTGGTGCCGTAGAGCGACTTGGGCAGCATGTTCATGGTGCCGCCCGGCAGGGGCGCGATCAGGGGACCGTCGTGGCCGGCGCGCGAGGCCACCGCCCGGGCGGTGCCGTCCCCGGCCAGCACGAACAGGACGTCGGGCGCCTCGGCCAGGGCCGCAGCGATCTGATCGTTCAGGGTCGATCCGACCAGTTCGACGACTTCGGACCGGCAGTCGTATTCCGCCAGGATGTCCCTGACCTCGCCATAGGCGCGCGGGCCGACCGAACCGGACAGCGGATTGACCAGCACGGTGACCCGCGACAGGGCGACATGGGGCGTCAGGACGCGCGGCTCGACGGCGGCGACCTCGTCCGGGGCGTCGCGGGTGTCATCGGGCGCGGGCATCAGGGCATCGGTCATCCCCGCCGAACGCGCCGATCCGGGGCCCGTTCCGGCCAAGCGTGACTATTGCGCCTGAAGCGTCTCTGCGGTCGTAGCGGCACCCGCTTCAAGGGCGTCGCCGGTCCGCTCGGCGGCTTCACCCGCGGTGTCGGCCGCGGCCTCGGCGGCCTCGGGCGCCTGGCCGGCGGCTTCACGCACGGTGGACACGCCAGCGGTGATCCAGCCGTCCATCAGGGCCCCGCCCTCGGCCAGCGACTGCTCCTTGATGCCCAGCGCCGCCGTCAGCACGCCGAACAAGGCCAGCAAGGTCACGATCAGGCCGACGAAACCGCCGCCCCCGCCGCCCCGGCGCTTGGTGCGCGCCCAGACGGGACTGGCGCTGTCTTCGGCCATACGGACCGGTTCAGGAAAACGCATCGAACAAAACCCCCTGCGAACTGATGTCTCGTCGAACCTCGCCCCTCGCGAAGCCGACGTCTCAGTCTATGTCATCGTTAAGAGCGAGCATAGGCGGGGAACCTGCGCCATAATCCAGCGTTCTCGCTCACGGGGCGAACATCAGGGATGAAGGACTAGACCCATGAAGAAGGCGATTATCGCGATCGGGGCCGCCGGCCTTATGGCCACGGCCTGTGCCAGCGATCCTTACGGCAACAACGGCGGCAGCAATGAAACGCTCCGCCAGGGCGCCATCGGCGCGGGCATCGGCGCGGTCGCCGGGGCCATCATCGGCAACAACGTCGGCTCGGGCAATGCCGGAACCGGCGCCGCCATCGGCGCCGCCATCGGCGGCACCGCCGGCGCGATCCGTGGCTCTCGCCAGGATCGCGACAACCAGCAGCGCTACCGCGACAACCGTGGCAACTACTACTACTGCTACGACAACCGTCAGGACGAGTGCTATTGGGAAAACGGTCAGCGTCGCTACTAGGACGCTGAAGAGTAAGAGTTTTCAGGGCGGCGCGTCGGAAGGCGGGCCGCCCTTTCTCGTGACAGGCTTTCGCAGCACAGGGAGACGGCGATGACGACGGGACACAGGGTGGTGGCGGCGGGGCTGCTGGCGGTGGGGCTGGCGGGCTGTTCGTCGATGGGGATGGACCGCGACGATCTGGTCGCCACGCCGGACGCGTGCGGCCCCAAGCGGTTCGACGTCTATTTCGCCGAGAACGAGGCCGGGCTGACGGACGCCGCGCGCACCGCGATCGCCTCGACGACGACCCAGCTGCAGGGATGCGAGATCCGGTCGGTGCGGGTGCTGGGGCTGGCCGACGCCACGGGCGCGGCAGCGGCCAACCAGACGCTGTCGGAGCGGCGCGCCCTGGCGGTGGTCGAGGCGCTGGCGGCCCAGGGCTGGCCCGCCCCGGCGTTCGAGGTCGGGGCGGCGGGCGACGCCGGCGCGATCACGCCGGGTGGGGTGGAAGAGCCCCTGCGTCGCCGGGCCGAAGTGCTGGTCACCGCCACGCCGAGGTAACGTCCGGCCCCGAACCGACGAAGGCGCGGCGACGGGCCGCCATGGCGTCGGGCCCTGCCTGTCGATAGACAGAGGCTTTGACGCCGGGAGACCCCAATCCGTTGCGCCTGATCGTCTTCATTCTGCTGGCCTGGTCGCTGACGGTCGGGGCGGTCGTCGCCCAGCCGGCGGTCAGCCCCGCGCCGACCGCCGCCGCGGCGGGACCGCAGCGGACGGTGCGGATCGAGGCCGAGTTGGTCGCCATGAGCGCCTGGGCCGCGCCGGGATCGACGGCGATCGTGGCCATCCGCCAGCAGATCGAGCCGGGCTGGCACACCTATTGGCGCAATCCGGGCGATTCCGGCGGGCCGACGACGCTGGACTGGACCTTGCCGGGCGGCGTGGTGTCGGGTGACATCCTGTGGCCGGTGCCGGAACGCCAGCGGCTCGCCGACCTGATGAACTATGGCTATTCGGACCGGGTCTTCCTGCCGGTGCCGATCGAGATTCCGGCGGACGCCCGGCCGGGGACGACCCTGCCGCTGTCGGTCGGTGCGCTGTTCCTGGTGTGCAGCGACGAGATGTGCGTGCCGGACGAACTGACGCTGAGGCTGGACCTGCCGGTGCGGGCGGGGGCGGCGCCGCTGGACCCGCGCTGGGGGGCCGAGATCCAGGCCGTGGTCGAGAGCGCGCCGCGTCCGGCGGGGATCGAGGCCCGGGCGACCCTGACCGGCCAGACCCTGACCCTGACCGCGACCGGGGGGCCGTTGTCGGGGATGGAGAGCGAGCGGGCCTGGTTCTTTCCGTTCGATACCGGCGTGATCCAGCATGCGGCCACGCAGCCGGGTGAGCGCGGGCCGGACGGGCTGACGCTGAACCTGCAGAGCGGCGGGGCCCTGAGGACCGGAGGCCTGACCGGGCCGATCGGCGGGGTGCTGGTCACCGATACGGGAGCCTGGGAGATCACGGCCGAGCCTGGGCCACCGCTGGCGGGAGCGGGCGGTGGCGGTGCGCTGGACCTGTCCGAGGGCGCGGCGGGCGGTCCCGCGACCGACTGGGCCGTGTTTCTCCAGGCGGCGGCCTTCGCCTTGATCGGGGGGCTTATCCTGAACCTGATGCCCTGCGTGTTCCCGGTGCTGGCCATGAAGGCGGCGTCGCTTGCGAAAGCGGCCCATGAGCCGTCCGAGGCCCGGCGCGACGGGATCGCCTTCACCGGCGGGGTGCTGGTCACCTTCCTGGTCCTGGCGGGCGTTCTGCTGGGGCTGCGGGCAGCGGGCGAGGCCGTGGGCTGGGGCTTTCAGCTGCAGTCCGCCCCCGTCACGGCGGGGCTGGCCTTGCTGATGCTGGCCGTGGCGCTGAACCTGTCGGGCGTGTTCCACATCGGCGCGGGCCTGCAGTCCGCCGCAGGGTCTGGCCCGCTGTCGAGGCTGCCCGGCGGCGTGGGGGCCTTCTTTACCGGGGTGCTGGCGGTTGTGGTGGCCGCGCCCTGCACCGCCCCTTTCATGGCCTTCGCGCTTGGGGCCGCCCTGGTCATGCCCGCGCCTTTGGCTCTGATCGTCTTTCTGATGCTGGGACTGGGTCTGGCCCTGCCCTATCTGGCGGTCAGCCTGTCGCCGGGGTTGCTGGCGCGTCTGCCCCGGCCCGGCGCATGGATGGACCGGCTGAAAGGGGTTCTGGCGTTTCCGATGTATGGCGCGGCCCTGTGGCTGGGCTGGGTCTTTCTTAACCAGACGGGGGCCGACGCGCTGGGCCTGCTGTTCGGGGCCGCCCTGGCCCTGGCGCTGGCGGCGTGGTTGTGGGGTCAGGCGCAGGTCTCGGGGGGGCGGATCGCGGCGGGCGTGGCGCTTGTGTCGGTGCTGGCCGTCGCGGGTCTGTCGGTCGCGGCCGTGCGGGCGCCGCGCGTCGAGGCCGGAACGAGCGCCGGGACAACCGCCCTCGCCTCCCAGCCCTGGTCGCCCGAGGCCGTGGCGGCGGCGAATGCAGAGGGGCGGACGGTGCTGGTGAACTTCACCGCCGACTGGTGCGTGACCTGCAAGATCAACGAGCGAGCGGCGCTGTCGTCGCCGCGCGTGGCCGAGGCCCTGACGGCGGCGAACGCCGTCTATCTGGTGGGGGACTGGACAAGGCGCGACGACGCCATCGCCGCCGAACTGGAGCGGCGCGGCCGGTCGGGCGTGCCGCTTTATCTGGTGCACCGGCCGGGCCAGACCGAACCACAGATCCTGCCACAGCTTCTGACCGAGGGCGTCGTGCTCGACGCGCTGGGCGAATAATCCTCAACCCCTGACGACGGAGACGACCCCATGAGACCCTCGTTCCGCATCCTGATCCCGGCCCTGGCCGCGATGACCCTCGCCGCCTGCCAGCAGGCCGAGGCTCCGGCCGCCGAGACCGCCGCGACGCCCGCCGCCACGACGGCGACGGAGGCCCAGACGGGCCTGGCCCCCGCCTTTACCCTGGTCGACGCCGAAGGGACCCAGCGGTCGCTGGCTGACTTCCGCGGCAAGACCGTCGTGATCGAATGGACCAACGAGGGCTGCCCCTATGTGCAGAAACACTATTCCGCCGGAGCCATGCAGGCGCTCCAGCGTGAGGCCACGGCCGACGGCGTGGTCTGGCTGACCATCGTGTCCTCGGCCCCGGGCAAGCAGGGTTACATCGAGGGCGACGCGGCCCGCGCCTATCGCGACGCCCATTCGGCGGCCTTCACCCATCTGTTGCTCGATCCGACCGGCGAGGTCGGCAAACTCTATGGGGCGGTGACGACGCCCGACATGCGGGTGATCGACCCCGAGGGCCGCATCATCTTCGAAGGCGGCATCGACGACCGGCCGACCAACAAGGTCGAGGACCTGGAAGGGGCGAACAACTTCGTCCGCGCGGCGCTGGAAGACCTGGAGGCCGGGCGGCCGGTGAGGACGGCGTTCGCCACGCCCTACGGGTGTTCGATCAAATATCCCGAAGAGGCGTAAAGACAGGCCCCTTCTCCCCTTGCGGAAGAACGGCGTTAGGCCTCAGGCTGCGGGGGTGCCGTGACGACCTCGACGTTGTCGTTCAGCAGGTAGGTGAGTTCGGACAGGGCAGTGGCGCGGGCGGCCGGGCTGTCGGCCGTCTCGACGGCGTCGAGCTTGACCGGAATGTCCTCGGCGATGCCGCGCAGGATGCATTTCAGGTCGCCATCGGTGCCCCGCTCGGCCAGGATCAGGTGGCCCTGCATGTCGAGGTCGGCGAGGGCCATGGCGCGGATGCGGAATTCGGTCCAGCCGGCTGGGACGGTGTCGGGGGTGAAACCTGCCGCCAGGGCCTTCAGCGCCGAAGCCCGGCTCACGATGTCGGCGAACAGGGGCTCTGACGCCACCGACACCGGCGCGCCGGGCACCGCGACGGGCTGGGCGGCGGCGAGGGCGACCGAGGGATCGGCCAGCAGGAGGGCGGCGGCGAGGGCGATTCCGCAGGACATGGGGGCTCCTATTCGCGAATCGGCGATTGAACCGGTCTACGCCCCACCCGTAAACGAGACCTTGCTCCGCTTCGAAGAGACCGACCGATGACCGACGCCGCCTGGACCGCCTTCGACGCCGCCGCCGCCCGCGACCGGGAGGCCCGCATCGCCGATCAGTTCGCGGCGGACCCGGATCGGCTGTCGCGCATGACGGTTGAGGCGGCGGGACTGTATCTGGACCTGTCCAAGCAGAGCTGGACCCGGGCGGGCTTCGAGGCCTGTCTGGAGCTGGCGCGGGCCACGGGGGTCGAGTCGGCGCGGGCGCGGCTGTTCGGCGGCGAGGCGGTCAACGATACCGAGGGCCGGGCGGTGCTGCATCCGGCGCTCAGGGCAGCCGAGGGCGCCGACTACCGGGCGCTGGGCGAGCCTGTCTCGGTGGAGGTGGACACCGTGCGGCGGGCCATGGCGGACTATGCGCAGGCGGTGCGGACGGGCCGCGAGACGGGAGCGACGGGCAAGGCGTTCACCGCCATCGTCCATATCGGGATCGGCGGGTCGGACCTGGGCCCCCGGCTGGTATGGGACGCGCTGAAGCCTCTGGAACCCGCCATCGATCTGCGGTTCGTGGCCAATATCGACCCACGCGACATGGCCGAGGCCCTGACCGGGCTGGACCCCGAGACGACCCTGGTGATCGTCGTGTCCAAGACCTTCACGACCCAGGAGACCCTGTCCAATGCCGAGGCGGCCAAGGCGTGGCTGGCGGAGAGCCTGCACGAGGCGGGGCGCGACAGCCATTTCATCGGGGTGACGGCAGCCCCGGAGCGGGCGGCAGCGTTCGGCTGTGGGCGGACTTTTGCCTTTCGGGACTGGGTCGGGGGGCGATATTCCCTGTGGTCGGCGGTATCCTTGAGCTGCGTCATCGCCCTGGGGCCTGAGGCGTTCGACGGCCTGCTGGCCGGGGCGCGGGCGATGGACGACCACTTCGTCTCGGCTCCGCTGGAGACGAACGCGCCGGTCATGATGGCCCTGGCCCAGGTGTGGAACGTCGACGGCCTGGGGCGGTCGGCGCGGACGGTCGCGCCCTATGCCCACGGCCTGCGGCGCCTGCCCGCCTTCCTGCAGCAACTGGAGATGGAGTCGAACGGAAAGCGGGTTCATCGCGACGGCCGGCCCGTGGAGCGACAGACCAGTCCGGTGGTGTTCGGCGAGCCGGGGACGAACGGCCAGCACGCCTTCTTTCAGCAGATCCATCAGGGGCCGGAGGTTGTGCCCGCCGAATTCGTGGTCGTTCGCCGCACACAGGGCGACGCAGCCGAGGCCCCGCTGTGGGCCAATGCGCTGGCACAAGGACAGGCCCTGATGCAGGGAAAGACGACCGAGGCGGCGCGCGTCGAACTGTCAGGGGTGGATGCCGCCGAAGCCGACCGGCTGGCGGCGCACAAGACCTTTCCGGGAAACCGGCCTTCGACCACGATCGTGATGGACCGGGTGACGCCCGAGGCTGTTGGCGCGCTGCTGGCCCTCTATGAGCACAAGACCTTCGTCGAGGGTGTGATCTGGGACATCAACAGTTTCGACCAGTGGGGGGTGGAACTGGGCAAGGTGCTGGCCAAGGCGATCCTGAGCGACGTTCAGGCGGGCACGCCGTCGGCCGGGCTGGACCCGTCGACGGCGGCGTTGCTGGACCGCCTCATGCGCTGAGGCCCGGCCGGATCAGTAGTTGCGCCAGCGCCGGTCGTCGCGCCGATCGTCACGACGGTCACGGCGATCATCGCGGCGGTCGCGACGGTCGTCGCGCAGGATCGCCCGTTCGCGGCGGTCATAGCCGTCACGGGCATTGATGCCGTTCTCGCGCTCCCAGTGGCCGCGGTTTCGCCAGCAGCGACCGTCGCGGCGGTAGTCGCAGTCCGAGCGATAGCCCTGATAGCCTCCGTAGCTGCTGTAGCTCGGGCCGTAGCTGTAGCCGTAGGACGAGCCGCCGTAGCCGTAACCGCCGTAGCGGCGACGATCGTCGTCGGACGCCGCGGCCCCCAGGGCGGCACCTGCGAGAGCCCCACCCGCGACATAGCGGCCGTCGCCCTCGCCGATGATCGCACCGGCCAGGCCGCCGACGACGGCACCGATGATCGCGTTTTCGGCCGCGTCGTCGTCGTCGCGGTCGTGCCGGTCGTAGCCACGCCGGTCATAGTAGGCCTGCGCCTCGGCCGGGGCGGCGACGGCCGCGAGACCGGACGACAGGACAAGGGCGGCGGCCCCGGCGACGAACAGGCGATTGATCTTCATGGCGGCCCCTCCAGGCTTTCCCGACCGCCACCCTGACCGGTGTCCGGGCGAACGGCGACTGACGAAATCCAGTCTGTGACGACCAAGCTGAACGACCGGGTCAGGAATCCGTTCATCTGCCGTTCATCGGGCTGGCGCGGCCTTGACGCTGTCGGGGGGCAGCCCTATTTGAGCCGCGCGTTAGCACTCGGGGGTGGCGGCTGCCAAGAAGCGCGCTCCCTGGTGCTGACGGAACCGTTTCAGAAAGCTCATCGGAGAACTCACAGATGGCGTTTCGTCCTCTCGGCGATCGCGTGCTGGTCAAGCGCGTGGAAGAAGAATCCAAGACCAAGGGCGGGATCATCATCCCCGACACCGCCAAGGAAAAGCCCCAGGAAGGCGAAGTGATCTCGGTCGGACCGGGACTGCGCGACGAGACCGGCAAGGTCAACGCCCTGGAGCTGAAGGCCGGCGACCGCATCCTGTTCGGCAAGTGGTCGGGCACCGAGGTCAAGCTGGAAGGCGACGACCTGATCATCATGAAGGAATCCGACGTCCTGGGCGTGCTGTCCTAAGCACCCGCGTCGCCGACCTTCTTCAACGAAATCAATAGACAGGAGCTGCCTCAATGGCTGCCAAGATCGTACAGTTCAACACCGACGCGCGCGACAAGATGCTGCGCGGCGTCAACGTCCTCGCCAACGCCGTCAAGGTGACCCTGGGCCCCAAGGGCCGCAACGTCGTGATCCAGAAGTCCTTCGGCGCCCCGCGCTCGACCAAGGACGGCGTGTCCGTGGCGAAGGAAATCGAACTCGAGGACGCCTTCGAGAACATGGGCGCCCAGATGATCCGCGAGGTCGCGTCCAAGACGAACGACAAGGCGGGTGACGGCACCACCACCGCGACCGTCCTGGCGCAATCCATCGTCCAGGAAGGCCTGAAGGCCGTGGCCGCCGGCATGAATCCGATGGATCTGAAGCGCGGCATCGACAAGGCGGTCACCGCCGTCCTGGCCGAGATCAAGGCCACGAGCCGTAAGGTGTCAGCCAACTCCGAGATCGCCCAGGTCGGCACCATCTCCGCCAACGGTGACACCGAAGTCGGCGAGATGATCGCCAAAGCAATGGACAAGGTCGGCAACGAGGGAGTCATAACAGTCGAAGAGGCGAAGACTGCGGAGACCGAGCTCGATGTTGTCGAGGGGATGCAATTCGATCGCGGTTACTTGAGCCCCTACTTCATCACCAACGCCGACAAGATGGAGGCCCAGCTCGAGGAGCCTCTGATCCTGCTGTTCGAGAAGAAGCTGTCGTCGCTGCAGGCCATGCTGCCGATCCTGGAAGCCGTGGTCCAGTCGGGTCGCCCGCTCTTGATCATCGCCGAGGACATCGAGGGCGAGGCCCTGGCCACCCTGGTGGTCAACAAGCTGCGGGGCGGCCTTCGCGTCGCCGCCGTCAAGGCCCCGGGCTTCGGCGATCGCAGGAAGGCCATGCTGGAGGACATCGCCGTCCTGACCGGCGGCCAGGTCATCTCCGAGGACCTGGGCATCAAGCTGGAGAACGTCACCCTCGACATGCTCGGCAAGGCCAAGAAGGTCACCATCACCAAGGACGACACCACCATCGTGGACGGCGTCGGTGAGAAGGACGCCATCGAGGCCCGCATCGGCCAGATCAAGAAGCAGATCGAGGACACCACCTCGGACTACGACAAGGAGAAACTGCAGGAACGTCTGGCCAAGCTGGCCGGCGGCGTCGCGGTCATCCGCGTCGGCGGCTCGACCGAGGTCGAGGTCAAGGAGAAGAAGGACCGCGTCGACGACGCCCTGAACGCCACCCGCGCGGCCGTTGAGGAAGGCATCGTCCCCGGCGGCGGCATCGCCCTCTTGAAGGCGACCAAGGCGCTGGAAGGCCTGACCGGCGACAACCCCGACCAGACCGCCGGCATCGCCATCATCCGTCGCGCCATCCAGGCCCCGATCCGCCAGATCGTCGAGAACGCCGGCGTCGAAGGCTCGATCGTGGTCGGCAAGGTGCTGGAGAACCCCTCGGCCACCTACGGCTTCAACGCCCAGACCGAAGAGTATGTCGACATGATCCAGGCCGGCGTCATCGACCCCGCCAAGGTCGTTCGCACGGCTCTGCAGGACGCGGCCTCGGTCGCCGGTATCCTGATCACCACCGAAGCGGCCGTGGCCGATGCGCCGAAGAAGGGCTCGGGCGGCGGCGCCGGCGGCGGCATGGGCGGCGGCATGGGCGGCATGGGCGACATGGACTTCTAATCACTTCGAGGCGAGCAGAGCTCGCCTCGGGAAGTCAGCCTACAGCGAGGGCGGGTCCGGAGACGGGCCCGCCCTTTTTCTTGGCGCCGGTCAGTTTTGCAAATGCTTGCACATCCTCAGATTCGACAAGACCACCTGCCGAGCAGATTCTCCCTCCAACTGCGAATCGCCCGCTTCAGGCCGGAGAGAAGCTTTGCGCTGGGTAAAAAGACGCGCTCATACGAGACATCTTCCAAATGGAGGATCGACGGTCGTACGAGAATGCTGGGTGCCCGTTCTTTACGAGGGAGACGCCACCAAGCGTTCGTCCTATCGGCGTCCTTGCCCATACTGCGGCGCAAAAATCCTTAGCGTTCATATGCCCAACGGCGGATGGGCTCATTTTGAGGGCGGCAAGGGCCTGAGCCGCACGAAGCACCCGTGCCTTCACCGTGGCGAAGGCATACCGAAAAGCAGGGATGATCAAACGCGAGACTTGTTCGATCAGTAGAGCCTAGAGCAAGCTCTTAGCCGCGGTACTTCCTTTGCGAACCAAAAAGGTAGGCAAATCGGCGTCCCCATACCCCTTGGATTTGAGAACGATCTTCGCTTGGGCCAGGGAGTTGGAGATGGTCTCCCCGGTGCTCAGCGTGCGGTAGAACTGAGCTGAAAATTCGCAGGCCGCCTCGTCGCCGATTGAGTCTGCCATGGCTATCACAACCGGAACCTCATCGAGGAAGCGCTCAGCGCCATCCAAGGTGTCGCATGCGACGAGCACAAGCAGTTCGGGGTTGGCTCGCGTCGCCCCAAGGACTTGGGCGATCATGTCGAAATCCAAAACAGTTCCGCCGTCTTCACCGGCTTTCTGATTGTCGAAAACTAACGCCCGGCCGCCGCCGTGACCAGAAAAATGGAGCACGCTTGGGCGGTATGAGTTCAGAGTATCAAGCAACGAGGTCAGTGTTGGTGCAGGCACCACTTTTAGTTCGACCTCACTAGCCCGTGGACTAAGTCGAATACTTTCGTCGATATAGCGTGCCTCCACACCAGTTTGTAGCGAGGCCAAGCTGTCTGGATTTGTCATCAGCAGCGCAATTTTGAGCTTGGCCACCTTCGAACTGCGAGTTGCTTTTGTCCCTGACGCTCTCGCCCGCTGAGGTGCCGGCTTCACAAAGGAAACGGCCACGTCGAACGCCGGGCGTCTCTTTGTAGCAACCCTCTTCGCCGCGTTGGGATTATCTGCGAATCTTAGAATTGAGTCGCGGTTTGCGCGAACGAACTCTGCTTTTCCGTATAGGTAACGGCTGCCGTCTTTAACCTGGCCCCCGTTTTCTGTGCGAACGACCAAGTGGTGTTTGGCAAGTTCATCAAGAGCATCTTGAATAACTTGCGTGTTGCCGGTCCTTCCAAGTTGATCTGCGACTTGTTTTTTGGATCGTGGCTTCGACCCTCGTCCATAAATTAGATTGAACACATCGCGACGATTTTTACCGCGCCCGAGATGCTTCGCCATCTGAAGAATGATTTCCTCGTAGTCACCCGAGGCGCTGATGACGGAGGTTTGCCTGCTCATTATTTTTCCAACTTATCTTTGGTGCCCGCCGTCTTCTTGCCAGCCATCATGCGGCTAACGCTGGCTTGGCTTATGCCTAAGGCATCGCCAATTTTTGATTGGGAGTGGCCGCGTTCGGCGAGCTCGATCATTTTGATTTTTCTGATCATCTCGAGTTCGGCCAATATCTTTTTGAGAGTGTCCTCCATCACCCGGCCGCCTCCGAAGGGTTCGATTTAGACAAGGCCTTTGAGAGGCCTGTGGGCAGCATCCGGCTCATTGTTGCATCGCTGATACCAAGAGAAGATGCGATCTGACCCTGTTTCACGCCTTGACGCAGCAGTTGGAGAATCATCAGAATTTTAATGGAGCGAAGCTCTTCAGCGACTTCATCTTTGTCCTTGGCCATCTAGGCTTCCTTTCCGGGCTGCTTCTTCGCGGCGTAAATCGCTTGGCTCACCGCAGCAGGCGTCGTGCCTACAATCGGCGCGACCTCTTTGGGCTCTAGCCCGGCCTCGGAAAGGAAGAGGATTTTCTCCTTCTTCGTCGCGAGGTGGCGCACTGCGGACAGGGATTGGATTTTCACAAGCGTGCGTAGAACGCTCATGAGCTCTTCGTGGTTAGCGTCACTCATCTCCAGCCTCTCCCTTTCCGGACAAAGCTTTTTTGTGCTTCGCCATGGCGACGCTCACCGTCTTGGGAGTCGTACCCAGAAAGTTAGCGATGTAGGTCGGCCCGAGACCCGCGCCGTAAAGGAAGACGATCTTGTCGCGCTGAGTGGCCATCCCTTTGACCGCAAGCGCGGCTTGTATTTTGATCAGGGTGTCCATCTTGTCGTTCAGCGCCGCCAACAGGTCTGGCGCGCTCATTTTTTCGAATCCTTTTTGATGAGGGCTTCGGGCAGTGGGTACACGTGCAAGGGGCGCGCCTCACGGTTCTCCCCCACGCGGATCACGATGCCCTCATCGATCCACCGGCCGATGGTCTTGCTGAAGTTGCTTGGATCCAGACCGAGTTCTTTCACGATTTCGGCCTGCGATTTGCTGCCGTCGCAAAGGTTGAAGGCGCGCTGCTGCTTCTCACCAGCATTGATGATTTCAAGAATTCTAGCGGGTGAGAAAGTTTGCCGGGCTACCGTCGCCAGAATGGCTCGGAGGTATGTCTCTTGCGTCCCCATAAGCTCGCCCTGCCCTTTCTGGCGCTAACAAGAATCAAGTGCTATTCACGATAAATATCCCTTTCAAGAAATTAGTCAATCTGAGCGATCAGAGTTCTCGACTCATTGAGATTGATCTTTCAGGGTTTAACGGCTGTTTTCCAGCTCCACTTGCCGTCCAACGCCTAACAAGAAAAGTAATTTGGTAGGCGTGTGAATAGAAGAGGGGGCTACCTGATGAGCGTGAACCTGGAAATTAGAGCAGCAAGTCATTGAGTACAAAAAGGAAACATCGGCTCCCGTATCCCGCGCTCGTGCGATATCCTGCTTATTGGTTGTGCCCCACCAGCTTGGAAGCGATGACCAACCGATCGCGTCGGTGACGGAGGCTGCTTGATGCTGGTCTACATCGACGAGAGCGGGGACGCAGGCTTTCGGGTGGAGCAGGGGTCGTCGCCGGTGTTCGTGGCGGCGATGGTCATCTTCGAGGACGCGGAGGATGCGGCCTTCACCCGCCGGCTCATCGAGGGGTCGGCGGCGCGGCTGATCCACAAGGGCGAGTTCAAATTCTCCAAGACCCGGACGGATGTGCGCGACCGGTTCTTTCGGGCCGTGGCAGCGGGGCCGTTCCGCGTGCGGGCCATCGTGGTGCAGAAGGATGTGATCCGCTCCGACCACCTGAGGTCGGACAAGGAGAGCTTCTATGAGTTCTTCGTCAAACAGATGCTCCGTAATGACGGCGGGCGACTGAGCGACGCCAAGGTCATCATCGACGGGTCGGGCGACCGCGAGTTCCGCAAGAAGCTATCGACCGCCGTCAGGAAGAAGATGCGCGAGGGGGCGGTGCGGGACTGTCGGTTCTCGGATTCCAGGACCGATCCGCTGATCCAGCTGGCCGACATGTGCGCGGGGGCGGTGCACCGATCGTTCCGGACGGATCGGCGCGACGCCCATCGCTGGCGCGACATGCTGAGGCCGCGCCTGGACGATGTGTGGACGTTTCGGTGAAAGAGGGTTGCCTTCCCGGCCCCTAGTCCCGGCGGAACCGGGACACGCACGCCATACGGCGACAGTTCGGGACACAGGAAGGACTTTGCACCGTTTATATGCGTCGGGCGCATGAAAAGTTCAATAACGACGTTGGGCGCGCTCCCGCTCGGGAGGCTCCGGCAAAGTCGGCCTCAGCCGTGCGGAGGGATGCCCCCCTCGCGGCCGATGACGCGGCGGGGGTGACACCCCGGCGCGGGGGGATGACGGGTGAAATCCTGTGTCATCCGCGAACGGGACGAAAACACCCCGGCGATCAAGGGCCGGGGCGATCGAGGCGCGGCGAGCGCGGCCTGGGTCGCCGCCCCCGTACAATGCGGCCATGACCGAAGCGCCGCTGAACCGACGTCCGCACAAGCATCACACCCCCGATGAGTGGGCCGAGATCAAGGCCCTTTATGTGGCCGGGGCGACGGCGAAATGCATAGCCGCCGACTATGGCTGTTCGGAGCGGAAGATCTATGCGCGGGCGGGCGATGAGGGCTGGCTGCGCCGCGACCTGGGGGCGGAGAAGCCGCCGATGACGCCGGAGGCGGCGGACGCCAGGGCGCGGGCGATCTCGGGCGCGCCGGCGGACGCGGCGGTGCGGGCGCTGAAGGCCGACGCGGACCTGGCGGCGGCGACGCGGGCCGCGGTGCGGACCACGGTCGGGATGCTGAGGGACGGGCATCCGGCGCGGGCCTATGCCTATGGGCGGCTGGCGGCGCTGATGATCCGGCTCGATCGGGTCTTGGGGGAGGTCGAGGGGGAGGGCTCGGCCGGCGGGCGGACGCCGCAGCAGGAGGCGGCGCTGGCGGCGATCCTGGCGCGGCTGGGGGTGGAGGGGTGAGGGGGCCTGTCGTTGGCGCTGACGCTCGGCGCGCCCCCCGGTCCGATCTACGATCGGCCGGAGGACAGGCTATGCCTCGCTGCTTGAGCGCGGAAGAACCCCTCCGTCACAGCGCGAAGGGGCGCCGCGCCACCTCCCCATCGCCCAGAGGCGACAGGGAGGAGACGGGCGAGGCAACCCTTCTGACGCGGGAGGACGCGGAGGCGATGCACCCTGACGATCAGGCGAGGTTGGCCTGGGACGGCGCGGCCCATGAGGCGCAGCGTGCGCCGGAGGGTGGGTGGCGGACGTGGGTGTTTCTGGGCGGGCGGGGGGCGGGGAAGACGCGGGCGGGGGCGGAGTGGGTCAGTGAGGTGGCGGCGCGGCTGGGGCCGGGCGGGCGGATCGCCCTGGTGGGGGCGACGATGCACGATGTGCGCTCGGTGATGATCGAGGGGCCGTCGGGGCTGATGTCCCTGCCGTTCCGGGCGGCACCCCGGCTGGAGAGCGCGCGGCGGCGGGTGGTGTTTCCGGGCGGGGCGGTGGGGCTGATGCTGTCGGCGGCCGAGCCGGAGCGGTTCCGGGGGCCGCAGTTCCATGCGGCCTGGGGGGACGAGTTCTGCGCCTGGGAGAAGCCGGAGGAGGCATTAGCCATGCTTCGCCTCGGCCTGCGGCTCGGCGAAGCGAAGGGCGCTAACGCTCGGGACGCGGTCCCTCGCTGCTTGAGCGCGCAAGGCCCCCTCCGTCACGGCCCGGAAGAGGGCCGCGCCACCTCCCCATCGCTGCGCGACAGGGAGGAGACGACCCGGGCTCAAGCAGCGAGCGACCGCGTCGCGAGCGGTAGCCCACCACAACTGCTGCTGACGACGACGCCCAAGCCGTTGGCGGTGTTGCGGCGGGTGCTGGCGGAGGCGGGGACGGTCAGGACGCATGCGGCGACGGGGGCCAATGCGGCGAACCTGGCCGACGGGTTTCTGGCGGCGATGCGGGACCTGTACGGCGGGACGCGGCGGGCGGCGCAGGAGCTGGACGGTCTGGTGCTGGAGGCGGAGGGGGCGCTGTTCACCCAGGCCGAGATGGCGCGGGCGCGGGCGCTGGGGCGGGAGCGGAATCTTCGTGGTCCGTGGGAGTATGAGCGCGCCGTGGTGGCGGTCGATCCGCCGGCGGGGACCCTGTCGGGCGAGGGCGGGGATGCGTGCGGGATCGTCGTGGTGGCGCGTTCCCGCCTTCGCGGGAATGACGAGGCGGGGGCGGCCTGGGTGCTGGAGGACCGCTCGGTCCGGGGGCTGTCGCCGGCGGGCTGGGCGGCGCGGGTGGCGCGGGCGGCAAAGGACTGGGGCGAGGCCCTGGGGTGCCCGGTGCGGGTCGTGGCCGAGGCCAACCAGGGCGGGGCCATGGTGGAGGCGGTGCTGAAGGCGGCGGGGCTGGCCTGTCCCGTGCGGCGGGTTCACGCGACGGCGGGCAAGCGGGCGCGGGCCGAGCCGGTGGCGGCGCTGTACGAACAGGGGCGGGTCGGCCACGTCGGCGCGCTGGCGGCGCTGGAGGCGGAACTGCTGGGGCTGGGCGAGGCGGGGGGCGCGAGCCCGGACCGGGCCGACGCCCTGGTCTGGGCGGTGACGGACCTGCTGATCGACCGGACGGGGGCGGGGCCCAGGGTGCGGGCGGCCTGAGCCAATGCAACGCTTTGCCGCCCGCCCGCATTGGTCGGGCATGCGCGGCGAGCTTAAGACCTATGCGGCCAAGCGCCGGTTCGACGAGACGCCCGAGCCGCGGGGGGCCAAGGGGCGCAGGACCGCGGCCGCGCCTCTGCGGTTCCTGATCCAGCGGCACGCGGCGACGCGGCTGCACTATGATTTCCGCATCGAGCACGACGGGGTGCTGAAGTCCTGGGCGGTGACCAAGGCGCCGTCGCGCGATCCGGCGGTCAAGCGGCTGGCGGTCGAGGTCGAGGACCATCCGCTGGACTATGGCGACTTCGAGGGGACCATCCCGGGCGGCAACTATGGCGCGGGGACGGTGCAGCTGTGGGACACGGGGACGTGGACGCCGCAGCATCCCGAGAGCCTGGAGGCCGACTTCGCCAAGGGCTCGATCAAGATGACGCTGGACGGCGAGCGGCTGAAGGGCGGGTGGGCGCTGGTGCGGCTGAAGTCGGATCGGGGCAAACCCTCCAAGCGCAACAACTGGCTGCTGATCAAGGAGAAGGACGACCACGCCGTGCCGGGCGAGGGCGACGCCCTGGCCGAGATCGACGCCTCGGTGACCACCGGCCGGTCGCTGGCGGAGATCGCCGACGGGACGAAGGAATGGACCGCGTCCAGGCCGACGGGGCGCAAGGCACCGCCCAGGCCCAACGCGTCGAAGGCGGCGACAGGGAAGGCGAAACGGTCGCCGGCCTTCGTGCCGATCCAGCTGTGCAAGGGGGTCGACCATCCGCCGGGCGCGGCGGGCTGGGTGCACGAGATCAAGTTCGACGGCTATCGCATCCAGCTGGGCATCGGCGGGGGCCAGGCCCAGGTGCGGACGCGCAAGGGGCTGGACTGGAGCGACCGGTTCCCCGCGCTGGCGGCCGAGGCGGCCGGGTGGCCCGACGCGGTGATCGACGGGGAGCTGTGCGCCCTGGACGACGACCACATGCCGGACTTCTCGGCGCTGCAGGCGGCGATCTCGGAGGAGAAGACCGGGGGGCTGGTCTATTTCGCCTTCGACCTGCTGTTCGAGGGGGGCGAGGACCTGAGGACGTTGCCGCTGTCGCACCGGAAGGCGCGGCTGCAGGCCTATTGCGACCGGGTCGGGGATGCGGGCGGGCGGCTGCGGTTCGTCGAGCATTTCGGATCGACCGGGCAGGCGGTGCTGGAGAGCGCGTGCCGGATGGATCTGGAAGGGGTGATCTCCAAGAAGCTGGATGCTCCGTACACGGCAGGACGCAGCGCCAGCTGGGTCAAGTCCAAGTGCCGGGGTCGCGACGAGGTGGTCATCGGCGGCTGGTCGTCGGAGGGTGGCACGCGGTTCCGATCGCTGCTGGTCGGGGTCAAGGACAAGAGCGGCAACGGCCTGCGCTATCTCGGGCGAGTCGGCACCGGCTATGGCGAGGCGGTGACCAAGACCCTGGTCCCGGCGCTGAAGGCGGCGGCGGCGGACGCGAGCCCGTTCGGCGGGATCGGCGCGCCCAAGAAGGCCAGCGACATTCACTGGGTGAAGCCCGTGCTGGTCGCCGAGGTCGAGCACGGCGGCTACACCGAGGTGGGGTCTCTGCGCCAGGCGGCGTTCAAGGGGCTGCGCGAGGACAAGACCGCGATCGAGGTCACCGAGGCCCCGCAGGCACCGACCGAAGGGAACAAGCCGGTCGAGCCCTCGAAAGCCACCACCACGGTCAAGCCCGTGGCGAAATCCGGCAAGGGCAAGGTCGTCGTCGCGGGGGTGGCGATCTCGAGCCCCGACAAGGTGCTGTGGCCCGCGCGCGATGGAAACCCCGCGATCACCAAGGCGGACCTGGCGCGCTACTACGAGGCGGCGGCCGAGCGGATTCTGCCGCATGTCGGCGATCGGCCGACCTCGATCATCCGGGCCCCGGACGGGATCGAGGGCGAGACCTTCTTCCAGCGCCACGCCATGGCCGGGTCCAACCCCCGGCTGAAGCTGATCGATGTGGCGGCGCGGACCCCCTATGTGGCGGCGGTCGACGTCGGCGGACTGGTGGCCATCGGTCAATCGGGTGGGCTGGAGCTGCACCCCTGGGGCTGCGCGCCGGGCCAGCCGGAGGTGCCGGACCAGATCACCTTCGATCTCGATCCCGACGAGGGGTTGGGCTTCGCCGATGTGATCTCGGCGGCCAGGGTGGTGAAGGCGAAGCTGGAGGACCTGGGCCTGGCCCCCTTCGTCAAGACGACCGGCGGCAAGGGGCTGCACGTCGTCGTGCCGATCAGGACCGACGCCCGCAGCCGCGTGACCTGGGATCAGAACAAGGCCTTCGCCAGGGCCGTGTCCGAGGCCATCCGCGTCGCGGCGCCGGACCGGTTCACCACCACCCTGGCCAAGAAGGCGCGGGGCGGGAAGATCTTCCTGGATTATCTGCGGAACGGCCGGATGGCGACGGCGGTGGCCCCGTGGTCGCCGCGCGCGCGGCCCGGGGCGGGCATCGCCTGTCCGCTGTCATGGGGGCAGGTGAAGGCCGGGCTGGACCCGACGGCGTTCACTCTGTGGACCTACGCCACCCTGATGAAGAAGCCCGATCCGTGGTCTGACTTTCGCGCCTCGGCCGTGAGCCTGAAGCCGGCGCTGAAGCGGATAGGGCTATAGGCGCTCGCCCCCACCGGATCCGGGGACGTGGGGTTCGGCCCCGACGCTAGACCAATCGTCACATGAGTTGGCGCAAGACGATTGGTCTAGCTCTCTGCTTTCTCGCATTCTTTGCCGCGAACCGGTGTCCACTTCGCTGGCGAATGCTCTAGAAGGGCGGAAAATCGCCCTTCGGTGGTGAGGACTGACCAGTCGTATCCCGAGGGAATCCGGGTCACGGGCTTCACAAGTCCGTCCTCGATCAGATCGCCCAGCGCGCGATCGACGAGGGCGGCCAGCATGGGTCTGATCCGTCCCTCGATCGTCGGAGACAATCGCCGCGAAAGACTGCGTCGGAACGCCCGGACCTCGCCGCGCCAGTGCCGCTCAGACGCCCGATCGACACCCAGTTCGATCTTCAACAGATGCAGCACGATCTGTTCCAGCAGGCTTTCGCAGGCACGCTGGTCGGACTTGCCCAAATCCTCGATCTCCTCGGCCACCAGGCTCCAGTCCAGGCCAAGGGGTCGGACGCGGCGCAGCGCCTCGGCCTGGGCTTCGGTCCAGGCGACGAAATCCGTCTCATAGAGCGAGACCGGCGGTTTCAGGTCATCGGCCATGCCATAGTCTACCAGACGTCGGGCCGCCGGGCGAACTCAGATGCCCGCGTACCACTCATAGCCGCGATCGGGCCAGTAGCCACCACGCGGGCCCGGCATGGCCTCGAAGCTGTCGACCGCCTCGATCCGGCGGATGTATTTGGCCTGTTTGTAGCCCAGCTGCCGCTCGACCCGGAGCCTCAGCGGGGCCCCATTGGGCACCCCCAGCGTCTGGCCGTTCATGTCGTAGGCGAGGATGGTCTGGGGGTGCATGGCGTCGACCAGGTCGATGCTCTCGTAGTAGCGCGGCCCTTCTTCGGTCTGGGTCAGGGCGTCGAAGCAGTGGAAGACGATGTAGCGGGCCTCGGGCATGAGCCCCGCCTCTTCCAGCAGGGTCTCCAGCCGCACGCCGGTCCACTGTCCGATCGCGGTCCAGCCCTCGACGCAATCGTGCTTGGTGATCTGGGTGCGGGCGGGGCGTTCGCGCAGGTCGGCCAGCGACAGGCTGAGCGGCTGCTCCACCAGGCCGTCGATCATCAGGCGATAGTCGGCGAACCCCCCGTCCTTCAGCGCCACATAGTCCGAGGCCGCCGGATCGATCGAGCCGTTGGGCTTGAAGAAGGGCGAGATCTGGCTGGGCTGGTATTCCGGGGCCAGGGCCTCGCGCGGGATCAACAGCCGCTGGGAGCGCCGCGTCAGGGCCTCGGCCGAGACGCGCAGGCTCTCGCTGATCGTCTGGCCGCGCTGGCAGGCGGCCAGGGTCATCACGCCGACGGCGGCCCCGGCCCGAGCCAGCCAGGAGCGGCGGCTGAGCGGCGTCTGCGGATGGGCGGTGCCGGTCATGACGCGTCTCCCTTGTGATCGTCGTTGGCCGGGGCTGAGGGCTCCAGCACGAACCAGCCGGTGATCATGGCCCGCATGTTGTTGACGAAGCCGGTCCAGACCACGAGCCCGACATGGACGACGATGAAGCCGACGATCAGGGCGCCGGAGATGAAGTGCAGCGTGCGCGCCGATTGCCGCCCCCCCATGATGTCCAGGAGGAACCCGCCCACGGCATTGAACCCCGGCGACATCGACAGGCCGGTGATCAGCATCATCGGCAGGACGACCAGGATCATGAAGACATAGGTCAGCTTCTGGATGACGTTGTAGTTCCGCGCCTCCTCGTCCTTGGGGAAGTGGAAGCGGGCGTGTTCCTTCACCGAGGGCCAGAAGCCGGCGAGGTCCGCCCGGCTGGGCCACAGCCGGCCGTTGAAGCGGCGGCTGATGAAGCCATAGGCCAGATAGATCAGGCCGTTGATGACGAAGACCCAGGCGAAGAAGAAATGCCAGTGACGCGCCTCGGCCAGGTTGCGCCCCTGAGGCAGCAGCAGCCAGTTGGGGATCGGCGGAATGTCCAGCCAATGGTTGCCGAAGTTGGTGTCGGTGCCCCAGTCCAGGTGCGGGTGGGCCAGCAGAATGTTGAGGCCGCTCATGATCAGCACGACCACGGCGGTGACGTTCAGCCAGTGACTGATGCGCACCAGGGGCGGGTGGCGGTAGGTGTCGACGCGGCCGCCGGGTAGCGGTCGATCCGCGTGACGATCCGGCGCCGGGTCCGCGCCCGGCGGGGTCGTCGTCTCGATCACGCCATCGGTCATCCGCATCCCCCTCGAGCAGACCAGACGGTCTCACAGGCGACGCGCGCCCGCAAACCGGCCTTTCACGCGACTACGCGGCGGCGAGCGCCGGGGTTACGCGGCGAGGGCGTCAGTTCGGCCGGGCGCAGCGGCTGCGATCCCCGTCCTGACAGGCGCGTGTGTCGGCCTCCCAGCGGGCCCGATCGGCGTCCCAGCGACGCCGGGCCTCATCGGCGGCGCGCACGCTCTCCTCCCAGGCCAGACGCTGACGCAGGATTTCGGCGGCCTCGGCCTCATGCCTGGCGCGTTCGGCCTCGAACGCGGCCTGCTCCGCGCGTTCCTGGGCGGCGGCGAGTTCGTTGCGGGCGGTGATCTCGGCGTTCAGAGCCCGGGTGACGCGCAGTTCCTCGGGGTCCTGCTGGTCGTCCGTGGCCTGGATGTCGGCCTCGCCGTCATTGACCGGGGCCTCGGCGGCCGGGGGTGTGGCGGTCGGAGTTCGCAGAAGGCGATCCACGCTGTCCTGGGCGGCGACGGGCGCGGCGGTCGCGAAAAGCAGGCCAACGAGGGCCAGCGCGGGCGATGCGATGCGGGTCATCGGAGGGTCTCCGTGTCGACGCCGCGGAACCGGCGTCAGCGAGGCACAGCGATACGCGCCCGGCGCTGAGGTGTCACGCCGCGCCCGGCGTCCAGCGGGCTGGCCAGAACAGGCGGCGGGGGTGGCGGGGCGGCCACGACCTCGACCGGCGGCGGGGCCGCGATCTGGGTCGGGCCGCCCGCATCGTCCTCGACGGATGCGACCACGATCGGCGGGGCCAGGTCGACCATGGGGGTGATCGACAGGTCCGACGACAGGTCGTCCTCGACCACCGGCACCGTCAGATCCTCGACGAAGGTCGCCACGGCCGCGAGCTTTGTGATGATCGGCTCGGCCCCGGCATGGGCCCCGGTGAACGCAGCAGGCAGGCCCCATCCGCCGGTCCAGCGATAGAAGATATGGGTGTCGATCTGGCGCATCTTGACCAGCCGCGCGGCCCAGAAGGGCGCGACCCAGTCGGTGTGATAATGGGTCGCCATCCCGACCTCGGGCGTGACGTGGCCGTTCAGGGCCGCCGAGGCCACCGCGCGGGCCCGGGCCCAGCCGGCATCGGACGGACGCCGGCCCAGGGCGCCGTCGCAGGTGAAGCTGAACTGGCAGCCGGTGGTGCGCTCCTGGCCCTGGAAGACCACGCCGCAGACGGTCTTGGGGAAGGCCGGATGGCGCATGCGGTTCAGCACCACCTGGGCCACGGCGGCCTGGCCCAGCGCGGTCTCCGAGGCGGCCTCGTAGTAGACCGCCGAGGTCAGGCAATCGAGGGCGCGCCCGTAATCGGCCAGGCTCTCGGGCGGCATGATGAAGGGCCGCGCCGCGAGAATCGGCAGGGTCGAAAACGGCAGGGAGGCGTTCCAGACCCGCGCCTCGTCCATCGAGATCGGGCGCACGGCGTCGGGGGCGAGCGTGAACTCGGTGGACTGCAGGGCTCCGGCCGCCGTCGAACCGGCGGTCAGCAGAGGGTCAGAGGCGATGCCCCGCATCTCGGCGAGGCGGGTGGTGATCAGGGCCGAGCCCGCCACGACGACAATGGCGAAGCAGGCGGTCAGGGCGACGCCGACCGGGGCCCAGGGGCTTGACGCGACGCGCAGGGCGAGGGCGCGCGCCCGCTCGAGGCGGTGGGTCCAGGCCTCCTGGGGCAGGGTCTCCGTCCCGGCCGTCATCCGCCGCTCCCCCGGCCGAAACCGTACTGCAGGCCGAGCAGGAAGCTCCAGAAGGCCGCGATCGACGGCACCTGAAGAGCGAAGTCGGTGAGGCCGTGGATCAGGACGACGCCACTGGCGCAGATCAGCCCGATCATCAGCGTCTGGCCCCGCCCGCCCCCGCTGCGCAGGGTCGCGCCGACGAGGATCCAACCGATCAGCAGGAACATCGGCGCGGCGCCGACCAGCCCGGCCTCTTCCAGCCACTGCAGATAGACGTTGTGCGTGGCCCGCATGGACCACAGCTGCGGCGCGGTCTCGGCGGTCATCCGCTGCAGGTTGACGGCGTCGAAACTGCCCAGGCCCCAGCCGAACACCGGTGAGGCGGTGAAGGCCGACCAGTGGACGGCGAACAACTGACCGCGCACGTCCATGCCGGACTCGGTCGCGGCGAGGCGAGACCACAGGAGGTCGTTGCCGCCGGCCAGCAGAACCCCGGCCACGGCGATCAGAAGGCCGCCCCCGACGGCGATGGCCCCCCGGTCGCGCTTGCGGGTGGCCAGGGTCCACAGCAGCAGGCCGCCGGACGCGAACAGGGTCGCCACCAGCGCCATGCGCGACGCGGTCAGGATCAGACAGACGGCGGTCAGGGACAGGCAGGCGATCGAGACCGCGGAGGCCGTCATCCGCCGGGTCGCGCCGAGGCCCTCGGTCCGGCTCCAGGCGCGCAGGAACAGCGCCAGGCCCAGGACCGTCAGAATGCCGAAGACCGTGCCGCCGCTGTTGGCGCTGAGAAAGCCGCCCGTCAGCCGATCGCCGGTGGCGACCTGGGCTCCGGAAAGGAAGCTGATCAGCGAAATGGCGGCATAGGCCCCGCCGATCCAGACGATCGCCTCGACCGTGGCCTGGGCCCGGTCGCGCCGGACGCCCTGCAACGCCCCGAGGCCGAAGGCGCAGGCCAGGCCCAGAAGCTTGACGATCTCAAGCTGGGTCGCGCTGCGATCGATGGTCAGGGAGCCGGGCGCGACACCCGCCCAGCTCCAGGCCGGCTGGGCCCCGCCCGGTCCCCAGGGCGTCAGGCTCCAGAGCGCCGTCGCGATGACGACACCGAACAGGACCGCAGGAACGGCCGCGCCGCCCAGGGCGTCGAGCGATCGCCGGAGGGGCGTGGCCAGCGCGATCAGAAGGGCGAGACCCAGGGCCGCGGTGAGCCACGCCGCCGCCGCCGGCTGATTGGCGCCGAACAGGAGATGCGCCACCGTCAGAAGCGCCGGCGCGGCGGCCAGTCCCGCCATCGCCGTGATCGAGGGTCGCCGTTCGGGCCCCCGACGGCCCGCGAAGGCCGTGGTTCTTCGCTCTCGAGGGCTCGCGAGCGCGGTCGAACTCATCGCATCAGGCCGAGTAGTATTTCTTGTAGTCGGCGTAGTAGTAGCCGGCGTCACCGTAGCCGTAGCGCGCCTGGGCCTTCATATCGACCTGGGTCAGGCCGACACCGGCGACGTGGGCCCCGGACTGTTCCAGAATCTTCAGCGCCGCGGCGATGGCCTTCTCGGGCGTCTTGCGCCAGCGGGCCAGGAAGACGACCGCGTCGGCCTTGGCGGCGACCAGTCGCGTGTCCGACACGGCGAGGACCGGCGCGGTGTCGAGGATCACCAGATCGAAGTCGCGGCGAAGTTGAGCCATGAGCTCGTCCATCGCCGCCGAGCCGAACACGTCGCGCGGGGTGAAGCTGTTCTTCGCCAGAGGCAGGATGTGGGCCCCGGAGGGCTCGTCCAGCATCATGGCCCGTTCCAGCGGCACGGCGCGGTTCAGCACCTCGACCAGCCCCGCTACGGGCTCGAAACCCAGCAGGCGGTTGACGTTGCGCCGACGCAGGTCGCAGTCGACGAGGACCACCCGCAGGCCCGACTGGGCCGCGACGCGCGCCAGGCACAGGGCGGAAGTGGTCTTGCCTTCGCCCGGCAGGGCCGAGGTCAGGGTGATGACGCGGATGTCGTGCCCGATGCGCGAGAACAGGATCGAGGCCCGCATGGCCCGGACGGATTCGGTGAAGCTGGCCAGGGGTCTCTTGACCACATAGTCGGCCGGCGTCTCGTCCCGGTCTTCGGGGGCGGCCACCGAGGCCAGCAGAGGCACGGAGCCCAGGTGCGGCAGGCCGAACTTGTGCTCGACGTCCTCGGCCGTGATCACGCCGGTGTCCAGCATGACGGCCAGAACCACGGCGGCGAGACCGGCGGCCATGGCCAGGGCCAGACCCATCGTCAGATTGAGCGGCACGTTCGGCGAGCTGGGCCTGAGAGGAATCGCCGCGGGGGACACGATGCGGGCGTCGGATTCCTGAAGGCCTTCGGTGCTGCTGGTTTCCTGGAAGCGGTTGAGGAAGCTCTGGTACAGGGTCCGGACCGACTCGGCATTGCGAGACAGTTCGTTCAGCCGGACGCCGGCGGCATTGTTGGCGGCCAGGGTTCCGCGCGCCGAGCCCAGGCTTCCGGCCATCGAGCCCGTGCGCTCGCGCGCGACCTGCACCTGGGCCTCGAGGTTGGAGATGATGCGGCGGATCTCGGCCTGGATCTGGGCGTCGATGTCGGCGAGCTCGCGTTCGGCGCGCAGCATGTCGGGGTGACGCGGGCCATAGCGGCTGGACAGGTCGGCGACCCGGCCCGAGACCTCGGCGCGGCGCGAGCGCAGTTGCTGGACCACCTGGGAGCCCAGGGCCTCGCCCACGTCCTCGCCGTTGGAGCCCGCCGCCAGCTGGGCGCGGGCCGTGCGCAGCCGGGCCTCGGCCTCGGCCTGGGTGGCCCGCACCGTCGCCAGCTGCTGGTTGTAGGTCGAGATCTCCTGCTCGGTCAGGGTGGCGCCGGAGGCGCTGAGCAGGTTGTTGGCGGTGCGGTACTGTTCGACCGCGGCCTCGGCCTGCTGCACCTCGGTGCGCAACTCCGTCAGTCGGACGTTGAGCCAGGAGTTCGCCTGACGCGTGGCGTCGAACTTGGCCTCGAGCTGCTCGAGCAGATAACGTTCGGCATAGGTGTTGGCGATGCGCGCGGCCTTGGCCGGGTTGTCGGAGGTGAAGCCGACGTTCATCACATAGGTCAGGCCCGCCCGGCGCACCGACAGGCGCTTGAGCACATTGTCGACGACCTTTTCCTTCTCTTTCTGGGCCTCGACCGCCGACAGCTGGGCCCGGGCCGCATCGGGGGCCGCGGCGCCGAACAGGGTGGCGATGCCGCCCACCACGGCCTGGATCGCTCCCGGCTCGGCGAGGGCCGGGTTGAACTCCGGATCCTCCTCCAGATTCAGGGCCTCGACCACCCGCTGGGCCAGCTGGCGCGACTTCAGGATCTCGATTTCGGTGTCGACCACGCTGTTCTCGGCCGACAGGCCCGAGAGCACGGCCTCGGCGGAGACGACGTTCTGTTCGCGCGTGTTGATCGTCAGGCTGGACGTCGCCGTATAGAGCGGCGTCGCCCGGACCGTCGAGATGACCGACCCCACCATCACGATCAGGGCCACCGCCAGGAAGAGCGGCAGGCGGCGCCGGAACAGCGCGATCAGTCGGTGCAGGTCCACGCCATCACCGCGACCCTCGTCGCTGTCGGATGGCCCGCCTTGGGAAGCGTAGGAGCGCGGCTCGGAAACGGAGTTCAGCATGGAAGGCAACGCACCTGGGACGGAGAGATCCGTCTAGAACTGGGCAACGAGGGTCGCCGTCAGGCGATTGACGTCGAACTCCGACCCGGCCGCCAGGCCCGAGGAGGTCTGCTCGAAGTGGCTGGCCGAGACGCTGATCCCCAGGTTGCGGTTCAGGAGATAGGTTCCACCGACCGAGACCTGCAGCCGGTCGTCCTCACGGGCGATGCCCTCGTAATCGTCGCGCGACAGCGAGGCATTGGCGTTGAGCAACACATTGCGGCGCAGCTCGTGGTCGATCCTCACGCCCGCCGACGACGACAGATAGCCGCCCGAGCCGGCGATGCCGGAGTCCTCGATCGTGCGCGACGCATACCCCGTCACGGTCGTCAGCTGGGTGGGAAACCATTCGAGCTGAGCCCGGGCACCGAAGCCGTCGATCTTGTCGTAGACCGCCGCGTCGAACTCCTGGCTGATGTAGCCGACCGCGATCTCGCCCCGGGTGACGGCACCGACCTCGAAGTTGGCGCCCGCCAGCAGCTCGTACCCGTCGGAATCGCGCGCGGGCAGAAGAACCGAGGTGGCGGTGTCGTAATCGCGGGTGTTGGTGGTCGCCTGGACGAACAAGGCCGTGGCGGGGCTGAGCGCCACATCGGCGCGGCCGGTCAGGCTGGTGATCGTGCGGTCGCGGTTGTCCTGGTCGATGACCGTGCCGCCGAGGGTGACCGCGTCCTCATAGTCAAACGTCCGGACATCGCCGCGCGCCGAGAGCTTGATCCGCCCGCTGACGCGGGACGCGGCGAGAAAGGCCGAATCCAGCGCGTAGCTGACCGGTTCCCGCGTGGAGGCCGGGGCGTTGGAGGATGTGCGCGGCTCGGTGACCGAGGCGTAGTCGTAGCCGGCGGCGATGTTGGCGGCCCGGGTGATGTCGAGCCGACCGGACGCGCCCACGCTCCAGTCCTCGAAATTCTCGGCGTCGAAATCCTGGTACCGGCTGATGTTCGCCCTGGCGTAGGCCGCGAGGGAGTGGCGCGACCAGCCGGACTCGATCTGGACCTCCGGCTTCAGCCGCACGATCCAGTCGCTGTCCGCCCCCGTGGCGACGGCGAAGACGTTGTCATTGTGCTCGGCGTCGATCTGCAATGACGGAAAGACGCCGAAGGTCCCGGCCGACAGGCCGAGCGCCTCATAGCCCGGTCGAGGCCGCGCGGTCACGGCGACGCTGCGATCGCGCGCGAACATATCGCCGGACTGAGACTGGGCGGCGCTGATCGAGCTCGATGTCGATTGGCTCTGCGCCACGCCGGCAGAGGCCCATGCCACCAGCGAGACGAACAGGGCGAGGCGGCTTGTGCGTGTCGGCATGGTTCCCCCGTCGCTCCTTCGGAGCGCCGCTTCACGTCAAAAAAAAGAGAAAGGCGGTCTAGGTCGCCGGACGATAGTCCGAGCCACCGCCGCCACCGCCGCCCGCCGAACCGGACGCTCCGATCGGAGCCCCACCGCTCTGGCCACCCGAGGCCGGCGCGCCGCTGGTGCCCGAGTTCGCGCTGCTCTGGATGGACGACACCGCCGACGCAGCCGCAGGCGACAGCTGGCCGGACGCCGCCAGCGAAGCCTGGGCGTTGGAGACGGCCTGAAGCCCGACGGCCGGGCTGATGCCGTTGGCGGCGAGAGCCGTCGCGATCGCGCTCTGAATGTAGGCGGCGGCCGCGTCGCCCGTCAGGCCGGCGGCGGCGGCTTCATTCTGGGCCTGAACGATGGCGGCCTCGACGATGGCCGTGGCGGCTTCGACGGTGTCCTGGGCCGCCGACACGGCCGCGGACGCGGCGATGGGCGCGGCAGCCAGCGCCAGACCGGCAAGCGCGGCATGGCATGCGAACGCGATGAGCTTGGTCTTGAACATGGCTAGATCCCCTAATCCAGGCGCTTTAATACACGGGTAACCCTTCAAACAAAATACATAGGTATGTGAAATCGGCGAGCGCCGCGCGGAAGGGCTGTGCTGTGGCCCATTCGCAACCCTCGCCCGAAGGCCGGGACCGCGTGTGGCGTCTAGAGCGGCTCGGGAACCATGAGATCAAGGGCCCACCGGCCCGCGGGATCGCGGACCTGGTCTCGAACGGTTTCGACGATGGCCGGCCGGGTCGCGGCGGTCATGCGCAGCTCGGCCAGAACCTGGCGGCGCAGATCCGGCGTCAGTCGCCCCCACAGGTCGAAAGCGAACCGCAGCCGCCAGGCCGTGACCTCGGGGCCATAGGGGGCGGCGACATAACTCCGGTCCAGGGCGTCGCGCGCGGCCTCCATGTCGTCCTGTTCGGCGGCGATCCAGGCGAGCCGGGCCCAGGCGACCGAGTCCAGCGGTCGTTCGGCGAGCACGGCGAGGGTCTGTGCGCGGATCTCCGGCAGATCGACCGGCGTCGCGGTCGCGGCCCTGGCGGCGCGGGCCTCGCTGACGGACGCCAGGCGCGGCAGGTCGGCCACCCAAGACCCCGGCCAGGTCAGGGGCGCCGCGAGCGCGAGGCCCCCGGCCACCGTGAACACCCCCAAGGCGACGGCGGGCCCGTGACGGACAAGCGCGGATTTCGGCATCGACGGCGTTCCCCGGATCGCGAGGTCCGCACTAGAGGGCGACGCTGACCCAGTCAAACGGCCGACCCGGGGCCTGGCGCTCGCGCCAGCGATAGTTGACGCGATCCCAGCGCGAGACCCACGGCGACAGACTGTCGAGCACATATTCGCCCTGGTCGGAAGCCAGCAGCAGGACGGCGTGGCTCTCGCCCCATGCGGTCTCGACAATGGCGATCGACAGGGCCTCGGCCGGCACGCCGGCCGCGATCAGGCCTGCGCGCTTGGCCAGGACATAGTCTTCGCAGTCGCCCTGGGCCTGGTCGCCGGTCGGGAGTGTCCAGTGATCCTCGCGGCCATACAGCCGCGCGTCGGAGGCGTTGCGGATGCCCCGGTTCATGCGGCGGTTGACGCCGTTGACGAGCCGCCATCCGGCGCGATCCAGGGCGAAGGTGGCGGGAGCGACCTCGGCGACCGGGGGGGCGGCCAGAGCGAGGTCGGGGGAGATCGTAATCGCATCCCCGGCTGCGGCGGCTTCGGGGGACATCGCGGAGCCTGCCACCTCGACCGCTGTCGTGGCGACCATCTCGACCGACGGCGCGCCGTCCAGGGCGGGCGCTGTCTCAGGCGAAGGGGCGTCGAGCGGCAGCGCCGCGTCCAGGGGGTAGAGGCGGGGCACGGGCAGGACCAGCCTGAAGTCGACCACCGCAGGCGGGGCGACCGTGAAGGCGGCAGGAGAGATCGCGGCGGGACCCGCTCGCCGGGGGACGGCAGCCTGCCAGAAGCGGCGGTTGGCCTCGGCGCGAAGCGCGCGGCCATCGGGGACGGGGCCGATGGACGGGCACTGGTCGGGAGCCCGCTCGCACAGGTCGAGGAAACCCTCGGGCGCCGGCGCGGCGCGGCCCAGAGGCATGACGGCACCGGGCGCGGAGGCCGTCTGGGCCACGGCGGCCGTCGCCCCGCAGGCGACGCCCAGCGCCGACGCGAGAACGATCGCCTCGAATTTTCCTGGTCGCCTTTTGCGGACCATGACAGCTCCTCGAAGTTGAGGAGATCATGCACGCCAACCGCTAAGGTCGGTTCACCAGGCACGGTTTCCGCGAGCTTGAGAAGCAGGGTTGTCAGGGCGTTAAGACCGGCCGCTCGGCCTCACACCGGCAGGGCCCCGCGCTTGACCACCGTGCGCATCGCCACGCTGGAAGACACCCGCGTCACGCCGGGGATGGTGGTCAGGGCGCGGGCATGAACCCGCTCCAGGTCGTCGACGTCGCGCACCACCAGCCGCAGCAGATAGTCCGAGCCGCCGGTCATCAGATAGCATTCGACCACCTCGGGCACGCCGGCGATGGCGGTCTCGAACGCGGTCAGGGCGCTCTCGGCCTGGGACGACAGGGTCACGGTGACGAAGACGCTGATCGGCAGGCCCACGGCACGCTCGTTGATGACGGCGGCATAGCGGCTGATGACGCCGGCTCCTTCGAGGGCCCGGAGGCGGCGCAGGCAGGCGCTCTCGGACAGGGCGACCTGTTTGGCCAGGTCCGCGTTGGTCATGCGGCCGTCGACCTGGAGCAGGCGAAGCATCTTTCTGTCGGTGGCGTCCAAGGCGACGGCGGAAACGGTCTTCATGGACGGTCCGGATGCAGGATTCTGCGACTTTACGCCGATCACTCGCGGAAAAGAACAGGAACCTGCGATCCGCCCGGCGCTATTTTCCCGCCAAACCCTGAGAGAGGCGAGGAAACCCCATGCGCGTCGGCGTCCCGAGAGAGATCAAGAAGAACGAACATCGCGTCGGTCTGACGCCCACGGCGGTCCGGGAGTACGTCGCCCACGGCCACACGGTCGGGGTGCAGACGGGCGCGGGCCTGGGGGCGGGCTTCACCGACGACGACTACATCCGGGCGGGGGCCGCGATCGTCGCCGACGCCCCGACGGTGTTCGCGACCTCGGACATGATCGTGAAGGTCAAGGAGCCGCAGAAGGTCGAGTGGGAGATGCTGCGCGAGGACCAGATCCTCTACACCTATCTGCACCTGGCCCCCGATCCGGAGCAGACGAAGGGCCTGATGGCGTCGAAATGCGCCGCGATCGCCTATGAGACGGTGACCGACGCGCGGGGCGGCCTGCCGCTGCTGGCCCCCATGTCCGAGGTCGCGGGGCGGATCGCGGTCTTCTCCGCGGCCGAGACCCTGCTGAAGCACAACGGCGGCATGGGCCTGCTGTTCTGCGGCGTGCCGGGCGTGGCGCCCGCGCGGGTGCTGGTCCTGGGGGGCGGGGTCGTGGGGCTGAACGCCGCGCGCATGGCCATGGGGCTGGGCGCCGAGGTGGTGGTGCTGGAGCGGTCCATCCCTCGGATGGCCTGGATCGACGAGGTCACCAGCGGCCGGGTCATCACCCGCTATTCCTCGATCGGCGCGATCGACGAGGAGGTGGTCAAGGCCGACGTGGTCATCGGCGCGGTCCTGGTGCCCGGCGCCGAGGCCCCCAAGCTGATCAAGAAGGCGCACCTGAAGCGGATGAAGCCGGGTTCGGTGCTGGTCGACGTCGCCATCGACCAGGGCGGCTGTTTCGAGACCAGCCACGCCACGACCCACGAGGACCCGACCTATACCGTCGACGGGGTGGTGCATTACTGCGTCGCCAACATGCCGGGCGCCGCGCCGCGGACCAGCTCCGAGGCGCTGAACAACGCAACCCTGCCGTTCGGCCTGGCTTTGGCCGACCACGGGCTGGAGGCGCTGAGGAAGGACCCGCATCTGGCGCGGGGGCTGAACGTCCTGCGCGGCGAGATCACCTATCCGGCGGTGGCCGAAGCCATGGGGCTTGCATGGTCCGATCCGTTCGGCGTCTGGGCGCGCGCCTGACGGCCTTGTCCGGCAGGCGGACAAGGCGGGGGTAAGGCTTGCGGGGCGGGCGGGAGCCGTCGATATCCCGCCCATGACAGACACCGACCCCGTCGCCCCCTCGCTCGACGACTTCGCCCGGCTGGCCCGACGGGCCTTCGACGCCCTGCCCGAACCGTTCCGGGCGGCGGCGGGGGAGGTCGTCATCCGCGTCGACGACTTTCCCGACGACGAGACCCTGGCCGCGTTCGGCATGGAAGATCCGTTCGAGCTGACGGGTCTGTATCAGGGTCACCCGATCGGCGACCGCGACGCCATGGGGCCGGCGCGGGAGCCCAGCCGCGTCTTCCTGTATCGCCGCCCCATCCTGGACGAATGGTGCGAGCGGGGCGACGTGGGCCTGTATGAGATCATCGCCCACGTCCTGATCCACGAGATCGGCCACCACCTGGGCCTCGACGACGACGACATCGACGCCATCGAGGGTGCGGACTGACGCGCTGCTCCTTCTCCCACGAGGGGAGAAGGGACCTGACGTAGTGACGCCGACCCTCCGCCTCCCTATCTTCGCTCCATGACCGTCCACGTTCCCCCGCCGCCCCTGCTCGAAACTTCCGGCGTCGATCCGTCAGAAGCCCTCTCCATCCTCCAGGCCGCGCTGCACGGCGCCGACGACGGGGAGCTGTTCCTGGAACGCTCCGAGCTGGAATCGCTCGTCTTCGACGACGGGCGGCTGAAGTCCGCCGCCTATGACGCCAACGAGGGCTTCGGCCTGCGCGTCGTCGCCGGAGAGACCGCCGGCTACGCCCACGCCAATGAAATCAGCGCCGCCGCCTTCCGCCGCGCCGCCGACGCCTCGGCCCTGGCCAAGTCCAGCCATGCCGGCGTCGCCGCCGAGGGGCCCCGGGCCACCAACCAGCGGCTTTACGAGCCTGTCGATCCGCTCGCCTCGCCCGCCTTCTCCGACAAGATCGCCCTGTTGCAGGAGATCGACGCTTTCGCCCGCGCCCGCGATCCGCGCGTCGTCCAGGTCTCGGCGACCCTGGTGGGCGAGCGCCGGGCCGTCGAGATCCTTCGGGCCGACGCCCTGACCGTGCGTGACGTGCGGCCTCTGGTGCGCCTCAACATCTCGGTCACCGTCGAGCGCGACGGCCGTCGCGAGAGCGCCTCGACCGGGGCGGGTGGCCGGGCCGGTTTCGAGACCTGGATCGCCCCCGCCCGCTGGCAGGCCCAGGTCGACGAGGCCATCCGCCAGGCCCTGGTCAACCTCGACGCCGTCGACTGCCCGGCCGGAGAGATGGACGTGGTGCTGGCCGCCGGCTGGCCCGGGGTCCTGCTGCACGAGGCGATCGGCCACGGCTTCGAGGGCGACTTTCACCGAAAGGGCTCGTCGGTCTTCACCGGCATGATGGGCAAGCGGGTGGCCGCGCCGGGCGTCACCATCGTCGACGACGGTTCGATCGCCGGGCGGCGCGGATCCCTGACGGTGGACGACGAGGGCACGCCCACCAGCCGGACGGTGCTGATCGAGGACGGCATCATGGTCGGGCTGATGCACGACCGGCAGTCGGCGCGGCTGATGGGCCAGGCCGCGACCGGAAACGGCCGTCGCCAGTCCTTCGCCCATATGCCCATGCCGCGCATGACCAACACCTTCATGGAGAATGGCGACGCGTCGCGCGCCGACATGATCGCCTCGACCAGGCGTGGGCTCTACGCGGCCAACTTCGGCGGCGGCCAGGTCGACATCGCCAACGGCAAGTTCGTCTTCCAGTGCACCGAGGCCTATCTGATCGAGGACGGAAGGATCACCGCCCCCGTGCGCGGCGCGACCCTGATCGGCGACGGCGCCACGGCCCTGACCAGGATCGAAATGGTCGGCAACGACTTCGAATTCGACCCCGGTGTCGGCGTCTGCGGCAAGGCGGGGCAGGGGGTCCCGGTCGGTATCGGCCAGCCCTCGCTGAAGATGGGCGGGCTGACGGTCGGCGGAACGGCGGTCTGACGGATCAGTCCGTTCGCCACTCGGGCCCGACGATCTCGAACCCCTCGGCCTCCAGGCCGTCCAGCACGCCCCCGGGCTCGGCCAGCAGCCGGAGCGGCGCGACGGCCAGGGTCACGCCGGGCTGGTCGATCGCGGCGGACAGCGCCGTCAGCCACTGGCCGCGCAGCTGCGGCCCGATCTCCGGATCGCCCCAAGGCCAGCACTGGCCCAGTGCTGTGTCCAGCGGATTGTCGATCACCGCCGGCACGCGCCGCGCCCGCCAGTCCTCGGCGCGGAAGACGAAGCCCTCCGGCCCTGCCTCCGCCGCCCCGACCCCGGCCGTGACACAGGGCGCATAGGTGCCCGGCGGCTGGGTCAGCAGATTGTCCACGATCTCGTCGCCGCGTACGAAGCCCACCGCCTCGCCCGGCACCCGCGCCCGTCGCGCCGCCGCCCGCACGGCGTCCTCGGCGTCGCGCCCGCCCCGGCGAAAGCCCGCCTTGTCGTTCATCAACTCAAAGCCGAGCAGGAAGAAACCCCGCGTACGCCAGCCTTCGTTGCGCTCATCGGCCATCACGGCTTCCAGCCGCGCCTGGACGGCCGGCTCCAGATAGTCGGCGCTGGTCGTCCCTTCGGGCAGGGTGGCGACGCTGCGCCCCCGCCAGACCAGCCGGATGATGTCGGCCGGCGAGACCCGGCTTTCGGGCGGGTACAGGATCCGGTCGGCCCGCTCCGTTGCCGCTTCCAGCCCGGTCGGGCTCCATTCGAAGTCGCGCGGCAGGCCGCGGATGTTGCCGACCAGGATCAGCGACCGGTCGCCCCGGCTGACCTCCCAGATCGGCACCTGGGCCTGACGCGCGATGACGATGACGTCCTCGACCCGGTCCACCTCGGATTGCTGGGCGAGCACCGGACCGGACGACATCGCGGCCAGGGCGAAGAGCGCGGCGAGCGATCTGAGGCGCATGAAACACTCCCGACGCCGGTCATCCGGCTGTCAAGGACGCTTGTCCAGGACTGTGGCGCAAGCGTGGCCGTTTTCGTGGCGTCAGTGGGGGCTTCGGCGGCCCAGCAGGATCGGGATCGTCATGGCCAGCAGGACCGCATTGGTCAGCGCCAGACCGAGGTCCAGCGTCGCCGCATGGAGCGTCAGCATGATCGTCTGCAAGCCCAGCAACCCCGCCGCCGAGATCAGCAGCGGCCATCGGCCGAGGCTCCAGGACGCCAGCGGGGCGAGCAGGCCCAGCGCCAGAACGATCTCGACCAGGCCCAGGCCTCGCGCCAGGCTCTCGCTGGCATAGGCGGGCCAGGTCATCAGGGCGATCAGATTGTCCATCGGCTCGCTCACCTTGGCGTAGCCGGCCGCGAGAAAGAACATCGCCACCCAGCCCTGGAGCGTCCAGAGCGCCAGGTTGCGATAGTTGGCGCGCAGCCGCAGTTGCGCAGGCGTCAGGGGCCGGCGGGTGCCGGGCGTCAGGGTGGTGGACATCATGCGATCTCGAGTGTGCCCCGGGGAGAGGGCTATTGTTTTTGTAACAGACACTAGATCAGATCGAGGGTCTGCCCGTTCAAGGGGTATGGCAGAGTTTGATGAGCATGTCATCAGCTGAAGACATCAATTGATGACATCGACCGATGACAACCTGTTTCATGTCCGCGACCGCCCGTGGGAACGGTCTGCAGGAACTACGGAGCTGAAGCGTGGTGGTATGCATACGAACTCGTGATCCCGGCGGGTGCGGCGTCGATGGAGAGACGCGTCAGCTCTGGTGAAATCGACAGATCAGCCCCGGGCCTGTCTCAGCGTCTCGATCCGATCCAGCTTCGCCTCGAACGGACCCCAGTCGTCGGACGCGTCAATCGCCGCCCAGATCGCCTCGACTTCGTCGATCAGCAGGTCCTCGGGCGGGCCGGCGAAGACGGGGTGCTCCAGCCGCTCGGGCCGATCGGGCCCGTGCTCGAACAGGGCGAAGCGGAAGGCGTCGAACGTCTCGCCCTGATAGAGCCGCGCGCGCGGACCGGCCAGGGCCCGCGCCGAGGATGAGAAGCCAGTGAACCAGTCGTGAAAGACCGGCTCCCATCCCAGGGCCTCGTCCCCCTCGCGCAGCAGGGCCAGGGTCGCGTCCAGCAGCCGCTGATCGGAGGCCTCGCCCAGGCTCTTGACCCCCAAACGCTCCAGGAAGGCCGCGCGCAGTTCGCGGATGTAGGCGGGGCCGAACCCGTTCAGCGCCTCGGTCAGCGGCTCGGCCTCGGCGACCAGCTTCAGGCAGCCGGCCAGCTGCGTCAGGTTCCAGAACACCGCCTCGGGCTGGCGCGCGAAAGCATACAGACCCGAGTGGTCGAAATAGGCGGCCGTGAAGCCGGGATCGTAGCCCGGCAGGAACCGCCAGGGCCCATAGTCGAAGCTCTCGCCGGTGACGTTCAGATTGTCGGTGTTCAGCACCCCATGGACGAAGCCCGCCGCGATCCAGCGCGCGGTCAGACGCGCCGAGGCGTCGACGATGGCCGCCAACAGGCCGGGCGCGTCGCCGGGCGCGACGGCCGGGTGGTAGAGGGCGCGAACATGCTCGACCAGGGTCTCGACCTGGTCCGCGCGGCCGAAGAAGGCGGCGCGCTGGAAGGTGCCGAAACGGACGTGGCTGTGCTGGAGCCGGACCAGCACTGCCGACCGCGCAGGCGAGGGCTCGTCGCCGCGTTCCAGCGCCTCGCCCGTCTCGATCAGGCTCAGCGCCCGGCTGGTCGGCACGCCGCGCGCCTCCAGCATCGCGGCGGCCAGGACTTCCCGCACGCCGCCCTTCAGCGTCAGGCGACCGTCGCCCGCGCGAGACCAGGGCGTGGTCCCCGAGCCTTTCGTTCCCAGGTCCATCAACCGACCGGATTGGGCGCTACCGCTCGCGACGCGGTCGCTCGCGGCTTGAGCGCGAGGCGTCTCGCGCATCTGCGCCGCCAGGAAGCCGCGCCCGTCTCCAAGATCGGGGTTGTAGGCGCGGAACTGATGGCCGTGATACCGCATGGCGATCGGACCGGGCTGACCGGGCAGGGGCTCGAAGCGGCCGAAGTGAGCGATCCATTCCGCCTCGCTCAGGGCGTCCAGGCCGACGCTCGCCGCCGCCCGATGGTTGCGGAACCTCAGCCGTGTCTCGGGGAAAGCCGCCGGCCGCACCGCGTCGCCGAACCCGGGGCCCAGGTCGAAGAAGGCGGGCTCGGGACGATAGTCGGGGCTGACGGGCATGGTCGCCAGATGCGGTCTGGCCGCGCGATAAGCAACCGCCGCCGCGACGAACAGTTGAACCCGGCGCAGCGCCGGGTATTGTCACGCTCAGAGATCAGGTTGGGCCAATGCCCTGCCAGGCCGCGCCGCGCCTCCCCGCAGCGAATTCGGTCCGGCGTCCGTCGATAACCGGACGCCACGTCGTAGACCCCCATCCGATCGGAGGCCCGCCGTGGCGAAAAAACTGACGCTCGACTTTCTCAAGACAGAGGCCGCCTCGGGCGCGTTCCTGGGCCTTGCGGCGATTGCCGCCCTGATCGTGGCCAACTCGGCCCTGTCCGAGACCTATTTCTATTGGCTCAAGAGCGAGCACGCCTTTCAGGCGGGGCCCCTCAGTCTGACGCTCTCGGTCTCGGAGTGGATCAAGGAAGGCCTGATGGCCATCTTCTTCCTCGTCGTCGGCCTGGAGATAAAATACGAGATCCGCCGCGGCGAACTGAGCGATCCGAAGAAGCTGGCGACCCCGGTCATCGCGGCGCTGGGCGGCATGCTGGCCCCGGCGGGGGTCTATCTGGCGCTGAGCGGCCCCTTGGGTGGACCGGCCGGGGGCTGGCCCATTCCGCTGGCGACCGACATCGCCTTCGCCCTGGCGATCTTCGCCCTGGTGGGGCGCGGTCTGCCCTCGTCACTGCGGGTGTTCCTGCTGACGCTGGCGATCGTCGACGACCTCGGCGCCATCGCCTTGATCGCGGTCCTGTTCAGCGCGGGCGTGGATTGGGTGCCCCTGGCCTGGGCGGCCGGGCTGCTCGCCGTGCTCTCGATCGCCTCGCGCCGTCGCATCGCCGCACCCCTTTGGGTCATGGCCTTCGCCGTGGTCTGGTGGCTCAGCGTCAGCGCGGGCCTGTCCACGTCTCTCGCGGCGGTCGCCTTCGCCGCCGTCGTGCCGGTTTCTCCGCGCGCGGAGGACGCGCAGAGCCCCCTCAAGGAGGCGATGCACGACCTTCACCCCTATGTGGCCTATCTGATCCTGCCGCTGTTCGCCTTCGCCAAGGCGGGCGTTTCCTTCGCGGGGCTGTCGCTCGACCAGCTGCTGGCTCCGCTGGTCCTCAGTATCGCGGCGGGTCTCTTCTTCGGAAAGCAGATCGGCGTCCTCGGCGCCGCCTGGCTGACGTCGGCGCTGCGGCTCGGGGCCCGGCCCAGCCAGTCGACCTGGCTTCAGCTTTACGGTGTCGCGCTGTTGTGCGGGGTCGGCTTCACCATGAGTCTCTTCATCGGGGCCCTGGCCTTCCCCGGCGCGATCGATTCACCCGCGCAGGTTCAGGTGAAGCTCGGGGTCTTGATGGGATCCGTGCTCTCCGGCGTCCTCGGTGCCGTGGTCTTGGCGATCGCGTCGAGCAAACGTCGGGCGACCGGCGGCGTGAGCAGCGATTACTGACCGCCGCCTCGTGAATATTGACCTTAGGTCATCCCGGTTTGTCGCTTTTGCGTCACACACAGTGCCGGGGCGGGGCTGAAACATGGCGTGAACGGCCGCGACTGCTTGTCGCTGTGCCCGGCTTGCACTAGGCAAAACCTTCGAGAATCCGCCGCTCCGCAAGAAGGGCGCGGGTCTGGGAATCAGGAAACGCCGCGACCCGCCCCGGAAGGGCGTGTCCGGCCATGAGCCGGGAGCCGTCCATGCGTCTTGTCAATCTTCTCCGCAGCACCGCGTCCGCGAGCGCCGTGGCCGCCGTCGCCTTCGGCTTCGCCGGGGCCGCCCAGGCCCAGGATGGTCAGGCGTCGAGCGTCGACGACATCATCGTCACCGCCCAGAAGCGCGAGCAGAGCCTGCAGGACGTGCCGATCGTGGTCACCAGCCTGTCGGCCGAAGTGCTGCAGGACGCCGGCGTCCGCGACATCAAGGACCTGCAGATCCTGACGCCCGGCCTGACGGTCACCTCGACCACCACCGAGGCCTCGACCACCGCCCGTATCCGTGGCGTCGGCACGGTCGGTGACAACCCCGGCCTGGAAAGCTCGGTCGGTATCGTGATCGACGGCGTCTATCGCTCGCGCAACGGCGTCGGCTTCGGCGACCTGGGCGAACTGTCCCGGATCGAGGTTCTGAAGGGACCGCAAGGCACCCTGTTCGGCAAGAACACCTCGGCCGGCGTCATCAACATCATCACCGAGGCTCCGTCGTTCACTCCGGAAGTCAACGCCGAGATCACCGGCGGAAACTATGGTCACTTCGGCATCTCCGGATCGGCCACGGGCCCGATCAACGATACGGTCGCCTTCCGCCTCTATGCCGCGACGCGCCAGCGCGACGGCTTCTATGACGTCAACACAGGCGACGGCCCGCGCACCCGCACCGACGACGCCAACCAGGACTTCTACACCCTGCGCGGCCAGCTGCTGGTCCTGCCGAGCGACACCGCCTCGGTCCGCCTGATCGCCGACTACTCCCGCCGCGAAGAGTACTGCTGCGTCGGCGTCCAGGTTCGCACCGGCCCGACCTATCCCTTCATCGACGCCCAGTCGAACGGCACCGGCCAGCGTCCCCCGGCCGCAGGCTTCGGCTTCCTGCCCTTCTCGCGCACGGCCTTCGCCAACCGCGAGACCGATCAAGAGATCGAGGATATGGGTCTGTCGGCCGAGGCCAACATCGACCTCGACCTGTTCGGCGGCTCGACCCTGACGTCGATCTCGTCGTGGCGCTCGTGGGAGACCGTGAACGGCCAGGACTCCGACTTCACCGGCGCCGATATCGCCTACCGCCTGCCCAACGACGACTTCTATTCCCGCGTCCGCAACATCACCCAGGAGTTCCGCCTGGCCGGCGCGACGGACACCTGGGACTGGCTGGTCGGCGTGTTCGCCACGCGTGAGAACGTCAGCCGCGGCGACACCTTCTTCCTCGGCGCCGACTATGCCCCGGTCCTGTCCTTCCAGCTCTCGGCGGCCCTGAACGCCGCGGTCCCGGCCTTCCCGGTCAGCCCCGGCATCATCCCCTGCTTCACCCGGACCGCCCAGACGGCGCTGGGGCTGCAGCAGTGCCTCGGCACCGGCGGCGCTGTGATGGGCGGCGGTCCGACGTTCACGCCCGGACAGACGTTCGAGGATCGCTACTCGCAGCGCTCGGACTCGATCGCCCTGTTCACCAACAACACCTGGAGCCTGACCGAGCAGTTCGATATCACGCTGGGCCTGCGTTACACCTACGACTCCAAGCGTCTGCTGGGCGTGCAGTCGAACCTCGGCGCCAACCAGCTGACCTGCGCCGCCGCCCTGGGCAACGCCGCCGTCATCACCGGCGTCCTCGGCGCGAGCGCGCCGGCGATCCTGGCCCGCCACTGCCTGCCCTGGACCAACCCGTTCTACAACAACCGCGGCGTCAGCGAGAGCGTGAACGACAGCAACCTGTCGGGCACGATCAAGGCCGCCTACCGGTTCAACGAGTCGGTTCTGGTCTATGGCTCGTATGCGCGCGGCTACAAGAGCTTCGGCTACAATCAGGATCGCGTGCAGAACGGCATCACGCCGGTCGCCTCGCTGTTCTTCCCGTCTGAAGAGGTCGACAGCTACGAGCTCGGCATCAAGACCACCTTGTTCAACCGCTCGATGCTGCTGAACGCGACCTATTTCGACCAGACCTTCACCGACTTCCAGCTCAACACCTTCCTCGGCACCGCCTTCGTGGTGGAATCGATCCCCGAGCTGACGTCGCGTGGCGTGGACGCCGACTTCCTGTGGTTCACCCCGATCGAGGGCCTGACCCTGGGCGGCGGCGTGACCTACACCGATGCCGAATACGGCCGCTTCACCGCCGCCGATCTGGCCATCCCGGGCAACTTCCCCGGCATCTCGCTGCTTCCGGGAGCGACGCCGTCGTTCGCGCCCGAGTGGTCCTACGTCGGCTCGATCAACTTCAACCGGTCGATCGGCAATGGGCTGGAGTTCGGCTTCTCGCTGTCGGGCAAATACATGACCGATTACAACACCGGCTCCGACCTGCTGCCGTTCAAGGAGCAAGAAGGTTTCGGCACCCTGAACGGGCGCATCTCGATCGGCGCGGAAGACGAGCGCTGGACCCTGGAAGCCTGGGCCCAGAACCTGACCGACGAGGAGTACACCCAGGTGGCCTACAACGGCTTCCTCCAGGGCGGCGGCTTCGCCTCGACCCAGCAGCCCGACGGCTCCTTCTATAATCCGGCGACGGACACGCAGACCATCGACGCCTTCCTGGGCGCGCCACGCACCTACGGCGTGACCCTGCGTCTGAAATACTGATCCCGGCGAGAGCCGGACCCAATGAACCGGCCGGGGGCGACCCCGGCCGGTTTCTTTTCGCGATGGCCTCAGGCGGGTTTGACAGGCTGGGACGACTCACCGGCCACATGCCGCCAGTCTGTTTCGCGTACCGGAGACCCGCATGCCCCGACTTCACCGCGTGCTCTACGAAAGCACCGCCACGGGCAGCACCGACAGCCTTCTGAATGTCGCGACAATCCTGGGCCAGTCGCAGCGGAACAACAGCCAGACCAACTTGACCGGTGCCCTGGTCGCCCACCGCGGCAGGTTCATCCAGGTCATCGAGGGTCCGGCCGAGGCGATCGACGCCCTGCTGGACCGTCTGCGCGTCGATCCCCGTCACAAGGACCTGCGTGTGATCGATCGCGCCCTGGTGGAGCAAAGAAGCTTCGACAGCTGGTCCATGGCCAGCGCCCGCGTGACGCCCGAGGTCGAGCCCCTGCTGGACCGCATCGTCGACCGGCTGGATACCTCTGTCGCCGAGACGGTCGAGGCGCTTCGCGCGGCCACGGCCTGACCTCGCTCGCGCGTCCGCCGGACGGGTGTTAGGGAGCGGGCGAACGAAAGGCCGTCCCATGCATCTCGCCCGCTTTCCCCGCGTCCGTCTCGCCCATCTGCCCACGCCACTGGAGCCCCTGCCGCGCCTGTCCGAGGCGCTGGGGATCGACCTGTGGATCAAGCGCGACGACTGCACGGGCCTGGCCGGGGGCGGCAACAAGACGCGAAAGCTGGAATTCCTGCTCGGCGACGCCTTCGAGCATGACGCCGACACCCTGGTGACCCAGGGCGCGGTCCAGTCCAACCACGTCCGCCAGACCGCCGCCGCCGCCGCCGCCCACGGCCTGAAGTGCGAGGTCATCCTGGAGGAGCGGACGGGATCGAGGGCCATCGACTACACCCGCAACGGCAATGTGCTGCTGGACCATCTGTTCGGCGCGAGCGTGCGCTCCGTGCCCGGCGGGTCCGACATGCCGGCCGAGCTGGAGAAGACCGCCGCCGAGGTCCGCGCGCGCGGCGGCCGGCCCTATGTCATCCCGGGCGGGGGCTCCAATCCGATCGGCGCGCTCGGCTATGTCGACTGCGCGCGCGAGATCGTGGTTCAGGCCGACGAGCTGGACCTGGCCGTCGATCGCATCGTGACCGCCACGGGCAGCGCCGGCACCCACGCGGGCCTGGTGGCGGGGCTGGCGGTCATGGGGGCGGACATCCCGGTGCTCGGCATCGGCGTGCGCGCGCCGAAGGAGAAACAGGAGGCCAATGTCCTAAAGCTGGCCGAAGAGACCGCGACCCTGCTCGGCCGTCCGGGCTGCATCACGCCCGGCATGGTGGTGGCAGACTGCGACTATGTCGGCGCGGGCTACGGCCTGATCGACCAGGGCGTGGCCGACGCCCTGATGCTGGCGGCCCGCACCGACGGCATCGTGCTGGACCCGGTCTATTCCGCCAAGGCGATGAAGGGGCTGATCGCCCTGGCGCGCGCCGGGCGGTTCGAGGGCGAGCGGGTCGTGTTCCTGCACACCGGCGGGGCCCAGGGCCTGTTCGGCTATCAGGGCGAACTGGAGCCGATGTTCGCATGAGCAAGATCCTGGGTGTTCTCGGCGGCATGGGGCCGGCGGCGACGGTGGCGTTTCTGGCGCGGGTCCAGGCCCTGACGCCGGCGCAAGGCGACGCCGATCACATTCGCGTCGTGATGGACCTGAACCCCCAGGTCCCCGATCGCAACACCCGGCCGGGCGAGGCCGAGGCCGAGCTGGAGGCCATGGCGCTGAGGCTCAAGGCGGCGGGGGCCCAGGTCCTGGCCATGCCCTGCAACACCGCCCATGGGCAGAAGGCGGGAATCGAGGCGGCCGGATTGCCCTTCATCGACATGATCGCCGAGACGGTCGCTACGGCCCGGGCCACGGGGGCGCGGCGCATCGGGGTCCTGGCCACGCCGGGCGGGGAGGCCCTGTATCGCCGGGCGCTGGAGGTGGCGGGACTGGAGCCCGTGGTGATGCAGAGCGAGGCGCGCGACGGCTTCATGGCCTGCGTCTATGGCGTCAAGCGCGGCGACACCGGGACGGAGCAGAGGGCCGCCATGCGAGGGCTCGGCGAGGGGCTGATCGCGGCCGGGGCCCAGGCGGTGATCGCGGGGTGCACCGAGGTGCCGCTGCTGCTGGCCGCCGAAGATTTGGCTGAGCCCCTGGTCGATTCCGCCGAGGTGCTGGCCGCCGCCTGCGTCAGGGCCTGCCTGGCGTGACGCGACGGGGCCTGATCATCGATTGCGATCCGGGCGTGGACGACGCGGTCGGTCTGTTGCTGGCCTTCGGGTCGCCGGAACTGGATCTGCTGGCCATCACGACGGTCGCCGGCAATGTCTCGCTGGAACGGACGACCCGCAACGCCCGGATCCTTCGGCAGATCGCCGGGCGCGAGGACGTGCCGGTGTTCGCCGGGGTTGATCGACCCTTGCGACGCCCTCGCGCCGAGGCGGCCGAGTTTCACGGTGCCGAGGGCCTGGGCGGACTGGAGACCTTCGAGCCGGACGCGCCGGCCGAGCCGGGCGGGGCGGTGGAGGCGATCGTGGAGCGGGTCATCGCCCGACCACCCGGCGCCGTCGCCGTCGCCGTCATGGGGCCGATGACCAATCTGGCGCTGGCGCTCCGGGCCGAGCCCCGGCTGGCGGAGCGACTGGGGCCGGTGGTCGTCATGGGCGGGGCGCGGTCGGAGGGGGGCAACATCACGCCGTCCGCCGAGTTCAACATCTGGGCCGACCCCGAGGCGGCCGCCGAGGTTTTCGCCGCCGGGTGCCGGGTGACGGCCCTCGGGCTGGACGCCACCCACCAGGTCCGGGGGACCGGGGCGCGGATCGCCGCGATCGAGGCTCAGCCCGGCAACTGCGCGCAGACCACGGCGTCGCTGCTGCGGTTCTCGCAGGACGTCGAGCGGCGCATCGTCGGCTGGGAATGGGCCCCGCTGCACGACCCCTGTACGGTCGCCTGGCTGCTGCGCCCCGACCTGTTCCGGGCCGTGCCCTGCCGGATCGCGGTGGAGACCGAGAGCGACCTGACCCGGGGCCACACCGCCGTGGAGTTCCGGGTCGAGGCCTCGGCGGCGTGTCACCACTGGGTGGTGGAGGCGAACGCCGCGGGCGTCTTCGACCTGATCGCCCAGAGGTTGGGAACCCTGCCATGACGCGCCTCACCGTCATCGGCTCGATCAATCTGGACATCGTCGCCACCGCGCCGCGTCTGCCGCTCGCGGGCGAGACGGTGACGGGCGCGGCCCTCGCCCGGCATCCCGGCGGCAAGGGGGCGAACCAGGCACTGGCGGCCGCGAGGCTGGGGGCCACGGTGTCCCTGATCGGCAGGGTCGGGGCCGACGCCATGGCGGACGAGGCGCTGGCGTCGCTCCGGGCCGGGGCGGTCGACCTGACCGGGGTGCGCGTCGACCGCGAGCGTGCGACCGGCGTGGCCCTGATCGCCGTCGATCCGACGGGCGAGAACCAGATCGTGGTCGCGGCCGGAGCCAATCACGGCATGGGCGTCGGCGATCTGCCCGCGCGGATCGAGGGGCCCCTGATCCTGCAACTGGAGCTGCCGGTCGCCGTGGTCGAGGCGGCGGCGGCCCGGGCCGAGGGGTTCGTCGCGGTGAACCTGGCCCCCGCCGCGCCGGTGTCGGAGGCCCTGCTGGGCCGGGCCGACCTGCTGATCGTCAACGAGGGCGAGGCGGCCTTCTATGGAGACGCCCTGCATGCCGGTGGCGGCCGGGTCGTCGTCACCCTGGGCGCGGCGGGGGCGGTGATGTTTGAGAAGGGGCGCGAGGTCGCTCGCGCAGCCCCGCCGCGGGTCGAGGTCGTCGATGCGACCGGGGCCGGGGATGCCTTTGTCGGCGCGATCGTCGTGGCCCTGCGGGAGAGACTGGCACCGGACGCCGCCCTGGCCTTCGCCTGCGCGGCCGGAGCCCTGGCGGCCACCCGGCCCGGGGCCCAGCCGTCGCTGCCGAGCCGGGCCGAAGTCGAAGCGTTGCTCCTCGGCTAGACCCGCTCGCCCATGTAATCCCGCTTGCCCACGGGCACGCCTGCTCCGCGCAGAAGGATGTAGGCCGTCGTCACATGGAAATAGAAGTTCGGGATGGCGAACCCGGTGACATAGGGCTGGCCCAGGAATTTCATCTCGCCGCCGGGGAAGGTCAGGGTCACCTCCCGGGCTTCCTGCCCGTCGATCGCCTCGCGCGGGACCGAGGCGATGTAGCCCAGGGTGTCGGCGATTCGCGTCTGAAGCTCAGCGATCGTGGCCTCGGAATCGTCGTTCACCGGGGCGGCGATCCCGGACAGCCGGGCGATGCACAGCTTGGGGCTGTCGCAGGCGGTCTGCACCTGTTTGATCAGGGGGTTCATGTCGTCGATGACGCGAAGCGCCAGATAGGTCTCCGGATCGACGCCCTGGGTCGCGGCATGGGCGACGGCCTTGTCCAGCAAGGCCGACAGGGCGCGCAGGCCCCGGGTGAAGGGCACGACCGTCAGGTCATAGAGTTCGGTGGCCATGGGAGTCTCCGTTTGACGCTGGGGTGGGGGTAGGCCTCCGCCGACGGCCTGTCACGGTCCGGGACGTCGCGTTCGTCAGAAGGTCACGACCAGCCGGACCACCTCGCCGGCGTGCAACCGGTCGAAGCCCGTGTTGATGTCCTCCAGTGGAATGGTCCCGCTCATCAGCCGGTCGACGGGCAGCCGGCCCTGACGATAGAGGGCGATATAGCGGGGGATGTCACGGCTGGGCACGCAGGTGCCAATGTAGGATCCCTTCAGCGTCCGCTCCTCGCCGACCAGGGAGACGACGTTGACGGCCAGGGCGGCGTCCGGCGGCGGCAGTCCGGCGGTGACGGTCAGGCCGCCCCGCCGCGTCATCTTCCATGCGGCCTCCAGCGCCCGCACCGATCCCGCCATCTCCACGGCGACGTCCGCGCCGCCCCCGGTCAGGGCACGGACCTGATCGACAGCGCCGGGGTCGGCGGCGTTGACGGTGTGGACGGGCCCCAGCGTCCGGGCCAGCGCCAGCTTGTCCTCCGACAGATCGACCGCCACGACCGGCGACGCGCCACAGGCCAGGGCCCCCAGGACGCTGGCCAGTCCCACGCCGCCCAGCCCGACCACGACAACGCTCTGGCCCGCGCGGACCCCGGCGGTGTTCACCACGGCCCCGACCCCGGTCAGGACCGCGCAGCCGAACAGCGCCGCCTCTTCGAATGACAGGTCCGGGTCGACCTTCACCAAGGAGCGTCGCGACACCACGGCGCGTTCGGCGAAGGCCGAGCAGCCGAGGTGGTGGTTCACGGCCTCGCCTTCCCGGTGGATGCGTCGGCCGCCCGACAGGAGCTCGCCCTTGCCATTGGCCGCCGCGCCCGGCTCGCACAGGGCAGGGCGACCGTCAGCGCACGGGCTGCAATGCCCGCAGGACGGCATGAAGACCATGGCGACAGGATCGCCGAGCGCCAGATCGGACACGCCCTCGCCCAGCGCCTCGACGACCCCGGCCGCTTCATGGCCCAGGGCCATCGGCAGGGGGCGCGGGCGGTCGCCGTTGATGACGCTGAGGTCCGAATGGCAAAGGCCCGCCGCCTTGATCGCGACCAGGACCTCGCCCGGACCCGGCGGGTCCAGGGTCACCGTCTCGATCGCCAGCGGTCGGCTCTCGGCATAGGGCCGGGGCGAACCCGAGGCCCGGAGGATGGCGGCGCGAGCGGTGATCGGCGGCATGACGGTCCTCTTCGTGACCCAGCGATCGCGACGCGGTCGCTCGCAACTCGGGCGCGGATAGTTCGACGAACCCTCGATAGGCGCTTGACGCGACGGAGGCCAAGACCGAGCGTTAGACCCAGGCGCACCCGGAGGCGCTGGAGGAACCCGCGCTCAAGCAGCGAGGCGCCGCGCGCCGAGCGTTGGCGCCAGAAGAAGGACCACCATGGCCGGCACGATCGAACGCACCCACCGCAATGACTACCGCCGCTTTCAGGCGATCTCGACGCGCTGGATGGACAACGACGTCTACGGACATGTGAACAACGTCGTCTATTATTCCTTCTTCGACACGGCTGTGAACCGGTTGCTCGTGGTCTCGGGTCAGTTGGACATCCATCACGGCAAGGTCATCGGTCTGGTCGCCGAGACAGGCTGCCGGTACTTCTCGCCGACGGCCTTTCCGGACGAGATCGAGGCGGGGGTGCGGGTCGCGCATGTCGGCACGTCGTCGGTCCGCTACGAGATCGGCCTGTTCAAGAAGAACGAAGACGAGGCCGCGGCGGTCGGCTTCTTCGTCCACGTCTATGTGGACCGGGGGAGCAACCGGCCCGTGCCGCTCAGTGACGGGATGCGCGGCTTTCTGGACTCTCTGAGGACCTGACGAGGCAGCGCGGCGAAACACGTTCTTGACAGAAAGATTGCCAAACTTTCATGTAGGCCGGATTGTTACGTCCTCGTAACCCTTGTGAGGCCTCCCCATGATCCCCTCCCTGACTCGCTTGGCGCTCTGCGTGGCCCTGACCGCGCCGATCCTGACGACCGCGCCCGTGGCGGCCGCGCCGGTCTCTGCGACCGAAATGCCGCAATCCATCGCCGAACGCGCGCGTGAGCGTTCGGCCGAGCGCGCCCGGCGTCAGCGCCAGATCGAGAACGCCCGCCTGGACGCCGAGTTCGAACGCGAGGAGCAGGAAGCGGCTCGCCTCGCCGAAGAGCAGGCCCGCGCTGCCCAGGCCACTCAGGCCAACGGTTCGACGACCACGACCGAGACCCCGGCCCAGGCCTCCGCGACGGTCACGCCGCAATAGGCACCTCGCGTCAGTCGTCCATATAGCCCAGCAGCGCCAGCGCGCCGACGGCGGTCAGGACACCCAGGGTGAAGGCGGCGACGATCGATCCGGTCGCGACGGCGGTCGAGACGGTGACGGGGCGCGCGGCGTACCACTCGACGATTTCGGCGTCGTTGTCCTCGGTGGCGTCTTCGTAATAGTCGTCGGCGGCGGACATGATGCGGCTCCGTGAGGGATCGCGGGTTCAACCCGCGCCAAGCGCGACGGTTCCGGCACCGTCGTGACACAGGCTCACCCATCGGCTAGATGCGCCTCTTCCCGCACAGGCGACCGCGCTCAAGCAGCGAGGGACCGCGTCCCGAGCGGTAGCGCAACCAAGAGAGCCCCATGGCCGGCCATTCCAAATTCAAGAACATCATGCACCGCAAGGGGCGCGCGGATGCGGTCCGCTCCAAGCTGTTCTCCAAGCTGTCGCGCGACATCACCGTGGCCGCCAAGTCGGGCATGCCCGACCCCGCCCTGAACCCGCGCCTGCGCCTGGCGGTCAACAACGCCAAGGCCGAGAGTCTGCCCAAGGACGTGATCCAGCGCGCCATCAACAAGGCGGCCGGCGGCGACGTCGATACGATGGAGGAGATCCGCTACGAGGGTCGGGGCCCGGGCGGCGTCGGCATCATCGTCGAGGCGCTGACGGACAATCGCAACCGCGCGGGGTCCAACATCCGGGCGGCCTTCACCAAGAACGGCGGGGCGCTCGGCGAGATGAACTCTGTCGCCTTCATGTGGGACCGGGTGGGCAAGATCCACTACCCGGCCGAGGCGGGCACCGAGGACGCCGTCATGGAGGCCGCTATCGAGGCGGGTGCCCAGGACGTCGAGAGCGACCTGGTCAAGCCCGACATCTACGAGGACGCGCCCGGCCATGTGATCTGGACCGCTTTCGAGGACCTGAACGAGGTGGCCGAGGCCATGTCCAAGGTGCTGGGCGATCCGAAATCGACCGCCATCGTCTGGAAGCCGCAGACCGAGGTCCCGGTCACCGGCGACGCGGTCGGCACCCTGATGAAGCTGCTGGATGCCCTGGACGCCGAGGACGATGTCTCGGCCGTCTACTCCAACGAAGACATCTCGGACGAGGACCTGGCGAAGTTCGGCGGTTAGGGCACGGGCACGGGCATGGGTGACGATGGCGTGGCCAACCCCGGATCGTCCAACCGCTGGGTCGCGGTCCTGGCCTGGCTCGTGGCGATCGGTTTCGTCGTGGCCCTGGCCGCCGCCGCGGCCTCGAGGCTGAACGACCTGTCCGGCGCGCTGGCCGACGCCATAGAGCGGAGCCGCGCGCGCACCTCGGTGGCCTACGATTCCAGTTCCGCGGCCCCGGTGGCGTCTGATCTCCCCGCCGCCGCCCCGGCTCTCGTCCTCGACGCGGAGGGTCGCGCGGTCACGCCGCCCCGCTGGCTGGCGGTTCCCAGCCCGGACTACCCCGTCACAGACGAAGGCGACATGGTCTCGGCCACGGTCGCGCTCGCCTGCGGCGTCGACGCGACGGGCCGGTTGTCGGATTGCGAGATCATCCGCGAGACACCTTCCGGCCAGGGATTCGGCGAGGCGGCGCTGCGATCGACCGCTCTCGCGCGCCTGACACCCCGCCTGATCGATGGCGAGCCCGTCGAAGGTCGGGTGAATTTCGCCATCCGCTTCTCGCCGGATCGACCACGCGCGGGCTGAACCGAGGAACGGATTGGCCAGCCGGCAGCACATTCGATGCAAGGGGACCTTCATTGCTCGCTAACCCTGTTTGCGGCATGACTGGAACGGATGGCGAACACACCGATTCACAGCGGGGCGACCCGCATCCTGGGGCTGGATCCCGGCTTGCGGCGCACGGGTTGGGGCGTGGTGGTGTCGGAGGGTTCGCGGCTGTCGTGGGTCGCGCACGGCGTGGTCAGTCCGCCGGACACCCTCCCGCTCTCAGAACGCCTGCTGTGGTTGCTGGATGAGGTGGGCGAGGTCTGCGCCGCGCATGCCTGCGACGAGGCCGCGATCGAGGAGGTGTTCGTCAACGTCAATCCGGCCTCGACGCTGAAGCTGGGTCATGCGCGGGCGGCGGTGATGCTGGCCCCGGCTCGGGCCGGGCTGTCGGTCGCGGAGTATTCGCCGAACCTGATCAAGAAGGCCGTGGTCGGGGCCGGCCACGCCGACAAGACCCAGATCACCTTCATGGTGAAGCGGCTTCTCCCGACCTGCGGCGAGGTGAAGGCCGACGCGGCCGACGCCCTGGCCGTGGCCATCACCCACGCCCAGCTGCGGCGCTCTTCGCGCCGTGACGGAGGGGGCGAGGTGATTGCGGAGTTTGGGGCTGGCAACCTTGACGACAACGGACGGACTCGACCCCTCCGTCACTCCGCTTCGCTGCGTGCCACCTCCCCATTCGCTTCGCGAACAGGGAGGAGAAGTTGATGATCGGCCGGCTGCGCGGGGTCCTGGCCGAGGTCGAGGAGGGGCATTGCCTGATCGACTGCGCGGGCGTGGGCTATGTCGTGGCGTGCGGGGCGCGGACGCTGCAGCGGCTTCCCGCGCCCGGCGACGAGGCGACGCTGCACGTCGAACAGAGCTGGTCGGCCGAGAACGGGCCGCGCCTCTACGGCTTCCTGACACGCGACGAGCGGCGGGCCTTCACGACCTTGCTGGCCATCCAGGGTGTCGGACCCAAGGCGGCGCTGTCGGTGCTGGATGTCTTGCCGCCGGGAGAACTGGCCGCCGCCGTGGCGCGCGAGGACAAGGCGGCGGTGGGGCGCGCCAACGGCGTGGGCCCGAAGCTGGCGCTGCGCATCGTCACGGAACTGAAGGGCAAGCCGCTGGGCGACGTCTCCTTCACGCCGTCCGCGCCCGGGGCCCATGCGGAGGTCGTGACCCCCGCGCCCAGCGTCACGGGAGAGGCGGTTTCGGCCCTGCTCGGCCTGGGCGTGGCCGAGGTCAACGCCCGGCGCGCCGTGGATCAGGCGCTGATCCGTCTGGGTGACGAGGCCGAGCTGTCGGCGGTCATCCGCGCGGCCCTGCAGGAGCTGGGACGGTGACGGACGACCGGATGATCTCGCCACAGGCGGCGCCAGGCGAAACCTACGACCGCGCCCTGCGGCCCCAGACCCTGTCGGACTTCGTCGGGCAGGAGCAGGCAAAGGGCAATCTGAAGGTCTTCATCGAGGCGGCGCGCGGGCGCGGCGAGGCGATGGACCACGTTCTGCTGTTCGGCCCGCCCGGACTGGGCAAGACGACGCTGGCCCAGATCGTGGCGCGCGAACTGGGCGTCGGCTTCCGGGCCACCAGCGGCCCGATCCTGGCCAAGGCGGGGGACCTCGCGGCCATCCTGACGAACCTGGAACCGCGCGACGTCCTGTTCATCGACGAGATCCACCGGCTGGCTCCGACGGTGGAGGAGATCCTCTATCCGGCCATGGAGGACCATGTGCTGGACCTCATCATCGGCGAGGGCCCTTCGGCGCGCTCGGTGCGGATCGACCTGGCCCCTTTCACGCTGGTGGGGGCCACCACACGGGCGGGTCTGCTGGCGACGCCGCTGAGGGACCGGTTCGGCATCCCCCTGAGGCTGGAGTTCTACACACCCGAGGAACTGGTCAGGGTCATCACTGGCGCGGCCCGAAAGATGGGCACCCCGATCGACGATCAGGGGGCGAGGGAGATCGCCGGCCGGTCCCGGGGCACGCCGCGCGTCGCCGGTAGGCTGCTGCGGCGCGTGCGCGACTTCGCCGGGGCCGAGGGCGCGGCCGTCATCGACCGCGTTGTGGCCGCCCGGGCCCTGGCGCGGCTGGAGATCGACGAGGCGGGCCTCGACGCCAACGATCGCCGCTTTCTCAAGGCCCTGATCGAGAACTATGGCGGCGGGCCGGTGGGCATGGACACCCTGGCCGCCGCCATCGCCGAGGCCCGCGACGCCGTGGAGGACGTGATCGAGCCCTATCTGCTGCAACAGGGCTTCATCCAGCGCACGCCGCGCGGCCGCATGGCCTGCGCCCGGGCCTATGCCCACCTGGGTCTGACGGAGCCGCCGAAGCCGACGGGAGCGTCCCAGGCGGGGCTGTTCGAGTGAGCATCGGCTTTCACGCCGGTAAGGACACCGTCAATCGGGCCAAGCATGGCCTGTCGCTCGGGGATGTCGCAGAGGGGGATTGGGCTTCCGCCTTCATCGCCCTGGACGACCGTCGAGACTATGGCGAGGTACGGTGGTATGCTTATCTGCCCATCAAGGGTCGTGTTCACGTCGTGATCTACACGGAACGCGAGGATGTGACCTGGATCATAAGCCTGCGGCGGGCCAACCCGCGCGAGGTGAAGAAATATGACGAACTCAGAAACTCCTGACGCCGCGCTGGACCTCGACAATCCCGAACTGACCGATCGGGACATCGAACGGATGCGACCGGCCCGAGAGGTTCTTTCTCCGGCGGCCTACGCTCGCTTGACGGAAGTCAGCGAGGTCGGGCTCCAGCTTCCCGCAGAAACCATCAAGGCGTTCGCCCTCGACGGCGACGACTGGCGCGAGCGGATGGCCGACGTTTTGGTCAAGGCTGCGAAAGCCAAGCGCGCGGCGTGACCGACACCCCCACCTCCGGCCGGTTCGACGGGCGCGATCACCTGTTGCCGGTGCGCGTCTATTACGAGGACACCGACTTCACCGGCGTGGTCTATCACGCCAACTACGTCCGCTATTTCGAGCGGGGGCGGTCGGACTTCCTGCGCGCCATCGGCATCGGCCATGCCCAGCTGCTGGAGGGCGAGGCCCCGACGGCCTTCGTCATCGCCGAGATGAAGCTGACATTCCTCAGGCCCGCGCGGATCGACGACGCCCTGACCGTGCGCACCCGATACGATGCTGTGAAGGGGCCCCGGCTGATGATTTCCCAGGTCATCGAGCGGGACGGCGAGGCGCTGTGCCGGGCCGAGGTGACGGCGGTGTGCATCCATCTGGACGGAAGGCCCAGGCGTCCGTCGCCCGCGCTGGTCGAGGCGGTCAGGCCGTGGCTGGCGCCGATCCACTGAGTCTTCGAGGCCACAGGCTCAGTGTCGTCAGGTTCCGGCAGTCCGCGTTAGGGACTTGGCGGCCCGATCTGCCTTAGAAGGGCCATGGGCGGTCGCTCGATAGGCCGTGCCTGCGCTCAAAGGACCCGTGAATGACCGCCGAAGTCGCCGACGCCAGCCTGTTGAACCCGGTCCACCTGTTCATGGCCGCCGACTGGGTGGTCAAGTCGGTGATGGTCGGACTGGCCGTCGCCTCGGTCTGGTCCTGGACCATCATCATCGACAAGGCGTTCCGCTTCGCCGCCCTGAACCGCCAGGCCGACGCTTTCGAGGGGGCCATCTCGTCGGGCCGGTCGCTCGAAGACGTCGCCGCCCAGGCCGGGCCGGAGCCGAGCCACGCCCTGCCGCGGATGCTGGTCATCGCCCTGGCGGACTGGCGCGAGACCCGGTCCAAGGGGCCATTGACCGATACCCAGGGCAACCTCTTGATCACCCGCATCGACCGGGCGCTGGACAGTCTGATCGCGCGCGAGGGCCAGCGGATCGAGGAGGGGCTGGGCGTCCTGTCGGTGGTCGCCACCGCCTCGCCCTTCATCGGCCTGTTCGGCACGGTGTGGGGCATCATGAACGCGTTCGGCGCCATCGCGGCGGCCGGCAACACCAACCTGACCACTGTGGCCCCGGCCATCGCCGAGGCCCTGTTCGCCACGGCCATCGGCCTGGCCGCCGCCATCCCGGCCTATATCGCCTACAACAAGTTCTCGATCGACGCGGGCAAGTTCACCGGTCGGCTGGAGAGCTTCGCCGACGATCTGCAGGCCGCCGTGGCGCGCCGACTGGGAGGCGGTGGCGCTCCCGTTCCGCCGCCGCCGCCGTCCGACCTCGGCATCCGGCGGAGCGTCTGAGCCATGGCCATGGGTGGAGGCGCGGGAGGCGGCCATGTGCGCGGCCGACGCCGGGCGCGCAAGCGGCCGCTGTCGGAGATCAACGTCACGCCCCTGGTGGACGTGATGCTGGTTCTGCTGATCATCTTCATGATCTCGGCGCCGCTGCTCACCGTGGGTGTTCCGGTCGAACTGCCCAAGACCGAGGCCAGCGCGGTCGAGACCGACCAGCCGCCGGTGACCGTGTCCGTCGACCAGGAAGGGGCCATCTTCGTCCAGCGCGACGAGACCGCCTATGACGCCCTGCTCGAACGGGTCGCCGACGCGGCGGGCGAGACCGAGCGCGAAGATTTGTCCGTCTTCGTTCGCGCCGACGGCCGGGCCCCCTATCAGGCCGTGGCGCGGGTGATGGCGCGGCTCTCGGCCGGGGGCTTCACCAAGCTGAACCTGATCACCGATACCGCCCCGGAGGCGGAGGGCTGAGCCATGGCGGCGCGGGCTCCCTCTCCGGCCATCCTGGGTGCCATCCTGCTGCATGTGGGCGTCGCGGGCTTGTTCTTGCTGCCCAGGGCCGAGCGCGAGGAGATCACGCCGATCATCAACTCGGTGCCCGTGTCGATCGTCTCGTCCCAAGTGATCGAGGCCGCAGCCGCCGACAATCCGGCGGAGGAACTCGTGACCGAGGACGCCGCCACGGCCCCGCCCGAGGAGGCCATTCCAGAGCCCGCGCCGCCGGGACCGACGCCCCCGGTTCCGGCACCGCCCGCGCCCCGGCCCGCGCCCACGCCGCGCCCGACCCCGCCACGACCTACACCGCCGCGTCCCGCACCCCCGACCCCGACGCCTCCCCGGCCGACACCGCCGCGTCCGACGCCGCCCAGGCCCACCCCGCCGCGTCCCGCTCCGACCCAGCCGACCGCGCCGCTGGACCTCGACGCCCTCGCCGGGCCGCGCCGTCCCGCGCCGACGCCCGGGCCCCGCGCGCCCACGGGTCAGCAGGGGCAGGGGCGGGCTTCGCAAGCGACGGGCCCGCAGATCGCTGCCATCTTTCGTCAAGTTGACCCTGCGTGGCCTGCGTCCGTCTGCGAGCGTAGGGATTTGAGGGTCGTTCTCGATGTCACGCTTTCTGTCGATGGTCGTGTCGTCGCCGGTCCGACCCTGGTCTCTCCTCAATCCGATCCGATCTACCGTGTGGCGGCTGACGGTGTGCTGCGCGCTTTCCGAGAGCGCGGCGTCTTCGATGTGCCATCGAACTTCCCCGGAGGTCGTTTCCGACCGTCGTACATTACCCAGACGGTCTGCCAGAACCGCTAAGCGTCAGAGCTCTCGATGACGACAAGGGCTTCGTTTCCGCCCTTGACGGCGGAGGCGGCAATGCGCCGGTCGAAGGTGGCGAGCCTGCCGCCGTTCTGGACAGCCAAGGCCAACAGATAGACGTCGGCGATCTGGCCGTGGCCCGCGATGCGGCGCGTGTCGATCAACGGATTGGACACGAGGCTGATGCTGTCTGGCCAGAACACATGGCCCGGCCGGGCGCGTACCCGGACCAGAAGTTCCGCCATGTCCGAAAAGGTGCCGGGCATCTTGTAGGACGGCTTGCCAGCGATCCTGACAAAGGCGTTCTCGGTCATCGGGCATGTAGCCCAGCCTTCATCAACCGTTCTTTCAAACCACGCCTTGGCGTAGGCGCTGTGGACGTGATCCGGGTCGATCAGCGCGATCAGGAGGTTTGCGTCGAGGAGATGGATCAATCCTCCTCATCCCGCGCGGCATTGACCATCTTCATCGTCACGACGGCACCGCGCTTCGGCAACTGTGGGAAGCCGTTCCATGTGTCGAGGGCGGGACCGGGAGCCGCGAACGATTTGCGAAGCCGCTCGGACACCACTTCACCGATAGAGCGGTTTTCGTAATCGGCGATCGCGCGAGCCCGCTCCAAGACATCGTCATCGATGGTGAGCGTTGTTCTCATGGCCCCAGGCTAACGCATCACGCATCACGCATCAATGATGTCGATCCCTGACGTCGCATGCCCGGCAATCCTTGCCGTCCCGAATCTCGCCCCAATCCGCGCCAAGCTGGCGTTTGTCACACGGCCCATGGATAAGGGCCGGGACCTCTCGCCTTCGACGACCTGGAGCCATCGATGCGTCTGAATCTGTTTCTCTCCACGGTGTGCGTGCTCGGTCTCGCCGCGACGACCCTGGTGCAGGCCCAGAGCGCGACGCAGAGCCTGAACGGCGGCCCGTCGCAGCAGCAGGCGCGCCAGCAGCCGGCCCAGAACGGGGGCCCGATCGAGGTCGAGATCGATCAGGGCGTGCTGCGTCCCTTCCAGATCGCCGTCGCCCCCTTCAGCGGTCAGAACGGCGCGTCGATCGCCGAGGTGCTGTCGGGCGACCTGCGCCGTTCGGGCTTCTTCGAGCCCATCAATCCGGCCAGCTTCATCGAAACGGGCCTGACCCTGGCCAATGCGCCGAACTTCCCTCAGTGGACCCAGATCGGGGCGCAGGCGGTGCTGTATGGCTCGGTCACGCCGCGTCCGGACGGGCGCAACGACGTGGGCTTTCGGCTCTATGATCCGTATCGCCAGTGCCAGCTGGTCAGCTACAACTTCATCGCCACGCCCGAGCAATGGCGGCGGATCGCCCACAAGATCGCGGACGTCGTCTATCAGCGCATGACGGGCGAGAGCGGCTTCTTCGACAGCCGCATCATCTACGTCGCCGAAAGCGGCACCGAGCTGAACCGCCTGTCGCGCCTCGCGATCGTGGATCAGGACGGATACAATCCTGTCTTCCTGACCGACGGCAGTGAGATCATCCTGACGCCGCGCTTCTCGTCCAACCCCGACGAGATCGTCTATATGGCGCTGGGCGAGGACTACAGCCGCATCTATCTGTACAATCTGACCACGGGCCGTCGCGAGAACCTGGGCGAGTTCGACGGCCAGCCCCTGGCGCCGCGCTATTCGCCGGACGGGTCCAAGGTGGCTTTCTCGATCATCCGGGGCGGGAACACCGACGTCTATGTGATGGACCTTCAGACGCGGCGGCTGTCGCGCCTGACCAGCGATCCGGGCATCGACACCTCGCCCTCGTTCAGCCCCGACGGATCGCGACTGGTGTTCAACTCCGACCGATCGGGCACGCCACGCCTGTATGTCATGAACGCCGACGGCTCGGGCCAGCGGCCGATCTCGCGGGGCGGCGGCAGCTATACCGCCCCGGCCTGGAGCCCGCGCGGCGACCTGATCGCCTTCACCAAGTCGGGCGGTGGCCAGTTCGGCATCGGGGTCATGGCGCCGGACGGCTCGGGTGAGCGGATGCTGAGCCGGTCCTATTTCGAGGAGGGTCCGTCCTGGGCCCCCAATGGCCGCTACCTGATGTTCTCGAGGCAGACGCGGGGCGGGGACACCAATCTGTGGATGGTCGACCTGTCCGGCCGCGTCATCGCCCAGTCCGGCTATCAGGGTCGGGGCTCGGACCCTGCCTGGTCGCCGCTGCTGGACGAAACCTCCGCCAATCTCGGGGCCGGCGATCCCGACGCCTGCGATGCCTGATCCGACCTTTTCAAACATGCCATTCCGGCGCGCGGGCCCTATGTTGGCCTTCGACGCCGCCAGACACACACAGGAGACGCTCTGATGATGACCGCATCCCGCACCGCCAAGGTCGTGCTGATCGGCCTCTCTGTCGTGGCCATGGCCGCCTGCGCGCCCCGTCGCCCCGTCGAGGGCGCGACGGGCGAGACCGGAACCGGAACGAACGTCCCCGCCTATCCGGGCCCGGGCACCGGCGGCATCGAGGGCGGCGGCATCGGCGCCGGGGCCCCCGGCAGCCAGCAGGACTTCGTCGTCAACGTCGGCGACCGCATCTACTTCGACCTCGACAGCTACTCCGTCAGCCCGGAGGCCTATCCGCGTCTCGACGCCCAGGCCCAGTGGCTGCAGCGCTATCCGCAGGTCACCGTCCGGATCGAAGGCAATGCCGACGAACGCGGCACGCGGGAATACAATCTGGCGCTCGGCGCCCGCCGTGCCGAATCGATCCGCAACTATCTGATCGAGCGCGGCGTCTCGGCCGGCCGGATCGACACCATCAGCTTCGGCAAGGAACGCCCAATCGCCCAGGGCGCGAGCGAGGAAGCCTGGGCCCGGAACCGCAACGGCCACACCGCGATCGTGTCCGGCGCCAACTAAGCCCGGCTCCTCGCCCCGGCTTGCCCGGTCTTGTGCAGCGCGTCACACTGGCTGCTGAGCGAAGCCGGGGGCGAGCATGGTGGACATCGACGCAGCGGGCGGTGCCGCGACCGGAGGCCTGATCGCATCCGCGGTCGAGAAGCCGACGGGCCATGCCGGCGACCATCTCGATGTCTGCACCGATTGCGGTGAGCCTGTCTCCGGCAAGTTCTGCTCGAACTGCGGCCAGCCCACCCATGTGCATCGCAGCCTGCTGCACCTCGGCGAGGAGCTTCTGCACGGCGTCATGCATTTCGACGCCCGCATCTGGCGGACCCTGCCGTTGCTGCTGCTGAACCCCGGTCGGCTGACGCGTGAATGGATCCAGGGCAGGCGGACGCGCTACGTCTCGCCGCTGGCGCTGTTCCTGTTCACCGTCTTCCTGATGTTCTTCCTGCTCAGTTTCAGCGGCAGGGACGCGATCCAGGTGGAGTCTCTGGACGACCAGATCGCGGCGACACGGGCGGCCATCTCGGATCTGGAGGAGTCTGTCGCCGAGGCAGAGGCGAGAGCCGCTGAAGGCGAACCAGGGGCGGAGGCGACCGCGGCGGGACTTCGTGGCGGCTTGATCGGCGCGCAATCCCGATTGGCGGATCTCGAAGCGGCGCAGTCGGCGGGTCCGCGCACCGATGGCCTGACCCCCGGCAGTTGGCAGGCCAGCGTCGCCGACGCGGCCAAGAGCGGCAACGTCACCGTCGGCATCGGCGATCAGAAGTTCAGGGACAAGGTCGTTGAGAAGCTGTCGAACCCCGACTTCGCCTTCTACAAGGCGCAGCAGACGCTCTATAAATTCGCCTTCCTGCTGGTGCCCCTGTCGATTCCCTTCGTCTGGCTGATGTTCGCGTGGAAACCAGGGTTCAGCTGGTATGACCACGGTGTCTTCGTGCTCTACTCGCTCACCTTTATGGCGATCTTCACCATGGGTCTGTCGCTGTTCGACTGGATCGCGGGCAATGACGGCGGCTGGTGGGAGGCGACGGTGGGTTCGATAGCCGGGCTGCTGACCCTCGCGGTCCCCGTCCACATGTTCGCCCAGCTTAAGGGGACCTATTCGCTGGGCTGGTTCTCGGCCCTGTGGCGGACCTTCCTGCTGCTGAATTTCAGCCTGTTCGTGTTCACCCTGTTCCTGGTGGGCGTGATCCTGTTCGGCCTGGGCTTCTGACGCCTTGCGGCGGCCCCAAATCGGTGGAACCTGTGCCGGCATGAACAGACATCTGACCTTGCGGACACTCGCCCTCGCCGCCGTCGCCGTCGGCGTCATCGGCGGCGCGGTGGTGGCCCAGACCCAACCCCTGCCGGGGATCCAGTGGGACGTGCGCCGTCTCGACAATCTGGACCGCAATGTCCGACGACTGGAACGCGCCATCACGCAGCGAAACGCGCAGGGCGAGCCAGTTCTGGTCGAATCCGATCCTGAGCTGGTCGCGCTCCAGGGCCGGGTCTCGATCATGGATCGCAGGCTTCAGGACATGGAGCGGACGGTTCAGCGGGTGAACGCCGATCTGGAACGCTTGACCTTCCAGCTGGACGAGAGCGATCGCGACAACGCCGCCCTGCGTGCCCGTCTCGCCGACGCCGAGGGAAGGCTGGGCACCATCGAGCAGGCTCGTGAGGCCGCCGAGACCGCCGCGCGCGAGGCCGAGGAAGCCGCCGCCCGCTCGCCGACCGGCGACGCCGTGTCGGACCTCGCCGCCGCCCGCGCCCTTCTGACGACCGATCCGGCTCGCGGTCGCGCGGCGCTGGAGCTCGTCGCTTCCACCTGGGCCGACACGCCGTCGGGCCGCGAGGCGACCTGGCGGATCGGCGACATCATCCGCGCCGGCGGCGATCAGGCCGGGGCGGTCCAGCAATACGCCCAGGCGCTGCAGGGCTGGCCGACGGAAGGCTGGGCCGGTGAGGTGACGCTGAAGCTCGCGCGCGGTCTGGAGGCCACCAACCGCGACGCCCAGGCCTGCGCGGCTCTGGGGGAATACGACCGGCGCTATGCCGAGACGTCCACTCCGGGGCTGCGCGCCATCGCGAGCCAGACGCGAGCCCAGGCGAACTGTCGCTGAGCCGGGACGACCCGTCCGCCGAACTGGAGCGCCGGGTACTCGCGCGGCTGGACGCCCGGCTGGAGCGGGACACCTCGCGACCGCTGGCCCTGGCCCTGTCCGGCGGGGGCGACTCGCTGGCTCTGCTGGAGATCGCCGCCGTCTGGGCCCGGCAGGCGGGCCGCCGTCTGTTGGCCATCACCGTCGATCACGGTCTGAACCCCGATAGCCCCGACTGGTCGCGTCGCTGCCAATCGTCCGCGCGCTCGGTCGGCGCCGACTGGGTCGAGCGCCGCTGGGACGGCGTCACGCCCGAGAGCGGCCTGCCCGCCGCCGCCCGTCGCGCCCGCCATGCCCTGATCGCCGATGCCGCGCGAGAGGCCGGCGCGCTGGTGGTCCTGTTCGGGCACACGGCCGACGATGTGGCCGAGGGCGACTGGATGCGGGCGCGGGGCTCGACGCTGGGGGGACTGCGGGAGTGGTCGCCCAGCCCGGCCTGGCCGGAGGGGCGCGGGCTGATGCTGCTGCGGCCGATGCTGGAGGAGCGGCGTCAGGCGTTGCGGGACCTGCTGCGGGCAAGGGGCCGGGACTGGATCGAGGACCCAGGAAATGAGGGGTTCGGGCGGGGTGCGGCCCGCAGATCGCTGAACGCCCCCGCTGTGAAGGCGGACCGTGATCCGGCCAGGGCTGAGCCCCCTGTGCCTTCGGGTAAAAACGACCGCGTGACAGCGTCGGGAAGCCCAAACCCGCTTCTTCTGGGAGAGGGGTTCGATGGCGTGATCCGCCTGGGACAGACCGTCCTCTGTGCGGCCGGTCACGACCGCCCGCCGCGCCCCGACCGACTGACGGCCTTGGAGGCCAGGCTGGCGGCCGAACTCCCCTTCACGGCGACGCTCGCGGGCGCTCGGATCGAGGCGACGCCGGGCCGGGTTGTCGTCATGCGCGAGGCAGGCGAGTTCCGCCGCAGAGCGTCCGTCCAGCTGCGCCTGAACCCGGATCGACCCGCCGTTTGGGACGGCCGTTACGAGATCACCGCTTCCGAAGATGGCTGGAGCGTCGTGCCCGCTTTGGGCCTGCTGGCGGGACTGTCGGACGCCGACCGCGCCCTCGTCGCCCGATCGCCCGCCGCCGCGCGCGGGGCCCTGCCGGTCCTGATCCGGGACGGGTCCGATCGCCCGGTTCTTGCATGGCGTGCGGCCAGGGTCCTGAATCTCGGGCCCCGCCGCCTGATGCTGGCTCTGGGCGAAACGACGCAGGAAAAGGACCTGACGCGAACCGTCCATGGCGAAACGCCGCCGTCTGACCTATTTTGATGTCGATTGAGTGAAACCCATGCCGGCCGGGCGGTCGGCGACGAGGACTTCGAACCGATGAACCTTCGCAATCTGGCCATCTGGGGCGTGATCATCCTGGGCCTTCTGGCGGTTTACGCCGCCGTCAGCCAGAACGGCGGGACCCTGCCCGGACAGCCCGCAGGCGCCCAGGCCCAGAGTCGGCCGCAGGAAATCTCCTATTCCCAGCTGGTCACGGCGACCGAGGCCCGGCAGATCAAGTCGGTCTCCGTGCGCGGCGACCAGATCACCGGCGTCTATCAGAACGATACCCGGTTCACCTCCACCACCCCCTACCCGAATGAGGGCCTGATCGAGTCCATCCGCGCCTCGGGGGCCCAGGTCGACGTCAAGACGACGCGCCAGGCCTGGTGGCAGGGGCTGCTGATCGGCCTGCTGCCCATCCTGCTCCTGGTCGGGGTGTGGATCTTCTTCATGCGCCAGATGCAGGGCGGGGCGCGCGGAGCCATGGGCTTCGGCAAGTCCAAGGCCAAGCTGCTGACCGAGCACAAGGGGCGCAAGACCTTCGAGGACGTCGCCGGCGTGGACGAGGCCAAGGAGGAGCTGCAGGAGGTCGTCGATTTCCTGAAGGATCCCGGCAAGTTCCAGCGCCTGGGCGGCAAGATCCCGAAGGGCGCGCTTCTGGTGGGCCCTCCGGGCACCGGCAAGACCCTGCTGGCCCGCGCCGTGGCCGGCGAGGCGGGCGTGCCCTTCTTCTCCATCTCCGGCTCCGATTTCGTCGAGATGTTCGTCGGCGTCGGCGCCAGCCGGGTGCGCGACATGTTCGAACAGGCCAAGAAGAACGCGCCCTGCATCATCTTCATCGACGAGATCGACGCCGTGGGTCGTCACCGGGGCGCGGGCCTCGGCGGCGGTAACGACGAGCGCGAGCAGACGCTGAACCAGCTGCTGGTCGAGATGGACGGGTTCGAGGCCAACGAAGGGATCATCCTGATCGCGGCCACCAACCGTCCCGACGTTCTGGACCCGGCCCTGTTGCGTCCCGGCCGTTTCGACCGCCAGGTCGTGGTGCCCAATCCGGACGTCTCGGGCCGCGAGCGCATCCTGCGCGTTCACATGAAGGACGTGCCGCTGGCCGCCGACGTCAACGTCAAGACCGTCGCGCGCGGAACGCCCGGCTTCTCGGGTGCCGATCTGGCCAATCTGGTCAATGAGGCGGCCCTGATGGCGGCCCGCAAGGACCGTCGCATGGTCACGCACCGCGACTTCGAGGACGCCAAGGACAAGGTCATGATGGGCGCCGAGCGCAAGTCCATGGCCATGAACGAGGAGGAGCGCCGCCTGACCGCCTATCACGAGGGCGGCCACGCCATCGTCGCCATGAACGTCAAGATGGCGGACCCCGTCCACAAGGCGACCATCGTCCCGCGTGGACAGGCGCTCGGCATGGTGATGCAGCTGCCTGAAGGCGACCGCTATTCCATGAAGTACCAGCAGATGATCGACCGCATCGCCATCATGGCGGGCGGCCGGGTCGCCGAGGAGCTGATCTTCGGCAAGCAAAATATCACTTCTGGCGCGTCCTCGGACATCCAGCAGGCGACCAAGCTGGCCAAGCGGATGGTCACCCAGTGGGGCTTCTCAGACGTGCTGGGCACGGTCGCCTATGGCGAGAATGAGCAGGAGGTTTTCCTCGGCCACTCCGTCGCCCGCAGCCAGAACATCTCGGAGGAGACCGCGCGGATCATCGATTCCGAGGTCAAGAAGCTGGTCACCTCCGGCTGGGACGAGGCCCGCAAGATCCTGACCGACAAGGCCGAGGACCTGGAGAAGCTGGCGCAGGCCCTGCTGGAGTACGAGACCCTGTCGGGCGAGGAGATCAAGGACCTGCTGGAGAAGGGCGCGGCCCCGAACCGCGACGAGAACAACTTCCCGAACTCGGGCCCGTCGGTGTCCGTGCCGGTCACGCCGGTGTCGGAAGGCGTCACGGTGGTGGCGTCGGAAGAGCACCGCACCGTCCACTAGCCGCAAGGCCGGAAAGCCCGCCCGGTTCGCCGCGCGGGCTTTCATTCTCCAGACATGTTTGCATAACAAACATGTCTATGGTATCGGCAGGCCCTCGATAGAGGAGATGTCTCGTGACCGTTACCGACCGCCTGCACGGCCTGGACGCCTTGAGGGGAGGGGCCCTGCTTCTCGGCGTCGTGCTGCACGCTTCGATGGCCTACATCCCCGCTCCGATCTGGATCGCGACGGATGCCCAGACGTCCCAGGGCGCGAGTCTGGTCTTCTTCGTCATCCACCTGTTCCGGATGACGACCTTTTTCCTCATCGCGGGCCTGTTCGGGGAGTTGATGCTGGGGCGGATGGGCTGGCCGCGCTTCGCCCGGGATCGGCTGAACCGCGTCGGCGGGGGCCTGTTCGGGATGTGGTGGGTCGTCTTCCCGGCCATCATCGCCGTGTTGTTGTGGAAGGTCGCCATCGACAACGGCGGCACCCTGCCGACCGACGGTCCACCGCCGCCGCCCCTGACGCTCGAGACCTTTCCCCTGACCCATCTGTGGTTCCTCTGGGTCCTGCTGATCTTCTATGTCACGCGGCTGGCGCTGCATGCCCTGACCGCGTTCGATCGATCCGGCCGCACCGGCCGGCTGGCGGACCGGATCGCCGGCGCCGTGGTCGGTCCCTGGAGCCCCGCGTTGTTGGCCGCGCCCTTGGCGTTCGCCTTCTGGAGCCATCCGGACTGGATCGTGTTCTTCGGCGTGCCGACGCCGGACACGGGGCTGGTCCCCAACGCTGTGGCCTTGACGACCTTCGGCCTGGCCTATGCGGTCGGTGCCCTGTTGAATCGCCGCCGCGACCTGCTGGATCGCATCAAGGGTGCTTGGCCGGTGTTCGCCGTCGTGGCGGTCGCGACCGGGGCCGCCGCTCTCTATCTCGCCGGAGGGCTCGGCCCCCGGCTGGAGCCCGTCATCGACCCGGCGATGAAGGCCACTTCGGCCTGGACCTATGCCATCGCCCTGTGGTCAGCCACGTTCGCCCTCGTCGGCCTGGCTCTGCGGTTCGCCTCGCGTCACAGCCCCGTTCGCCGCTATCTCGCGGACGCCTCGTACTGGGTCTACATCGTCCACCTGCCACTGGTGATGGCCGCCCAGGTCCTGCTTCTGGCCCAGCCCTGGCCGTGGTTCGCCAAGCTGGCGGCTGTGGTCGCGGGCGTCATGGCGGTCAGTCTGCTCAGCTACGAACTGCTGGTCCGTCACACCTTCATCGGCTCCTGGCTGAACGGACGTCGCGTCCCCTGGCGCAAGCCGCATCCGGACGCCGCGCCGCTTCCCGCCGAATAGCTTGCCAAGTCCCGCCGGCTCGTCCACCCGAAGGACGAGCCGGCGTCAGGAGATCGAACATGCGCGCCAAACCCCGTCTGCATTCGCCCGAGGACGACCTCGCCTTCATGCGCGCCATCGTCGAGGGCGGTGGCCGGCCGCCGATGACCCTGGCGATCTGTTATCTGGCGGGGGGGTTGCTGTACGGGCTTCAGTGTCTGTTTCACGTCGGCCAGGCGACTGGCTTGATCGACTGGCCGGATCTGGCGAACCTGGCGTTCGTCGTCGGGATCAGCGTCGCCTTCCTGAGCGTCCTGGCCTGGGCGATCCTGAAAGACCGCAAGGACGGAGGGGCCAATCGCGGTCCGATGGCGACCCGGACCCTCAACGCGGCCTTCAGCGCCACCGGCATGGCGAATCTGGCTGTCGTCATCATCTTCGGCGTCGGCGCTGCCCGCGATCAGGACTTCGCGGTCTGGCTGTACTACGCCGCGATCGTCTTCGCCCTTCAGGCGGCGGCCTGGTTCATGGCCTGGACCCTGAAGCGCAAGGTCTGGATGCTGGCGACGGCTCTGGGCGGTTGGGCCACGGCAGTGGCGCTGGGCCTGCTGGTGCGCGAACCGCTGTGGTATCTGGGCGTCTGCACCGTCGCCCTGTTCGCCCTGTTCGCCCTGCCAGGATGGGTGATGTTCCGCGATGCGCGGGGCACCATCTGACGATGGGCCTGGCCGATCTCGGCAGGATCGACGAGGTCATCCACGGTCGCCTGCGGCTGGGGATCATGGTCTATCTGGCCGACGTCGAGGCCGCCGACTTCACCGAGCTGAAGACCGTGCTGGAGGCGACGCAGGGAAATCTGTCGGTCCATCTCAAAAAGCTGGACGAGGCGGGCTATGTCTCGATCGACAAGAGCTTCAAGGACAACAAGCCCCTGACCCGCATCGCCATCACACCGGAGGGCCGCACCGCCTTCGCCGCCTATCTGGAGGCGTTGGGTCGCCTGATCGGCGGCGGGTCCTGATGGCGCGTCCCCGCGTTATGGGCATCGTCAACGTCACGCCCGACAGCTTCTCGGACGGCGGCCGGCACGCGACCGTTGAGGCGGGGCTGGCGCAGGCCATGAAGCTGATCGGCGACGGGGCGGATATCCTCGACATCGGCGGCGAGAGCACCCGCCCGGGCGCGGAGCCCGTCTCGGCCCAGGACGAGATCGTCCGGGTGGTCCCGGTGATCGAGGCCGTCCACGCCCGCTGGCACGGCCCGATCAGCGTCGACACGATGAAGCCCGAGGTCGCGCGCGCCGCCATGGCCGTCGGGGCCTCGATCTGGAACGATGTGACCGCTCTGACCTTCGCCCCTGAAAGCGTGGATGTCGCCGCTGATCTCGGCTGCGAGGTGGTGCTCATGCATATGCTCGGTGACCCCCAGTCGATGCAGGTCGAGCCGCGCTATGACGACGTGGTCGCCGAGGTCGTGGATCACCTGGTCGCCCGGGCCGGGGCGGCGATGACGGCCGGGGTGGCGCGCGACCGGATCACGCTGGATCCCGGCATCGGCTTCGGCAAGACGGTGGAGCACAACCTGGCCCTGATCGCCGCACTGGACCGGCTGGTGGCGACGGGCTTTCCGGTGCTGCTGGGGGCCAGCCGCAAGCGCATGATCCGCAACATCGACCCGTCCGCCGCCGAGGCCACCGACCGCCTGGGTGGTTCCATCGCCCTGGCCCTTGAGGGGGCCCGTCGCGGGGCCGCCGTCATCCGCGTCCACGATGTGCGCGAGACGGTCCAGGCGCTGAAGGTGCAGGCGGCGGTGGAGACGGCCTGAGCGACGGGCATCCCCTCAGGCGCGGGCGACCCTGAGCTTCAAGGCATCGCGGCGCTCGACGCGGACCTCGCCCCCGCAGTCGAGGATCGCCGACTGACTGCCGAGCCACTGAACACTTGCGCCGGCGCAACTCGGCGCGTCGGCGCTCAGACCCGTATAGAGCCAACTCGGCGGACGACCGGGTCGAGGCACGAAGACGTCCGAGAAGGCGACCACCACCATCAGCGACGCGAGGCTGAGCACCAGCAGACGCAGCGGCGTGAACAGGCCGACCGTCCGTTCGACGACGCCTTCCAACGCCGCCTTTGGCCCCTCTCGCGCGACGTTCATCGCCACCGTCACGGCGGCCCCCGCCAGCATGATGGCGACGGCGGGGCCCAGGACGAGCAGCAAGGGGTTGAACGCGCCCATCACCACATCCGTGGGGGAGGCGACGGCGAAGTAGTTCAGCCCCCACGTCATGTGGAAGGCCGTGGCGTGCGCGATCGCGCTGGCCAGAAAGGCGATGCCCGAAGCGGTGCTGAGGCTCTCGACCACCCACAGCAGGGTGATCTTCCGGCGGGGCTCTGTGGGTTGTGACATCGCGATCAGCCCTCGGCGCCGCCGACCCCGGCGACGTCCGCATACAAGCTTGGCTGGACGGTGGTCGCAACGGGTCGGCGACCCCGTCTGCGTCACGGGGCGGCCTGGTCGAAATCGCTCGCCCCTGAAACGCCTCGCGTAGCGGCCAACAGGGCGAACACCGTCGCCGACATGATCAGATGGGCAACGAGCCCCGCCAGGGTCGCCCCCGGAACGGCCGCGAGCAGCAGGCTGTCGTTTCCGCCCGGGATCAGGCTCGCGCCCAGGGCCATGACCGCGCCTCCGGCGACGGAGCGCAGGAAGGGGACAGGCCGAGGCGAGCGAAGAACGAACGATCGTCGAAGGAGGCCAGAGAGCATGGCCCCCAGGCAAAGGATGGCGAACATCGCCAGGCCGAGAGCGCCGGCCGCCATGAGCGTCATGGAACCTTGCGGGATCGCGATCCGGATGGCGTCGGCGAGCGTCCAGCCCGGGGCGGCGGCGAACAGCAGGGCTCCGGCGATCCCCAGGACGACCATCGCGATCCGGCCGGACCAGCGGCCCTGCACAGCCCCGTCGCCCAACGCTCGCATGGCGGCCCAGCCGGTCCAGAGCATCACGGTGAAGCCGGCCACCACCAGGGCCGAGATCTCGGAGGGGTGACCGAGGAGATTGGGCCGAACGTCGGAAGGCCGGATCGACACCGCGTCGGCGAGGAGAAATCCCACCGCCAGACCGATCGGCAGGCCGAGATAGCTCAGCCGTCCGTCGCCGATCCTGGAGATGCTGCCCAGAAGGCAGGCCCGGTTCAGCACGGCCCCGGCCCCGATGAGGACGGCTCCCGCGATCAGGCCCCACCCCAGGGCGCGATCCGGCGTCAGTGCCACATGACCCGCCCACGCCAGCGGCAGCCATACCAGCCCGGCCGCGGCGGCGGCCACCGCGAACCCCAGCAGCATCGTCGGCCGGCGCTCCTCCAGAACCTGACGGGCCGCGAGGACCGCGCAGGTGCTGCCCTGGTTGAGCGCATAGCCCATGACGAAGGCGCTGGCGGCGGCCAGGCTGGCCAGGCCTATGGCTTGTATCATTCGGTCGACGCTCCCCCATCCGACCTGTTCGTCGGTTGACGATGAAAGGCTACGCGGACTTGCGGGTCCGGTGCCGGCGCCGCATGGAGCCGCATGTTCTCCGCTCCGTCGTCACCGCGTGGCCGCGTCCTGATCATCGCCGGATCGGATTCCGGCGGCGGCGCGGGGATCCAGGCCGACATCAAGGCCGTGACCGCCATGGGCGGGTACGCCGCGACCGCCATCACCGCCATCACGGTCCAGAACACCCTGGGCGTCCACGGTGTCCATCCCCTGCCGCTGGATCTGATCGAGGCCCAGGCCCGGGCGGTGCTGGACGACATCGGCGCCGACGCGATCAAGACCGGCATGCTCGGCTCCGTCGCCGTGGTCGAGCGGGTGGCGGCCATTCTGGATACCGCCGGCGCGCCCGTCGTCGTCGATCCGGTCATGGTGGCCAAGGGCGGGGCGCCCTTGCTGGACGATGACGCGGTGGGGGCGGTGCGGTCGCTGATGATCCCGCGCGCGGCCCTGCTGACGCCCAATGCCCCCGAGGCCGAGACCTTGACGGGCGTTCCGGTCGCCGATCTCGATGGCCAGCGTCGGGCGGGAGACGCCCTCCTGGCGCTCGGGGCGAGCGCCGTCCTGATGAAGGGCGGCCATGTCCCGGGGCCGACGGTGCTCGATCTGCTGATGACGCCCGCCGGCGAGACCCTGCTGGAGGGCCCGCGCATCGAGACGACCTCGACCCACGGCACGGGCTGCACCCTGGCCAGCGCCATCGCCGCCGGCCTGGCGCAGGGCTGGTCCCTGGAGACGGCGGTGACCCACGGCTGGGCCTATGTGTCGGAGGCGATCCGCCGGGCTCCGGGTCTGGGGGGCGGGCACGGCCCCCTCGACCACGGCTGGCCCCTGAGGGACCGGCGGTGAGCGCGACGCTCGAGGCGCGGCTGGACCGGATGGTGCGGGCCGACCCGGACCTGATGCACGTCCTGACCGTGGCCCGGTCGCTGGATCTGCCCGACTGGCGCGCCTTCTCCGGGGCCGTCTACCAGACCGTCTGGAACGCTCTGGGTGGTCGCCCGGTGGGCTATGGACGCAAGGACTACGACCTCGGCTATTTCGATCCCGACACCTCGTGGGACGCCGAGGATGTCGTGATCCGACGGGTCGCCGCCGCCTTCGAGGAGCCTTTCAGGAGCCAGGTCGAGGTCCGCAACCAGGCCCGCGTCCACCTGTGGTTCAAGGACCGGTTCGGCGAGGATTATGCGCCCCTGTCCTGCACCGACGAGGCCCTGGGCCGCTTCGTCGCCCCGGCCTTCGCCGTCGGCATCCGTCTGGAGCCCGATGCCAGCCTGTCGGTCGCCGCGCCGTTCGGTCTGATCGAGGTCTTCGATCGCGTGATCCGCCCCAATCCGAATCGTCCCCGGGCGCGGGGCTGGGAGCGCGCCGTCGCCGGCGCCCTGGCCCGCTGGCCCGAGGTGCAGGTCATCGACCCAGCCTAGAGCATGATCGGTCAAGGAGGACCCACAGCGTGGGTCCGCCGAAAGCGTGAATCACGCTCTCGCTGGATCCTGGACCCTGATTCACGGCATCAGCGGAGTCGCGAAGCGACTCCACCTCAACCGATCACGCTCTAGGCTGCCGTCTCCTGTTGCGCCGCCTTCGCCCGGCCGAGGGCCTGGAACAACTCTTCGCCTGAGTAAGGCTTGCGCAACAGTGGCCAGGCGGCCCCGACCAGATCGTCATCGACATCGTCTCCGGCGTAGCCCGAGGCGAGCAGTATCCGCATGGCCGGATAAAGATCAGCAGCGCGGCGGGCCAGCTCGATTCCCGACACGCCGCCAGGCATGACCACGTCGGTCAGCATGATGTCGAATGTCGCGGTCTCGAGCCGCGCCAGGGCTTCGGGTCCGTTCTCGGCCAGGGTGACGCTCAGGCCGTGCTCGGTCAGCAGGTCGAAAGCCACCGCCGCCACGCCCGGATCGTCCTCGACGAGCAGCAGGCTGCCGGTCGTGGGTCCCGCCTCTGCGGCCGTTGGCTCCGTTTCGGCATCCGCCACCGCCGCAGCGGGCGGCAGGTAGATGTCGATGGTCGTGCCCTGGCCCGAGGTGGAGTCCAGCCGCACGCCGCCACCGCTCTGGCGCGCGAAGCCATAGACCTGGCTGAGGCCCAGCCCCGTGCCCTTGCCGACGGCTTTTGTGGTGAAGAAGGGCTCGAACACCCGACGCATGGTCTCTTCGTCCATGCCTGCGCCCGTGTCGGCCACGCTGACGCAGACATAGTCGCCGGGCTCCACGTCGGCCACCTCGCCGGCCTCGATCCGGCAATGGCGCGTCTGGACCGCGATCGCGCCGCCGTCGCCGGCACCCTTCTCCGCGATCGCGTCGCGGGCGTTGACGATCAGATTGAGCAACGCCGCTTCGAACTGCGCCGGATCGACGATCACCCGGGCTCCGCCGCGGCGCAGCTTGAGCCGGTAGTCCAGGGCCTCTCCCACGGCGCGGCGCAACAGGGGGTCGCTCTGGCGGATCAGGGCGTTCAGGTCGACCGCCTCGGGACGCAGGGTCTGGCGGCGCGAGAAGGCCAGCAGCTGGTGCGTCAGCCGCTCGCCGCGCCGTGCCGCCGCGAGCGCCGCCTCGCCCATCTTCTGGCGGCGGGCCCCGTCGTCCGGCGAGCGCAGGATCAGGTCCAGCGCCCCGATCACCACGGTCAGCAGATTGTTGAAATCGTGCGCCACCCCGCCCGTCAGGCGGCCGACGGCCTCCATGCGCTGAGCGTGCATCAGGTCGGCCTCGGCCTTCGCCTTCTCCGCCAGGGCCTCGCCGACGCGGTCTTCAAGCAGCTCGTTGATGCGTTTCAGATCCTGTTCGGCCTGCTGGGCCTCGGTCACGTCCAGATTGACCCCGACATAGCCCTGGAACTGACCGGCGGCGTCGAAGCGGGGGACGCCCTGGCTCCGCAGCCAGCGGACGCCGAGATCGGAATGGATCACACGCACCGCCCCGTCATACGGCTCGCGCCGGTCGAAGGCGCGGCGGTAGTCGGCCTCGAAGGCGACGCGGTCCTCGGGCGTCATCATGCCGGTCCAGCCGCCCTTGAGGGGCTTGTCGAGGACCTTGAAGAAGGACCGGTAGGCGAGGTTGGCGAACACCACGTTCCCGTCCGCGTCGCTCATCCAGATCGGCACGGGGGCGCTGTCGGCGACGGTCCGGAAACGGCCCTCAGACTCCGCCAGCCTCTGCTCGGCCTCGACACGGGCGGTATCGTCCCGCAACGTCAGGACGGCGCCGATCGAGGCACCGGTCTCGGTGACGACCGGCCGGGCGTTTCCGACGGCGATGACCTCCGATCCATCGGGTCGACGGATGCGCCAGCGCGCGTCGGTGGTCGTCGTGCCGTTCCGGACCGCTCGGGTCAGCGGCAGCTGGTCGGGCGGATAGGGACGCCCGTCCTCGGTGAACAACTGATAGGCGTCGGCGTAGTCTTCCGGGGAGACGTCCAGCCGGGCGACCCCGTGATGGCGCCGCGCGGCTTCATTGACGAAGATGATCGCGCCGTCGGGATCGGTCACGATCACGCCTTCGGCCAGTTGGCTCAGGATGGCGTCGCGCTCGGCCATGGCGGTCGAGAGCCGCAGGTTGCTCTCGCGAATGTCGGTGACGTCGAACGCCACGCCGACGAAGCCGAGGACCTGGCCACCGGCCCCGAGACGCGGCCGCGAGAACGACTTCAGCCAGCGATACACCCCGTCCTGTCGAAGGTAGCGCGCTTCGAGCGAGAAGGGCTTGCCGGTCGCCTCTCCGGCCACGGATTCGGCCAGGATCCGGTCCTGGTCGTCAGGATGGATGACGGCCCGCCAGTCCGCCAGCCGGGCCTCCTCATAGGTTCCGCCGTTGTAGTCGACATAGGTCTGGTTGACGAAGGCGCGGGTGCGGTCCTGGGCCGTGACCCAGATCAGGACCGGAGCGGTGTCGGCGATGTCGCGGAAGCGGGCCTCGCTCTCGCGCAGTTCCGCCTCGGCCCGGGCCCGCTCCACCTCGGACCAGGTGCGGTCGGCGACGTCCTGGATAAGGGCGACGTCCTCGGCCGTCCAGGCACGCGCCGGGGCCGAATGCACGAACAGGAAGGCGCGCATTTCGCCGGCGCGGAACAACGGCGCGGTGACGAAGCCCCCGATCTCTCGTCGGGCGAGCGAGGCCACGGCATCGACGGTGCGCGCGTCGCTGGTCACATCATCGACCGCCACCGTCAGACCGAGGAACAGCTCGGCCATGATCTGTTCGCCCAGATCGGGTACGGGTCTGATCCCTGCCAGGCTGGGGACGCCTTCGGTCCAGTCGGGCATGAGTTCGACCGTCTGTCGGTCCAGCGAGAACTCGCCGTAACCCACGCGCGACGCGCCCAGCAGTCGGCCGAGCACGCTCTGCACATGATCCATGATGGCGGCTGGGTCTTCGAGCTCGCGGACACCGTCAGCCAGTTCAAGCAGGAACCGCTGTCGCCGCTCCTGCGCCGCGAGGGCCTCGAGCGCCACCCGTGTCTCGGTCACGTCGAAGGACATTCCGACGTAGCCCTGGAACACGCCCTCGCCGTCGAAGCGCGGATTGACCGACACCCGCATCCAGCGCCAGACGCCGTCATGTCGCTGGAACCGGCACTCGAACCCATAGGGCGAGAGGGTCTCTCGCGCCCCGGCCTGGGTCGCGGCCACGCCGGCGATGTCATCCGGATGGACCGACGCCTTCCACGCCTGCCCCAGGAAAGTTTCTCCCGGCTTGCCGTAGAAGGTCTCCAGCGCCTTGTTGACGAACTCGACGTCCCCGGCCGCGTCGGTCAGCCAGACGGGCGACGGGGCCGTGTCGGCCATCAGGCGGAACCGGGCTTCGCTCTCGCGCAGCGCCAACTCGGCGTCGCGGGCCTCGGTCACGTCGGTATGGACTCCGACCCATTCCAGGATGCGCCCGTCCCGGTCCAGGGTGGGCACGGCCCGGATATCGAAGGTGCGGCACGACCCGTCCGCCGTCCGGACCCGGTGCCGAAAATCGAAAGGCTTGCGCTGGGTGACGGCGATCTTCCAGGCGTCAAGGGTGGGCTGTGCGTCCTCGGGATGGACGGCGGCGGACCAGCCATAGCCTTGATACTGCTGTGGCGTCTGGCCGGTCAGAGAGGCCCAGCCGGGCTGGTCACCCTCCATCCGGCCCTCTGCCGTGTTGGTCCACAGAATGCCGCGCGTGGCGGCCACGGCGGTGCGAAACCGGCTCTCGCTTTTCAGCAGGGCCTCGTCCGAGCCGCCCAGCGCGGCGATGGTCTGGTCCAGCTGACGGACGGTCTTACGCAGCGAGGCCGCGACCAGGGTCGAGAACAACCCCACCAGAATGAAGTTGACGGTGGCCACCCGGCCCATCGCGTTCGCCACGCCGAAGCCGACCGCCGTCGAACCGGCGACGACCCAACCGCCCAGCAGGCATGCGATCGTCGCCACGACCCCGGCCGTCCGCCCCCCGGTCAGGGCCGCCAGGATCACCGCAGGCAACAGGATGATGAAGCCTGTGACCTCGCCATAGAAGGCCTGGCCCGACCAGCGGACAAACAGCCCGCCGGCCGCGAAACCCAGCCCGATCAGCACATTCACCCACCAGGATCGCGGGCGGCTTCTGGCCAGTCGCGCAAGCACGGCGTCTGGCGTCATCGCCCCGCTCCGACCGTCCCTGTCCTGCAAACGACTCCCCCGAACTCTCGCGCGCGCGAAACCGCAACGCTTTGGCTTCGACCGCGTTCCACCAGACTTCGCATACCCCGCATCGGGGTTGGCGGGCCGGTGGCAAATGCCTACCTGACGCCATAGCCCATCCCACTCAAGGAGCGACCCATGACCACCACCATCGATACCGGGCTGACCAAGGCCGAACGCGTGGACGTGGCGCGCGAGCTGACCAAGGTCCTCGCCGACAGCTTCGCCGTCTATATGAAGACCCACGGCTATCACTGGAACGTCCGGGGCCCCGAATTCTTCACGCTGCACAACCTGTTGGAACAGCAGTACCGTGACATCTGGGAAGCCCTGGACGAGATCGCCGAGCGCATCCGCGCGCTGGGCGAGTATGCTCCGCAGGGCTACTCGACCTTCGCCAATCTGACCTCCATCAAGGACGGTGATCCCGACAAGGATGCCACGGCCATGCTGAAGGAGCTGATGAAGGACCACGAGACGGTCATCGCCACCTGCCGAGCGGCCCTGACGTCCGCCGACGATGACGGCGACGACGTGACGGTCGACCTCCTGACCCAGCGTCTCGGCGCGCACGAGAAGTTCGCCTGGATGCTTCGCTCGACCCTCGGCGGTCGCTAGCCTAAGGAAGGCGATCACAAGCGCCTGTCCGAAAATGGCCGTGAATCCGCGTTAGGTGGCCCATCCCCGGGCGCACAGCGCCGCGAAGATGAAGCCTGAATGCATCTGCACCCCGTCAAGGTCGTCGACTGGCTGCGCGATCAGCTTCCCGGGCGTCGGCTGTTGGCCGCCGCCCCCGCGGCGCTCGCGGCGCTGGGCGTTGCCATGGCGGCGAGTTCCGGCGTTCGGCCTGAAGTGGAGCGGACCGCTGAGGCCATTGCCCGGCTGACCGGCGGTGATATGTCCGCGCGCGGGTTGGCCATCCTGTCAGGGCGGATGGATGCGGCGCAGCTGGCTGTAGCGACGCGTTTCGATCCCAATGATCCCCAGGCCGCCCCGCTCGGCCTGACGCCCGGCTGGGAAAGCCTGACGCTGGCGGGCAAGCCTGGATTCGAACTTGGGGCCAGCGGACGGGATGCTCAGCGGCTGAACGCGGCCATGCCGGCTGCGATGGGCGCGCTTCGGCCCGCCCGCCCCTTCGTCTTCGACCCCGCCACCCCTGCCGACCGCGCGAGGGCCCTGCGCTGCCTGACCCAGGGCATCTATTACGAGGCCGCCCTCGAGAGCACCAAGGGTCAGGAAGCCGTCGCTCAGGTGATCCTGAACCGCGTGCGCGATCCCAACTACGCCAACTCGGTGTGCGGCGTGGTGTTCGAAGGGGCCGAGCGCGTCACCGGATGCCAGTTCAGCTTCACCTGCGACGGATCGCTGTCACAGCAGCCGGTCGCCTGGGCGTGGAATCGCGCCCGGGTGGTGGCCGAGCGGGCGCTGGCCGGGCATGTCGCCGCGGACGTCGGGACCGCGACCCATTATCACGCCGACTATGTGCATCCCTGGTGGTCGCCGACCCTGGCCAAGATCACCCAGATCGGGGCCCATATCTTCTATCGCTGGAAGGGTCTGGCGGGAGAGACTGCCGCGTTCGGTCGTCCGTACTCCGGGCGAGAGCCCGTCATCGACGAGGCGCGCTTCGCCCGACCGCGCTTGCGCGCCCCGGAGACCCAACTGGCTGATCTCGACGCTTCAGATGCCCAGATCCTGGCCGACGGCGGAGCGAACCTGAGAACGGTGGAGTTCGAGGGCCAGACCCGCGTTGTCGGCGTCGCCAGCCTGGGTGGCCGGCGCCCGCCGACGACCGATGAGATCGCCGCCATCAACGCTCGCCTTTCGGCCTTCGAAGCGCCTGCGCCTGCAGCACCGGTCACCCCCGCGCCCGGCGTCGTGCCCATGTCGGTGGAAGAAGTAGGCCGGCCGGCCTCGTGAGCTGACCCTCACCGCGTCGTGCAACGGCTTTCAAGCTCGAGCATTAATCATCGGTCGGGCTCACGGCCCCGCTTGGAGCCCTAAGTGCCTGCACCTGATCTGCCCGCCAACGAAGCCGAGCGCCTGAAGGCGCTAGAGGCGTACGGGATTCTCGACACCGGATCGGAACAGGCGTTCGACGACATCGCCCTGTTGCTGGCCGAGGCTTTCGACGCGCCTATCGCCCTCGTCAATCTCGTCGATGCGGACCGCGCCTGGTTCAAGGCGGCGCTGGGCACGTCGGGAATGACCGGGAGCTCGAGGGAGGTTTCGTTCTGCGCCCACGCGATCGCCGGCGCTCAGGACCAACTCGTCGTTCCGGACGCCCTCGCCGATCCTCGCTTCGCCGACAATCCGCTGGTCACCGGCGAGCCTCATCTGCGCTTTTATGCCGGCAGGGTGCTGCGCACGCCCGAGGGCATGGCGCTGGGGGCCCTGTGCGTCCACGACGTTCAGCCGCGACCCAAGGGTGTCACAGAGCTTCAGAATCGCATGCTCGAGGTGCTGTCGCGCCAGGTGATGGCCCAGTTCGAGTTGCGCCGCGCCATCCGGGAGCGCGAGGAGGGGGTCCAGGCCCTGGCTGAAAGCGAGGCGAAATTCCGCGCCATCGCCGATTCCATGCCTCAGATGGTCTGGTCGACCCTGCCTGACGGCTTCCACGACTACTACAATGCCCGGTGGTACGAGTTCACCGGCGTGCCCCCCGGCTCGACGGATGGCGAAGGCTGGAACGGGATGTTCCATCCCGAGGATCGCGCGCGGGCATGGGCGCGCTGGCAGGAATCCTTGGCCACGGGCGAGCTGTACGAGATAGAATATCGGTTACGCCGCAACGATGGCATCTACCGCTGGACGCTCGGCCGGGCGACGCCGATCCGCGATGCCGACGGCAAGATCACCCGCTGGTTCGGCACTTGCACCGATATCGACGATCTCAAGCGGATGGAGCAGGGCAAGGACCTGCTGAGCCAGGAGCTTAGCCACCGCATCAAGAACATCTTTGCCGTCGTGTCGGCCTTGATCGCCCTGTCCGCGCGCGAGCATCCGGAGGCCAAGACCTTCGCTGGCGCAGTTCGCAACCGCATCAACGCCCTGGCTCGCGCGCACGAGTTCGTCCGACCCCATTCCGAGGTGTCGAGGCCCACGGTGGGCGACACTACCCTGCACACCTTCCTGACCGCTCTGTTCAAGCCCTATGCGGATGACGCAGGCATGTCGCGGGTGATCATCGACGGTGACGACGCGACTTTCGACGACCAGGCGGCGACCTCGGTGGCGTTGCTGTTTCACGAGTTGGCCACCAATGCCGCCAAATACGGCGCGCTTTCGACGCCCCAGGGTCGCGTCCTGTTGCAGACGCGCAACGCGGGAGATCGCTTCATTCTGACATGGTCGGAGACTGGAGGCCCCTCCGTGGCCGGAGAGCCTACCCGGGCGGGGTTCGGCTCTTCGCTGGCGACACTGTCCGTCGAGGGACAATTGGGCGGCAGACTGGAACGTCGATGGCTGCCAGGGGGTTTGGTTGTGGAGGCCGACCTGCCCGCGACTGCGCTGTCGCGTCGCAGGGCCGCCCTGAAGACCGGCTGAAACGAAACAGCCTCGCTTGCGTTCGCTACCGTACAGACATCGACACCAGAACTGAAAAGGCCATGACTGCGCGTATCCTGATCATCGAGGACGAGGCCCTGGTGGCCATGGAACTCCGCTTCGTGCTGGAGGACCTGGGTCATGAGGTGATCGGAACCGTGGCCGATGCGCGCACGGCGCGCGAGATGGCGGCCGAAACCCAAGTGGATTTGGCGCTCGTCGACATCCATCTCTCGGACGGTCCTACGGGCATCGATCTGGGTCGCGAACTGGGCCAGGACATGGGCGTCACTGTGCTGTTCATGACGGCCAACCCCGGCATGGTGCGCGACGGCGTGGCCGGCACGGTCGGCGTGCTGACCAAGCCCACAGACGAACGCGCGGTGCAGACGGCGGTCGATTACGCCTTGCGTCGCCGACAGGGGGTGCCGGTCGAGTACGCGCCGCCAGAGCTACAGCTGTTTGGTTGAGCCCTGTCGGTGAGGCGACGCCATTCGCCTGCTTGAGCCAGGTTTTCAACCGCGTCGCCGGATTGTTTGATGGTCCAAGCGTTCAGACGATCAATGCTTGGCCTGTGTGAAGCGCGACACACGAGCCACGCTTCGGTGTTCAGCGAACGAGACTCTGTTGACGATGTCCCCGTTCGCTTTATGGGCTCGATCTATGATCACCCAGGCGCGGCGTTTCGCAAGAAAGATTGCCCCACCGGGCCTGGTCGAAATCTACGGACTGGTTCGGCGCAAGATTTACGATGCGCGCAACCTCGATCGATCACCGCAGGCCGTCTTCTCCGAGATCTACTCGAAGGGCCTTTGGGGCGGGCAGCGCGGCGTGTTCCACTCCGGAACGGGATCGCACACCGCCTCCATCGTCGAACCCTATGTGGGGCTGGTGTCGCGGGTTCTGGCGGATATGCCCGCGGGCCAGCGGCGTGTCGTGGATCTGGGTTGCGGGGACTTTCAGATCGGGCGGCACGTTCTCGCGTCTTGCGACAGCTATTCCGGCGTCGATGTCGTTCCACAGCTCGTTCAGCATCTCCAGTCGCAGTATTCGGGTCCGAATGTAAAATTCCGCTGCCTCGACATCGTCGATGATGATCTGCCGGATGGAGATGTCTGTCTTGTGAGGCAAGTCTTGCAGCACCTGTCGAACGAACAGGTGTCAAAAGTTCTGTCAAAGTTGAACCAGTACAAGATCGTTCTAATTACTGAACATGTGCCTTCTCATTCTAAAATGAATGCCCCGAACGTCGACAAGGTGCATGGCGGAGGGATCCGCCTCGCGAGTGGATCAGGGCTTTATGTCGAACGGCCCCCCTTCTCCTTCGCCCCCGATCAGATGCAGGTCGTTCTCGAACTTCCTGGACACCAGGTGGGCGTCGCAGATGCCGGCCTGATCCGCACGCAGAAGTTCGATCTTCGGCCCGATGCCTGATCGTGGTCGACATATCGATCGCTGACCTTCACCAGGCCCCGATCTTCTCGGCCTCGCGGTGGCTGATCGGGTTGTGGGCGCGGGCGTGGTCTTCCTCCGCCAGCAGGCGTGAGACCTCCAGCGCCGCCATGCAGCCCATGCCGGCCGCCGTCACCGCCTGGCGGTAGACGTCGTCGGTGACGTCGCCGGCGGCATAGACGCCCTCGACGTTGGTCTGGGTCGTGCCCGGCTTGACCACCAGATAGCCGCCGGCCTTGGTCTCCAACTGGCCCTGGAACAGCTCCGACGACGGCGCATGGCCGATGGCGATGAAGACGCCGTCGCAGGCCCGCTCGTGCGGCGCGCCTGTCTGGGCGTGCTTCAGCCGGACCCCGGTGACATTGGAGGCCACGCCGTCGCTTTGGCCCAGGATCTCGTCGACCTGGTGGTTCCAGACCACCTCGATCTTCGGATTGGCGAACAGCCGGTCCTGCAGGATCTTCTCGGCGCGGAACTCGTCCTTCCTGTGCACCACGGTCACCTTGGCGGCGAAGTTGGTCAGGAACAGCGCCTCCTCGACGGCGGTGTTGCCGCCGCCGACCACCACGACCTCCTTGCCGCGATAGAAAAAGCCGTCGCAGGTCGCGCAGGCGGACACGCCGAAGCCCTGATAGCGGGCCTCCGATTCCAGACCCAGCCACTTGGCCTGGGCCCCGGTCGAGATGATGACGGTCTCGGCCAGGATTTCCGCGCCGGAATCCAGCGTCAGGCGGAAGGGCCGTTGCGACAGGTCGCAGGCGGTGACGATGTCCTCGATGATCTCGGTGCCGACGTGCAGGGCCTGGTGTCTCATCTGCTCCATCAACCAGGGTCCCTGGATGGTCTCGGCGAAGCCGGGATAGTTCTCGACGTCGGTGGTGATGGTCAGCTGTCCGCCCGGCTGGATGCCGGCGATGACGATCGGGTTCAGGCTGGCGCGCGCGGCATAGATGGCGGCCGTCCAGCCGGCTGGGCCGGATCCGATGATGGCGACGCGCGTGGTTCTGAGACTGGTCATGACACCTATCTAGTCGCTGATTCCCGTCGATGCGATGGTAGGTTCGCCGCACGCGCTTCGGGAGATACAGAGATCATGTCAGGACGCAGTTACATCGGGGTCGGCATCGCGCTGGGCGTGGCCATAGGCGCGGGTATGGGCGTGGCCTTGGGCAACCTGCCCATCGGCATCGCCGTGGGCCTCGCGCTCGGCGTCGCCATCGGGGCGTCGCTGGACGCCGGGCAAAAGAAGAAGGGCCGAAGCCGGGAGGGCGGCGACGGGTCGTCCGGAGCCTATATCGGCGACGGGGGCGGGCGCAGCGGCAAGGACAATCACGGCGACAACGACAGCGGATCGGATGGCGGCGGCGACGGCGGCGGCGGCGACTAGGTCTGCGTCATGGCCTGGAGCACGGCGCGCGCCGCGCGGGCCGTCTCGGCGAGAGGCTCGTAGGTCCAGGTCTCCAGCCGGCCGTCGAACGGCCGCGACGCCCCCCGTTCGCGCAGGTCGGCATGCAGCCGCGCGAACTTGCCAGGCGGTCTCAGCGCCACCATCGGCAGGATGTGGACGGGCTTGCCCGTCGAGGCCGCCTCGGCCGCCATGTTCGCGCTGTCCTCGGTGACCAGAATGTGGTCGGCGAAATGCAGTATGGCGAACAGGGGGTTCGCGCCTTCGCCGTCCCAGATCAGGCCTGGAATACCGCACAGACGGTCACGCATCACTCTCTCGGCCGCCTCTGGGGTGCGCCGCGAAAAGGTCAGCATCAGCGATCCGCCCGCCCCCTCGACCGCCCCCGCGATCCTGTTGGCCAGCACGACCGCATGATCGGCCGTCAGGTCAAAGACCCTGGACCGCCCCCCGATCAGCGCTGCCACGCGCGGGCGAGGCAGAGGCCCCAGCAGGGCGGCAAAGGCTGGGCCGGCTTCGCCCAGGGCCTCGGCGGTGATGCGATGGGGCGAACCGGTGACGCTGACCACATTGGGACCGGTCAGGCCGTCGTGGGCCGGTGCCACGACCTGGTCGAAGCGGTCGGGGTCCATGCGCGGGTCCTGGACCTGGACGACGAAGGTGCGCCCGCCGCTCCGCTTTCTGGCGGCCAGTGAGAGCGGCAGGCTGGCGCGTCCGGCGGCGATCCACAGGTCCGGCCACGGCTCGCCGTGTTTGGGCAGGGACAGGTTGGACGAGGCGTCCAGCATTCCGGGGGCCTTGAGCGCGACCGGTAGCCAGTCGAACGCCGGCCGCCATTGGACGCGGCGAACGTCTATCGTGGCAGGGGTCAACCGGGCGACGGCCTCGGCCAGGCCCAGGGCCTGGTTCTCGATGCCCGCCCGGCCGTCTGTGACGACGCGGATGGAGAGGGGGCCGGCGCCTACTTCCACTCGACCTTGAGGATTTCGTAGGCCTTGACCCCGCCGGGGGTATTGACCTCGACCACGTCGCCGACCTCCTTGGAGATCATCGCCCGTGCGATCGGCGAGGCGATGGAAATCTTGCCCTGCTTCACATCGGCCTCGTGCTCACCGACGATCTGGTAGCGACCCTCTTCCTCGGTGTCCTCGTCGACCACGGTCACGGTGGCGCCGAACTTGACCTGGTCGCCGTCCAGCTTGGACACGTCGATGACCTGGGCGCGGCTGATCTTGTCCTCGATCTCGGCGATCTGACCTTCGATCCAGCCCTGCCGCTCCTTGGCGGCGTGATACTCGGCGTTTTCGGACAGATCTCCGTGCTCACGCGCTTCCGAAATGGCGGCGATGACGCTGGGCCGCTCCACGGACTTCAATTGCTTGAGCTGGGCGTCGAGGGTGCGATAGCCCTCGGACGTCATGGGCACTTTTTCCATGTGGTCGTGATTTTCTTGGTTGTCGCCCGGACATCCGGAAAAGCCGGCTGTCTGGAGAAGGACTGGGAAAGACGATTTACGGGAACACTGCGGTCGCTGGGCGCGCGCGACCGGCCGAAGAAGCTAGGGCGAACTCGCCCGGAACTCAACCCCGCGTCCGATGTCAGGCGGCCGGCGGCGGCACGGCGGGCTGGGTGTCCTGCGCGATCCGCCGCTCTTGCCCCGCCCGCGCCAGGGCCCCTCGGGCCACCCGATAGGCGATCAGGGAGATCAGGCCGGCCGCGATGGCGGCAGCCAGGGCCGCCACCACGACGACGCCTGCCGCCATGAAGACGATGAGCAGAAGGACGGCGGCGGCCAGGCCGGAGGCGATGTGAGACATTCGTGGGCGCATGGGTTCCCAACGCGCCGATCTGTCCCGAGTTCAACGGAGAGCTCTCAGGCGTAGGCGTAGGGTCCGCCCCGTTCCAGCGCCCGCTGATAGGCCGGGCGGGCGTGGATGGTCTGGAGGAAAGCCTTGAGCCGGGGCTTGTCAGGGCCATACGGCGCACGGCTGGACGCGGCCTCCAATGGAAAGCTCATCATGATGTCTGCGGCGCTGAACCGGTCCCCGGCGAACCACGGCGACCTGGTCAGCTCGGCTTCCCAATAGGCGGTGTGGGATGCGATCTGCGGATCGATGAAGCCGCTCTGCGCCTTGCCGGAGATCGCCTTGACGATCGGCCGGACCAGCCCGGGCGACCGGGTCGGGAGGGCCCCGAAGATCAGCTTCAGCAGCAGCGGCGTCATCGCCGAGCCCTCGGCATAATGCAGCCAGTAGGTGAAGCGACGCCCGTCCGCCGTGCCGGGCTGGGGGCGAAGGCCGTGGCCCGCGTGGCTGTCCAGCAGATACTCCACAATGGCCCCTGTCTCGGCGACAAGGATGTCTCCGTCCTGGATCACGGGTGACTTGCCCAGCGGATGGATGGCTCTGAGTTCCGGTGGGGCCAGCATGGTCGCCGCGTCACGCTCGTAGCGCTTGACCTCATAGTCGACGCCCATCTCCTCGAGCAGCCACAGCACGCGCTGGGAGCGAGAGTTGTTCAGGTGATGGACGACGATCATGGGTGGCCTCCGAGGACGAAGGGTCACCATAGCGGAGTTGACGCCGGGGCGGGCAAGGGTTGAGAACGGCGATAGCGCATGATATCGTGCCGTCATGGCCCAGTTGCTCGTGCGGAACATCAGCGACGATACGGTGGAGGCGCTGAAGCGGCGCGCCGCCGCCAACCAGCGAAGCGTCGAGGCCGAGCATCGCGCCTTGCTGGAAGACGCTCTGGAGGCCGAACGGATGAGGCAGGTCGATCGGTTTCGCGCCATGATCGATGCGATCCATGAGCAGCAGACGGGCCGTACGTTCACGCCCTCTGAAGTCCTCGTTCGCGAAATGCGCGACGAGTCTTGATCGTTCTCGACACCTCGGTCGCTCTGAAATGGGTGCTGAACGAGGCGGGAAGCGACCGCGCGCGCACGATCATGGCCCTGGCTCTGACCGCGCCGGACTTCTGGCGGGTGGAAGCGGGCAACGGCTTGCGCAAATCCGTCAGGAGGGGTGAGATCACGCCAGACGAGGCCGCCCATTACCTGCAGGTTCTGTCACAGGCACCGGTGCGCGATGTGCCGACCGGGCCGCTGCTCCCCATTGCCCTGGAACTGGCGATCGGATTGAGCCATCCGCTTTACGACTGCCTGTTCCTGGCGTTGGCGCTCGATCGGGGTTGCCGCCTGCTCACGGCGGACGAGGCGTTCGTGGAGGCCGTGGGAGGTAGGCCTGACTTGTCGGCGCATATCGTTTCCCTGGCCGACTTCGTTCCATGACCTCCGAACCTCGCCTGACCTCGCTGGCCCATGGCGGCGGCTGTGGATGCAAGCTTTCGCCGGGGGTGCTGCGCGACATCCTGGCGGCCATGCCCCAGGCGGCGACCTTCGCCGATCTGATGGTCGGCACCGAGACCAGCGATGACGCCGCAGTGTGGCGCCTGAACGACCAGCAGGCCCTGGTAGCGACCACGGACTTCTTCATGCCGGTGGTGGACGACCCGTTCGACTTCGGCCGGATCGCGGCGACCAACGCCCTGTCCGACGTCTATGCCATGGGCGGTCGGCCGATCCTGGCACTGGCCCTGGTCGGCATGCCGGTGGGCGTCCTGTCCACCGACACGATCGGCCGCATTCTGGCGGGTGGGGCCAGCGTCTGCGGCGAGGCGGGCATTCCCGTCGCGGGCGGCCACTCCATCGACAGCGTCGAGCCGATCTATGGGTTGGTGGCCCTGGGCCTCGTCCATCCCGACCGCGTCCGCACCAACAGGGGCGCACGGGACGGCGACGTCCTGATCCTGACCAAGGCGCTCGGCGTCGGGGTCATGAGCGCGGCCTACAAGCAGGGGCGGCTGGTCGAGGAGGGCTATGCGGCCATGATCGCCTCGACCACCCGGCTCAACCGCGTCGGCGCCGATCTGGCAGAGCTGGACACGGTCCATGCGTTGACCGACGTAACGGGCTTCGGCCTGCTGGGCCACGCGCTGGAGATGGCGCGCGGGTCGGGTCTGGCGGTTGAGATCGAGGCTGACGCCGTCCCGCTGCTGTCTGGTGTCGAGGCCTTGGCCCGCGACGGTGTCCGGACGGGGGCCTCTGGGCGGAACTGGGCCAGCTATGGCGCGGGGGTGGCCCTGCCGGGCGGGTTCGAAGACTGGCGACGTGATCTCCTGACCGATCCGCAGACTTCGGGCGGATTGCTGGTCAGCGTGGCGAAGGACGCCTCCGATGAGGTGCTCGCCATGATCCGGGCCGCCGGCTTCGACCAGGCCGCCGTCGTTGGTCGGGTGGTGCCGGGCAACGGAGTGCGGGTCGCTTGATCCGGCGCACGACCGATCTGTCCGCCGCCGCCCGCGCGCGCTTCGACGCCATCATCGACGTCCGCAGCCCGTGCGAGTTCGCCCACGACCACATTCCCGGAGCGATCAACCTGCCGGTTCTCGATGACGTGGAACGCGCCGAGATCGGCACCATCTACGTCCAGCGATCGAAGTTCCTGGCCCGCCGCCTGGGTGCCGCCAAGGTCGCCCGCAACATCGCCATCCATCTCGACGATGCGCTCGCCGATCGCGACGGTTCGTTCCGGCCCCTGGTCCACTGCTGGCGCGGCGGCCAGAGGTCGGGGGCCATGGCGGCGGTGATGGACCAGATCGGGTGGCCGGTCACGGTGCTGGACGGCGGCTACATGACCTGGCGACGCCGGGTGCAGGCGACGCTCTACGGCCCGGCGGCCTGGGCGGTGGTGCTGATCGACGGGGGCACCGGCTCGGGCAAGACGGCTCTGCTGGAACGGTTGGCGGCGCGTGGTGTGCAGACGCTGGATCTCGAAGGTCTGGCGGAACATCGCGGCTCCCTGTTCGGCGCGCTGAAGGACCGGCCCCAGCCGTCGCAGAAGCTGTTCGAGAGCCGGCTGTTCACGGCGCTGGAAGGGCTCGATCCGACGCGCCCCGTCGTCGTCGAGGCCGAGTCCAGCCGCATCGGCGCCCGCACCGTCCCGCCCGCCCTGTGGGCCGCAATGGGGGCCGCGTCGGTCATCGAACTGTCCGCCCCGGTCGAGGCTCGCGCGGCCTTCTCGGCCTTGAGCTATGCGGACATCGCGTCGGATGCCGAGGCGCTGGAGGCGGCGTTGTCGCGTCTGCCGCCGCATCATTCGAAGGAGACGGTCGCCGCCTGGAAGGCCTTGGCCCGAGCGGGACAGACGCAATCCCTCGCCAGCGCCCTCATCGCTGATCACTATGACCCGGCCTATCGTCGCCAGTCCGCTCACCGGGCGCGGCCCCTGTTGGGACGGGTCGAGATGGCAGGTCTGTCGGACGCCGATCTCGACCGGGCGGCGGAGGCGATCGCCGGGCTGATCAAGGTGGACTGACGGCGCGCTGGTGTTCCGCCGGGGGCCCGACGATCACAGCAATGTCCCCTGTTTGTCCGGCCCGGCCTCGCGTTTGGCCTTCTTGAACACCGACGGATCGAGCCAGGGCATCTCGGGTCGCTTGCCGTCGAACAGCTGTTCGATGGTCAGGATCTGGACCTTGGGATAGGTGCGGCCGCCCGCCTCGTAGAAGCCGCCGGCGGCGGCGCGGGTCACCATGGGCTTGGTGGGGGGCAACAGGGTCACGAACAGGCCCATCTGCGCGCCCTCGTGATCGACGGTGGTGATGAGGTCCTTGACCTGACTGTCGGTGACGCCGCCGCCCTTGATCGAGACGATGGCCTTGCCGGTATCGGTGCGGTTGCCCTTGCCCTCGCCCCGATCGGTCGTGACCTGGAAATAGACATAGCCGTCCACCCCGCCGTCGGCCCCCTTACGTCCGCCCTTGTAGGGCACGGCGTTGTCGATCATCGACAGGGCCCACAGCTGGAACTGGTGCTTGTCGGCCTCGGCCAGCGCCCTGGCGGCCCCGAGGTCGCGCGGCGTGCCCAGCACCTGGAACTCGGCCAAGGGGAAGGCGTCCCTCAGCCGCCGCTGGATCAGGCCGACCGCGAGATGGGTGACGTCGATGCCGATCCAGCGCCGCCCCATTTTCTGGGCCGCATGGACCGTGGTGCCGCAGCCGCAGAAGGGGTCGAGCACGACGTCGCCCTCGTTCGACGAAGCGGCGAGGATGCGTTCGAGCAGAGCGAGGGGCTTTTGGGTGGGGTAGCCGAGGCGTTCGGCGCTTCCGGCGTGAAGAGGGTTTATGTCAGTCCAAACATTAGTGACAATCGAGCCCGTCTGCTCAGACAGATAACGCTTCAGCCGAATGCGCTTGCTGTAGTCAGGCGTTCCATCCTTGAAAACTGGATAATGCAGTCGTCCTTCGTCGTGGAGACGCTGCATAGTCTTGCGCTCATAGCGCCAGCCCTTGCTGGGGAATGGATAGCCCATCCATTCGTACATCATGTTGGGACGCGGATTCGGACTTGTGGTGTTGTCGAGTTGGTAGGGGCCACGGCCGTCGGCATCGTCATGCCTGTAGAACTTCGTCAGATAGGCGGGGTCATGGGCGACATGAACTGGCTTAAACTTGAATAGCGGGCTTTTGGCATAAAACAGGATGACATCGGAGACGTCCGAAAACTTGTTTGTGGCGTCGCTATGCGCTGTCTGACGCTTCCAGATAATTTCGTTTCGATAGTTCGTCGGCCCGAACACCGCGTCCAGCAGCAGCTTCAGATAGTGGCTCGCCGTCGGGTCGCAGTGGAGATAGAGCGAGCCCGTCGGTTTCAGCACCCGGTGCAGTTCGATCAGCCGCACCGCCATCATGGCCAGATACGCCATCATGTCGTTGGTCCCCAGGAACGACCGCATGGCCGCCAGCATGTTGGCGGCGTCGCTGGTGCCCGACTGCAGCACCTCGGCATAGGCGCGCTCGGCCGACACGTTCCAGTGCCAGGTGTCCTCGAACGCCTCGATCTGGCTCTGCGACTGCTCACCGCCTGGCGCGCGAAACAGGACATTGTAGTTGGCATTCGAGTTGAACGGCGGGTCCAGATAGATCAGGTCCACGCTGTCGTCCGCGATGTGCTCGCGCAGGATCGACAGGTTGTCGCCATAGAACAGGGTGTTGGCGGCGGGCGTCTGCATGTCCGGGACATTCGCCCTGTTCTCTCGCCGGTGGCAAGGCTAGCGTCGCTTTCATGACCCGTTCCCGCACTGCCGCCGTCTTCACCTCCCTCAGCCTTTGGGTGCTGCTCGCCCTGGCCGGAGGGCTGGCGGCGGGGGCCGCGGCCCAGGTCTATGGAATTCCCGGCGGCGTCGGTTCTGTCGCCCTGATCGACGCCCTGGGCCAGCTGTGGCTCAACGCCCTGCGCATGACGATCATCCCCCTGGTGTTCAGCCTTCTGGTCACCGGAATCGCCTCCATCGCCGACGCGGCCGCGACCGGGCGGCTGGCGTTGAAGGCTGTCGGCGTCTTTGCCGTGTTGCTGGTCGGGGCCACCATCTATGCCTTCGCCGCGTCGCTGGGCCTGCACGAGATCTGGCCCATCGCCGAGGGGGCGGCCCGCGCCCTGATCGCCGGAGCGCCCCCCGGCGGCGCCGCCGAGGTGGCCCAGAGCGTCGGCGGCGGAGGCTTCGGGGCCTTCCTGACCAGCCTGGCTCCCGCCAACCCGATCCGCGCGGCGGCCGACGACGCCATCCTGGCCATCGTGGTCTTCGCCATCGCCTTCGGTTTCGCCACCACCCGGCTGGAGACCCGCCTGCGCCAGCCCGTCGCCGTCTTCTTCGAGGGCGTGGCCCAGACCATGATCGTCATCGTGCAGTGGGTGCTGGCCGTGGCGCCGCTGGGCGTCTTCGCCCTGGCCTTTGGGGTGGGTTTGCGGGCCGGCATCGGCGCGGCCGGGGTGCTGGGCCACTACATCGCCCTGGTCTGTCTGGCCCTGATCGGCCTGATCCTGCTGACCTATGTCGTGGCCGTGATCTGGGGTCGGATCGGGCTCGGCCGGTTCGCGCGCGGTACGGCCCCGGCCCTTGTCGTCGCCTTCTCGACCCAGTCCTCCCTGGCCTGCCTGCCCGTGATGGTCGAGCGCTCGGTCAGCCATCTGGGTGTCTCGACCGCCACGGCGGGGCTGGTCCTGCCGCTGGCGGTGGCGGTGTTCCGCATCACCTCCACCGTCGCCAATCTGGCGGTCGTGATCTATGTCGCGCGGCTGACGGGGGTCGAGATCACGATGTCCTCCATGCTGGCGGGCGGGCTCGCCGCCCTGGCCATCAGCATCGGCACCGTGGGTCTGCCCGGGCAGGTCAGCTTCTTCGCCTCCATCGCTCCGATCTGCATTGTCATGGGCGTGCCGCTGGAGGTCCTGCCCCTGCTGCTCGCGGTCGAGGTGGTGCCGGACATCTTCCGCACCATCGGCAACGTCACCGCCGACATGGCCGCGGCCCGGATCGTGGAGGGGCGGGACGCCTCGGCGGATCCCGAGGCAGCGGCGGGCATCTAGGCCGCGCCCAGGACGTTCAACGGCAGCACCAGGCTGCGACGCCCGCTGGCGTCCGGCGGGGGCAGGGCTCCGGCCCGTATGTTGACCTGCAGCGACGGCAGGATCAGCTGCGGGGCACCCAGGGTGGCGTCCCGCGTCTCTCGCATGGCGACAAAGACGTCTTCGCTCGCGCCCCGGCCGACGTGGATGTTGGCGGCCTTCTGCTGCCCGACCGTGGTCTCGAAGCAGAACTCCGTGCGACCCTGGGGCAGATAGTCGTGACCCACGAACATCCGCGTCTCCTCGGGCAGGGCCAGCAGGCGGTGGATCGAGCGGTACAGGGTGCGCGCGTCCCCGCCCGGGAAATCCGTCCGCGCCGTGCCGTAGTCGGGCATGAACAGGGTGTCGCCGACGAACACCGCGTCGGCGATCCGGTAACTGACGCAGGCGGGGGTGTGGCCAGGGGTGTGCATCACCTCGACCGTCAGGTCACCGAGGGCAAAGGTGTCGCCGTCGGCATACAGGCGGTCGAAGGCCGCGCCGTCCGGCGTCACGTCGTCGGCCTGGAACATCGGGGCGAAGGTCGTCTGAACCCGCACGATCTTCTGACCGATGCCGATGGGCGCACCCTCGGTTTCGCGAAGGTGATGGGCGGCGGTCAGGTGGTCGGCGTGGGCGTGGGTCTCCAGCACCATCGCCAGGGTCAGCCCCTGGTTCTTCAGGGCGGCCATCACCGCGTCGATGGAGCGGGTCGAGGTCCGGGCCGCCGCCGGATCATAGTCCAGTACCGGGTCGATGATAGCCGCTTGTCGGGTCGCCGGGTCGCTGACCAGGTAGGTGACCGTGTGGGTCGCGGGGTCGAAGAATCCTTCGACGACAGGGCTTTCGGGGGTGATCTCGTGGGTCATGAGAAGGCTCCTTGTGACGCCCAATATATTAGATATTGCTTATTTAGCAAGTCCGCATATATTGCCCGACATGATCGATATCCAAGCCATCGGACTGGACCGTTTCGAAGCTGCCGCCGGTGACGCGGCCGCCCTCATGCGCGCCCTGTCCAACGAAAAGCGCCTGATGATCCTGTGCCAGTTGGGCGAGACCGAACTGTCCGTCGGGCAACTCCTGCCGCTGGTCGGCCTGTCGCAATCGGCCCTGTCCCAGCACCTCGCTCGCCTGCGGGACGAGAACCTGGTCGCCACCCGGCGCCAAGGCACGACCATCTTTTACCGCATTGCCGATCCGGCGGCGCTGAAGGTCATCGCCGTCCTCGCCGAAATCTACTGTCCTCCGCTCCCTCTGCAGAAAGCCTGACCCCATGACAGTCCTGACCCCGCTGAAGCCCGCCGACGTCGCCGCTCGCCTGAAGTCTCGCGCCGCCGTGCTGGTCGATATCCGCGAGCCCGATGAGTTCGCGCGCGAGCACGTTCCCGGTGCCGTCCCCGCCCCCCTCTCGCGCTTCGAGGAGATGCAGACCGCGCTGCCCGACGGACGCCAGATCATCTACACCTGCCGCACGGGCAATCGGACGGGCGTCAACTGTGCGCGCCTCGCGGCTCGTGTGCCGGGCGAGGCCTTCGTGCTGGAGGGCGGACTGGATGGCTGGAAGGCCGCCGGTCTCGCGGTCCAGACCGACCGGTCAAAGCCGATCGAGCTGATGCGCCAGGTTCAGATGACGGCAGGCGGCCTGATCCTGCTGGGCGCCGCGCTCGGTCTTGTGGTTCATCCCGCCTTCTGGGGGCTGTCGGCCTTCGTGGGCGCGGGCCTGTTCTTCGCGGGGGCCACGGGTTTCTGCGGTATGGCGCGGCTGCTGGCCGTGATGCCCTGGAACCGCGCCGCCTATGGCTCGACGGCCAAGGCCGCGTGACGCCATGACGACCGATCTCCTGCCCCTCGTGCTCGCGGCGTTCAGTGGTGGCGTCGTCGCCCTTCTCCTGACGCTGTTCGGCGGAGGGGGGTCGGTTCTGGCCGTGCCGCTGCTGCTCTATGTCGTGGGGGTGGCCGATCCCCATGTCGCCATCGGGGTCTCGGCTGCGGGTGTCGCGCTGAACGCCCTGACGGCTCTGGCCGGCCATGCCCGGGCAGGGCGCGTTCGCTGGCCCTGCGCCACCCTGTTCGCCGTCACCGGCGCGGCGGGGGCCTGGATCGGCTCGTCGCTGGCCAAGATGATCGACGGCCAGCAGTTGCTGCTGATCTTCGCTGTGGCGATGGCCGCCGTGGGCCTGTCCATGCTTCGCCCGCGCCTGGCGGTCGTCCGGCCCGAGCCGAGGCTGAACCTGGCGATCGCGCCGCGCGTGGGCCTCGCGGGCGCTGGCGTCGGATCGGCCGCAGGTTTCTTCGGCATCGGCGGCGGCTTCCTGATCGTGCCCGGCCTGATGGCCTCCACCGGCATGAGTCTGGCGACCGCCCAGGCCACGTCGCTGCTCAGCGTCGCGGCCTTTGGGGCGACGACCGCCGGCAACTACGCCCTGTCCGGCTGGGTCGACGCGGGCCTGGTCGCCGCCATGACGGCCGGCGGCGTGGTCGGCACGGTCGCCGGCCTGCCGCTCGCTCGTCGCCTTGGTGCCAATGCCGGCCTGGGTCGCAGCCTGTTCGCCGGCATGATCCTGATTGTGGCCGTCTATGTCGCGATCCGCGCGGTCATGGCCCTCTAAGGTCCAGGTCTTAGTGGGCGAAGTCCTGGATCGGTCGAACCTCCAGGCTGTCGGCCTGGATCGCGCCGATCGCCTGGGCGGCCGCCAGGGCTCCGGCGACGGTCGTGTAGTAGGGGATCTTCTGCATCAGGGCGGTGCGGCGCAGGCTGAAGCTGTCCTGCAGCGACTGCTTGCCCTCGGTGGTGTTGATGACCAGTTGAACGTCGCCGTTCTTCATCGCATCGACGATGTTGGGTCGGCCCTCCAGCACCTTCTTCACATGGCCGACGGGCAGGCCCTGCTGGACCAGCCAGGCGTGAGTGCCGCCCGTGGCGATGACTTCGAACCCCTGTTTCAGCAGCAGGGTCACGGCCTCGACCACGAAGGGCTTGTCGTCGTCCTTCACCGACACGAAGGCGCATCCCGTTGTGGGCAGGGTTGTTCCGCCGCCGATCTGGGACTTGGCGAAGGCGCGGGCGAAGGCGGGGGCCATGTCGGCCTCTCCCGGCCGCTTGAAGTCCAGCCCCATGACCTCGCCGGTCGAGCGCATCTCGGGTCCCAGCACCGTGTCGACGCCGGCGAACCGGGCGAAGGGGAAGACGGCTTCCTTGACCGCAATGTGGTCATAGGGGGCGTCCCTCAGGCCGAAAGACGCCAGGGGCACGCCCGCCATCACCTTGGCGGCGATGGAGGCGACAGGCACGCCGATGGTCTTGGCGACGAAGGGCGCGGTGCGGCTGGCGCGCGGATTGACCTCCAGCACGAAGATGCGGGGGCTCTCGCTGTGCGGCTCCTCGATGGCGAACTGCACGTTCATCAGACCGCGCACCTTGAGCGCGCGGGCCATGGCCTTGGTTTGGCGCTTCAGCTCGGCGACGGTGGCGTCGGACAACGAGTGAGGCGGCATGGAGCAGGCGCTGTCGCCCGAATGCACCCCGGCCTCCTCGATATGCTCCAGCACCCCGGCCACAAAGACGGTGTCGTCGTCGCACAGGGCGTCGACGTCGACCTCCGTCGCGCGGTTCAGATAGTGGTCGATCAGGACCGGGTCGTCGCCAGAGACCCGCATGGCCTCGCCGACATAGCGATCCAACTGCTCGCGATCGTGGACGATCATCATGCCGCGTCCGCCCAGCACGTATGAGGGGCGCAGGACCACGGGATAGCCGACCTCATCAGCCTTCTGCGCGGCTTCCTCGGCGCTGCGGGCCAGGCCATTGGGCGGCTGCATCAGGCCGATGTCGTGCAGCATGACCTGGAACCGTTCGCGGTCCTCGGCCAGATCGATCGAGTCCAGCGACGTGCCCAGGATCGGCACGCCGTCCTCGTGCAGCGCATGGGCCAGCTTCAGCGGGGTCTGGCCGCCGAACTGGACGACGACGCCGATCAGCTCGCCCTTGGAGCGTTCGACCTCGATCAGTTCCAGCACGTCCTCGGCCGTCAAAGGCTCGAAATACAGGCGGTCGGAGGTGTCGTAGTCGGTCGAGACGGTCTCGGGGTTGCAGTTGACCATGATCGACTCGACGCCGATGTCGGCGAAGGCGAAGGCCGCGTGACAGCAGCAGTAGTCGAACTCGATCCCCTGGCCGATCCGGTTCGGCCCGCCGCCCAGGATGATGGCCTTCCTGGCCCCCGTCGGCTCGGATTCACAGACCGGGACCTGACCCAGGGCGCCGGTCTCATAGGTCGAATACATATAGGCGGTGGCCGATGCGAACTCGGCCGCGCAGGTGTCGATGCGCTTGAACACCGGGCGGACATTCAGGCCGCGACGGGCGTGTCGAACCTCGCGCTCGCTCGAACCGGTCAGGGCGGCCAGGCGGGCGTCGGAGAAGCCCTTGGACTTCAGCCGGCGGAATTCGGTGGCCTCGCTCGGCAGTCCCTTGACCCGGACGTGGCCCTCTTCGCGCACGATGTCGGCGATCTGGCGCAGGAACCACGGCTCATAGGAACAGGCCGCGTTGACCTCCTCGACCGACAGGCCGTGGCGGAAGGCCTGTGCGATGACGCGGATGCGGTCCGGCGTCGGCTGGCCGAGCGCCCGGATCACGGCGGCCCGGATGGAGGCGTCGTCGTCGATCGTTTCGGTGCCCTCGATCTCGATCTCGTCGAAGCCCGACAGGCCGGTCTCCAGCCCGCGCAGGGCCTTCTGCATGGATTCCTGGAAGGTGCGGCCGATAGCCATGACCTCGCCGACCGACTTCATCGAGGTCGACAGCAGGGGCTCCGAGCCCGGGTATTTCTCGAAGGCGAAGCGCGGGATCTTGGTCACGACATAGTCGATCGACGGCTCGAAGCTGGCGGGCGTGACCTGGGTGATGTCGTTCTGAAGCTCGTCCAGGGTGTAGCCGACGGCCAGACGCGCAGCGACCTTGGCGATCGGGAAGCCCGTGGCCTTGGAGGCGAGCGCCGAGGAGCGCGACACGCGCGGGTTCATCTCGATCACGACCATCCGGCCGTCCGCCGGATTGATCGCCCACTGGACGTTCGATCCGCCCGTCTCGACCCCGATCTCGCGCAACACGTTGATCGAGCCCGTGCGCATGCGCTGATATTCCTTGTCGGTCAGCGTCAGGGCGGGGGCGACGGTGATCGAGTCGCCCGTATGCACCCCCATCGGGTCGATGTTCTCGATGGAGCAGATGATGATGCAGTTGTCCGCCTTGTCGCGGACGACCTCCATTTCGTACTCCTTCCAGCCCAGCACCGACTCCTCGATCAGCACCTCGGTGGTGGGGCTCAGATCGAGGCCGCGCAGCACGATCTCCTCGAACTCTTCCCTGTTGTAGGCGATGCCGCCGCCGGTGCCGGCGAGGGTGAAGCTGGGGCGGACGATGGCGGGCAGGCCGACGAACTCCAGCCCCTCCAGCGCCTCGTCCAGCGTATGGGCGGCCTTGGAGCGGGGACTCTCCAGCCCCAGCTTGTCCATGGCGTCGCGGAATTTCTGCCGGTCCTCGGCCTTGTCGATGACCTCGGCGCGGGCCCCGATCATCTCCACGCCGTATCTGGCCAGGACGCCGGAGGCATCCAGCGCCAGGGCCGTGTTCAGCGCCGTCTGCCCGCCCATGGTGGGCAACAGGGCGTCAGGGCGTTCCTTGTCGATGATCTTCTCGACCATCTCCGGTGTGATCGGCTCGATGTAGGTGGCGTCGGCCATGTCCGGATCGGTCATGATCGTGGCCGGGTTGGAGTTGACCAGAATGACCCGGTAGCCCTCGGCCTTCAGCGCCTTGCAGGCCTGGACGCCGGAGTAGTCGAATTCGCAGGCCTGACCGATGACGATCGGCCCGGCGCCGATGATGAGGATGGACTGGATGTCGGTGCGCTTGGGCATCTCAGCCTCCCTCTAGTTGGTCACGACCGCGCACTCCCAGCCGTCGTAGTCCAGCTGGAAGGCCGCGGCCCAGGATTGCATCATGGCGCTGACGGGGGCGAAGGCCGCTTCGTCCACGGCCATGGTCGTCTCGAGAATGGTCGCGTCGTCCTGCCCCCGGGTCAGGAAGCCGGCGCGGCGCGCGACCTCGTTCAGGTCGTCGTGGTCGCCGTCGCCATGGAAGAAGAACAGGGTGTGGCGCGGCGTGACGCCGGTATCGCCATGCTCGGCCAGGGCGGCGCGGATCATGGCGTCGCGGTCCTCGTGGCGGATGACGTCGTCGTGCAAGGGGCGGTCTTTCTCGCGCGCGGAAGCCCCGCGGCGCCGAGGGGCGTCGCCGGGCGGTGCAGGTTGTCGGCTAAGCGGCCCGTTTAGAGAGGGTCAGAGGCGGACGCAAGAACGACCCTGCGAATGCGAAAGGGGCGGCCCGTCGCCGGACCGCCCCCTTGTTCTCCAGTCTGTCGTGTCGGTCTTAGTAGCGGCCGGTCAGGCGGAAGAAGAAGAACCGGCCCACGGACGAGACCGGAGTGGCCACGGTGCCGAAATAGGGCTCTTCGTCGGTCAGGTTGTTGATGCCGAAGGTGGCCGAATAGTTGTCCTTGAAGTCCCAGCGGATCGAGGCGTTGTGGCTCCAGAACTCGTCCAGGAACTGGGGGCTGAAGTTGGCGACGTTCTCGATCTCGGTCGCGCCCAGCGCCTGTTCGCCCTGGTAGTTGGAGAAGAACGACACGGTGACGTCCCGCACCGCCCACTGAACCGAAGCGTTGAGACCCCACTCGGGGAAGCCGAGCTCCAGCTTCTGCGGGTTGGCCAGCGTCGGGTCGGTCACGAACGGGAAGTTGTTGCGGTCCTCCAGGTAGGTGCCCGAGACATTGGCCCGCAGCGTGCCCCAGCGATCGCCGCCGTTCCGATCCAGGTCCAGGGTGTAGCCGAGGTTGAAGTCGACGCCCGACGCCTCGATGCCCGAGAAGTTCAGCTGGGTCTGCAGCAGATAGTTGAAGCCGCCGAAGCCCGGGCCCGGGTTGCGATTGCGCGAGAACAGGGCGCAGAACTGGTTGTTCAGATCGGGCGCGTCATAGCAGCTGTCGACGATGTTCTGGGCCGAGACCGCCGCGATGCCGCTCTCGATGGCGATATCCCAGTAGTCGATCGTCGCCGTGAAGCCCGGCAGGAAGCGCGGCGTCAGGACGACACCATAGGTGACGGTCTCGGCTTCCTCTTCCTGCAGGTTGGGGTTGCCGCCCGTCTGGCCCGTGAACCGCGCGGTCAGGGGGTCGACGAAGTTGTAGGTTCCGGTGATGCCCAGATCGGCGCGGCAGTTGGCCTCGCGGTTGGAGGGGCTGTTGCCCTGGGTCACATTGCCGATGTCGCAGGGATCGTTCGGGCGGAAGACGGCCGAGTTCAGCGGCGCGAACAGCTCGCCGATGTTGGGCGCGCGCACCGCGACCGAATAGCCGCCGCGGAAGCGGATGTCGCGGCTGGGGGCCCAGATGCCGTCGATCTTGTAGGTCGAGGTCTCGCCGATGGTCGAATAGTCGCCGACGCGGCCCGCGATATTGAAGCTCAGCAGTTCGGCGAACGGCATGTCGGCCAGGATCGGGAAGTTCAGTTCCAGGAAGCCCTCGGTGACGTCGAAGCCGCCGGTGGTGATCTGGGTGGCCTGATACTGGAACTGGAAGCCCTGCTGGATGAAGGGGTCCGGCGTGAACTCCGAGCCCTCGTCGCGGTATTCGGCGCCGATGGCGAAGCCGATGGGGCCGCCCGGCAGGCTGAACCACTGCGAGAAGTCGCCAACCAGGGTGGCGTTGAACACCGTCTGGTCGATGGAGGAGGTGTTGACCCGCATATAGTTCTGGAAGGCCAGGGCTTCGGGCGTCGAGTTGCCGACGCCGAACAGGTTCAGCGGCCGGCAGGGCGAGTTGGCGCCGGGCGTGAAGGTGGTGAAGCCGCCGAACTGCTGGATGGTCGCGCCCGGCCCGAAGTTGGCCGTGTCGGTCAGCAGGGAGTAGCGGGGGAAGGCGTTCGGATTGAGGGTCGAGCGGCAGACGATGTCGCCGTTCGGCGCCCGGACCGCGTCGATGGCGGAGAAGAAGCGGTCTTCCAGACGCAGCGCCTGCACCGTCTCGACCTCGGCCTTTCCGTAGACCAGCGAGACGTCATAGGACCAGCCGTTGGAGAATTCGCCGTCGAAGCCCACCACGGCGCGATAGGTCTCGCGTTCGTTGGTCCCCTCCGGGTTGAAGATGTCGACGTTGTCCCGGCCGATGGTGACGAGCGAGCTGGCGTCGCCATTGCCGGCGGCGATCTCGCGATCGACGAGTGCGCGGATGGACGCCGGGATGTAGGGGTTGTCCAGGGCGATCGGGATCGAGTCGTCGAAGCTGTTGTACGGATTGAAGGTGACGCCCTTGTTGTAGGCGTATTTCAGCTGGGCGTAGGGCCGGAACAGAGGCGAAACCTCATAGTTCAGCAGCAGGTTGAAGTTCACCGAGGTGTCCTGCGGCAGCAGGTTCTGGCCGTCGAAGGTCTGCGGGCTGCCGTCTCCGCCGAACTGGTTGAAGGCCGCCGCGATCAGACCGTCGCGGAAGGGCCGGACCTGGTTGGTGACCGGATCGACGACCCAGCAGCCGACCGGGAAACCGGTGATCGTCCCGCGCCCGCCGATGCTCTGCGAACAGTCGTTGACGCCGTTGCCGTCGAGGTCCGGCAGGGTGGCGAAGTCGCCGGGGCCGCCCGCGAAGCCGAAGCCGAACGGGTCATAGCCGACCAGACCGCCGATGCTGGCGATCGAGAAGGTGGGGTTGTTGAGATAGGTCCGGGCCGCCGAATTCTGGGCGCGGGCGATCAGCGAGGGATCGGTGCCGGCGAAGCGCGGGGCACCGCTGGCCAGCAGGATGGTGCGTCCTTGAACCTGGGCCAGGGTTCGTCCGGCGGGCAACGGGTCGCCCGCCTGGAACAGGCGATCAGGGCTCGGGTAATCGTCCGCCTGGTTGTTTCCGCGCGAGAAGTCCCGGTCGCCATAGAAGAGCGCCTCGGAATGGCTGCCCTGGATGGCGACGGCGATGTTGCCCCGGCCGCCGTCGAAGTCGCGGCCGATGGCGTAGGAGGCATAGAAGTCCTCGGTGTCGCCCTGACCCGAGATACCGGCCTGAACCTCGAACTCGTGGCCGACGAAATCGTCCTTGAGGATGAAGTTGACCACGCCGGTCACGGCGTCCGAGCCATAGACAGCCGAGGCACCGCCGGTCAGGACCTCCACCCGCTCGACCAGGGCCGAGGGGATGGTCGAGACGTCGACCGCGGCCGTGCCCGCGACGCCCGCCACATGCCGCTTGCCGTCGACCAGGGTCAGGGTGCGGTTCGCGCCCATGCCGCGCAGGTTCAGCGTCTGGGCCCCGCCGTTGGCCTGGGCCGCGCTGGTGGAGTTCTGAAGCGCGGGGATGGTGTCCAGCGCGTCGGCGACGTCCGTGATGCCCTGCAGATCCAGCGTTTCGGACGTGACGATCTGGACCGGCTGGGGCGCGTTCTCGGCGCGAACGGCGATGCGCGAGCCGGTGACGACGATCTCATCGACCTCGGTGGCCTGGCCGCCCGGGTCCTGAGCCAGGGCGGGGCTGGCCATCAGGGCCACAAGGCCAACGCCAGCGAGGCAACGTGTCCGAACACTGAAATGACTGCGCATAGATTTATCCTTCACCGACGTGAGGTTGTCACGGTGAAGGTAGTTTTTTGCTGCACTGCGGCCGCGTCAACGCACGATGTGTCCATTTCGCGATTTTGACACGACGGGGTCACCCCAAAGCCACATTTCGACGAACCGCGCTCGTGTTTTGGGTGTTGCGTTCTTGTCGCAATCCCGTCTTGCTTCGTCCCAATTTGGCTTCATTTCGCGACAAGAGAACAGTATTCCGTCGTCGCTTGAGCTCAATTTTGCATAACGACGTTCAGGCTGTGAATACAGTGTCGCTTCGTTGACAGACGAGTGGCGTTCTCAAAAACCAAGGATACTAAATGGCTGCTCGGCGATCCACTCTTCTTCGATCAACGATGCTGGCAGGCGCCGCCAGTGTTCTGACCATTGTCGCGGCGAGCTCTGCCGTCGCGCAGACCGCCGTGCCGCAGGAGACCGTCCTGCCGGACCAGGCGACCGAGGTCGAGGAGATCGTGGTCACCGGCTCGCGTATCCGGGTGCAGGACTATGTGGCGGCCAATCCTGTGGTGTCGGTCACCGCCGAGTCGATCGAGCGGTCGGGCCAGACCAATCTGACCGAGTACCTGACCGAGGTCCCCGCGCTGGCGCAGTCGCTGACGCTGCAGGAAGGCGCCGACACCTCGACGCCGGGGCTGGCGGGGCTGAACCTGCTTGATCTTCGCGGGCTCGGCACCACCCGGACGCTGGTCCTGGTCAATGGCCGCCGTCACGTCGCGTCGAGCCCCGGCACGGCCTCGGTCGACATCAACGCCATCCCGGTGGCCCTGATCGAGCGCACCGAGGTGCTGACCGGCGGGGCCTCGGCGGTCTACGGCGCCGACGGCGTCTCGGGCGTGGTCAACTTCATCCTCAAGGACGACTTCGAGGGCGTCGACATCCGCACCCAGTACGGGGTGTCCGAGGCCGGCGGCGGCGAGAACATCTTCGCCAGCGTGCTGTTCGGCGACAACTTCGCCGACGGACGGGGCAACGTCACCCTGGGGCTGGAGTACAACAAGGACGACGCGCTCAAGTTCGCCGATCGCGACTACACCCGGACCGGCAACCGTTTCATCTTCGTCAACAATCCCGATGATCCGGAGACCTTCGGCGGCGCCCAGACCCCGAACATCCCCGACCTGATCCTGGCCAACAACGCCCGCTACATCGACACGACGCGCGGCGGCTCGATCTATACCAACTTCGCCAACGCCTCGACCCTGTCGGGCGTGAGCTTCCTGGGCGATGGGTCCCCCTTCATCGACGGCGAGAGCGCCGGCGGGTTCATCGCCCTGGGCGGTAGCGGCACGCCGCTGGACGACTTCAATGACGACCTGCTGCCGGGCCTCGAGCGTGGCACCGTCAGCCTGACCGGCCGCTACGACCTGACGCCCGGTCTGCGCGTCTTCGGCGAGGCGAAATACACCCAGAGCCAGACCGAGTTCTTCGCCCAGCCCAGCTATGTCTATGGCCTGTTCACGTCGCTGGATAACCCGTTCATCCCGGCGGCGGCGCGCGCCGACGCCCTGGCGCCCGGCGGTCTCGGCACCTTCGACGGCTACGACGGCTTCCTGCCGGGCCCCGGCGTTCTCGTCGCTCGCGACAACTTCGACCTGGGGACGCAGAACTACGACATCACGCGCGAGACGTGGCGCGGGTTGATCGGCCTGGAAGGCGACCTGACCGACACCATCAGCTTCGAGGCCTCCTACGTCTATGGTCGGGCCGACCAGGAGACGGTCTCCAAGAATGTCATCATCAACGACCGTTTCTTCGCGGCCACGGACGTGATCGTCTCGGGCGGCCAGCCGGTCTGCCGCTCCAATGTCACCCCGGGTGCCATCCCGACCGGTGACGTGTTCGGTCAGTTCGCATTCCCCGACGCGGCCTTCGGTGCCACCTTCACCCCCGGCGCCAACTCGGGCTGTCTGCCGATCAACCTGTTCGGCGAGGGCCTGAACTCCCAGGCCGCGATCGACTGGATCACGGGCGAATACACCTCGGACGCGACGATCGAGCAGCATGTCGTCAACGCCTTCGTCTCGGGCGACACAACGGGCTTCTTCAGCCTGCCGGCCGGTCCCATCGGCTTCGTGCTGGGCGGTGAATACCGTAAGGAATCCAGCGACTCGCGTCCCTCGGACATCGAGCTCCTGGCCGACTCGCTCGAGTATCCGCTGACCGGCGTGGGCCGGGGGTCGCGCACCCAGGGCGAGTTCGACGTGGCCGAGGTGTTCGTCGAGGTCGCCGTGCCGGTGCTGCGTGACCTGCCGTTCGCCCAAGCCGTCGATGTGTCGGCCGCCTATCGCTACTCGGACTATTCGACGAGCGGCGGCACCGACACCTGGAACGTTAACGGCCGCTGGGAGATCGACGACACCATCGCCCTGCGCGGCACGGTCGCCCGGGCCGTCCGTGCGCCCAATATCGTCAACCTGTTCCAAGGCCGCCAGCAGACCTTCGGCACCTTCGCCGACCCCTGCTCGGTCGAGAACATCACCGAGGGCGAGAACCCGGGACTGCGGGCCGAGAACTGCCGCATCGATCTGCTGGCGGCCGGCGTGGCCAATCCGGCGACCTTCATCAACAACAGCTCGGAAGCTGTCGGCGGCTTCATCGAGGGCAACCCCCTGCTGCAGCCTGAAAGCGCCGACACCTGGACCGTGGGTTTCGTGCTGACGCCGCAGGACATCCCGGGTCTGTCGCTCTCGCTCGATTATTACAACATCGAGATCGAGGACGCGATTCAGGCCTATACGTCGCAGCGGATCGTCAACAACTGCTATGACCTGCCGCGCCCGAACCAGTTCTGCGATCTGATCGAACGCGGCACCGTTGGTGGCAACCCCGGCCGGATCACGACCTTCTCCCAGATCCCCGGAAACCTCGCCAGCTACGAGACCTCGGGTTGGGACCTGAACGTCGCCTATCGCCTGGATCCGGCCAACTTCGGGGTCGAGCGCGACATCGGCACGTTCAACTTCGCCCTGGTCGGCAACGCCTTGGACAGCCTGAGCTTCATCGAGGTGTCGGGTGCCGATCCGATTAACTCGCAAGGCCAGATCGACGCGCCGGACTATACCGCCACGTTCGACGTGACCTGGGACTGGCGGGCCTGGTCGGCCAACTACGGCTTCAGCTGGTTCTCGGAGACCAACCGCCAGAGCCGCGTCAGCCGGGTCAACAACCCCGACGCCTATGAGCCGCAGTACCGCCAGTTCCCGGCGCGCGAGGTCCACGACTTCCGCATCGCCTATGACGTCAACGACGGCGTGGGTGTCTATGCGGGCGTCAACAACTTCACCGACGAACAGCCGGCTCCGGGCTCGGAATCGTATCCGGTGAACGCCCTGGGTCGCTACTTCTACGTCGGGGCGACGGCCCGCCTCGACTCGCTCGGTAGCCTGATGCCCTGGCGCTAAGCCTGGGCTGAGACCCGAAGATCGGGGGCGAGTGCAAAAGAGCTCGCCCCTTTTCTATGCCCGCTCGGCGATCCAGTCGGGCAGGGCGGCGATGGTGTCCAGAAGGCCGAAGCGGGGGTGATCCACTGGCGGCTCGGCCACCTCGTGCGCCCAGGTGACGTGGTAGGGGATGTGGACGGCGAACGCCCCGGCCTCGATCGCGGGGATCACGTCCGACTTCACCGAATTGCCCGCCATCACGGCCTCGACGGCCCCCGTGCCGTGGCGCGTGAAGACGCGGTCATAGGTGCCGCGATCCTTCTCGGAGACGATCTCGACGGCGGCGAACAGGTCGCCCAGCCCGGATGCCGCCAGCTTGCGCTCCTGGTCCAGCAGGTCGCCCTTGGTGATCAGAACCAGCCGATACCGCTCCGCCAGCTGGGCCAGGGCCTCATCGACGCCCGGCAGGGTCTCGACCGGATGGGCGATCATCTCGCGCCCGGCGGCCAGGATTTCGCGCACCACCCCCGGCGGCGGCTCGCCCTCGCACAGCTCCATCGCCGTCTCGATCATCGACAGGGTGAAGCCCTTGATGCCGTAGCCATAGAGCCGGAGGTTGCGCTTCTCGACCTCGGCCAGCCGGGTCTCGATGGCGGCGTTGTCGTGCTCGCCCAGCAGATCCAGGAACCGCGCCTGGGTCAGCCGGAAGATCGTCTCGTTGTGCCAGAGGGTGTCGTCCGCATCGAGGCCGACGGTGGTGATGGGCATGGCCGCGCTCCGTTTGCGAGCGGTCCGTCTCGCGCGGGTCGGGGGGCCGGTCAACGGGTCGCGTTGCCGCCAGGGCCCCCAGCCGTCATGGACGGTTGATGAGCAGTCCGGCGCAACAGACATCGGCGGTGGTGATCGGGGCCTCGGGCGGGATCGGCCACGCCCTGGCCGACGCTCTGGCGGCCTCCGGAGACCATGCCGTCATCCATCGCTTCGGCCGCTCGGTCCCTGGCGACGGCCGCCTCGATTTCGGGGACGAAGCCTCGATCGTCGCCGCCGCTACACGGGTGAAAGCCGGGCCGACACCGACGCTGATCGTCGTCGCGGCGGGCGTCCTGCACGACGGGCACGAGCCCGAGCGGTCCTACAAGGCCATGACCGCCGAGCATCTGCTGCGCGACTACCGCGTGAACACGGTCGGTCCGGCCCTGGTCGCCAAGCATTTCGCGCCGCTTCTGCCTCGGGACCGTCGCGCGGTGTTCGCGGCCCTGTCGGCGCGGGTCGGGTCGATTGGCGATAACCGGCTGGGCGGCTGGCACAGCTATCGCGCGTCCAAGGCGGCGCTGAACATGATCCTGAAGAACCTGGCGGTCGAGCTCGGGCGCTCGCATCCGCAGGCGGTGGTGGCCGGGCTGCATCCCGGAACGGTCGATACGGATCTGTCCCAGCCCTTCCAGAAGGGCGTAGCGGAGGGGAAGCTCTTTACCCCCGCCTTTTCAGCCGAGCGGATGCTGACCGTCATCGAAGGACTGACACCCGCTGACAGCGGCGGCGTTTTCGCCTGGGACGGAGCGCGCATTCCGGAATAGCGTCCGGCCATGAGCCAGACCGAGACGATTCCCCTGCCCGCCGACCGCAAGCTGGGCTGGGGGCTCGCGGCCCTGGTCGTTGCCGGCAACATGATTGGCTCGGGTGTCTATCTGGCCCCGGTCGCTCTCGCGCCGACAGGATCGTCCAGCTTGATCGGCTGGCTGATCTGCGGCGTCGGAGCCATGATCCTCGCGGCGGTGTTCGCGGGTCTGGGCCGGTTTCAGCCGGACGCCGACGGCCTGTCGGACTTCACGCGGCGGGGGCTGGGGCCCTTCCTCGGCTTTCAGACGGCGATCGCCTATTGGGGCGTCTGCCTGACCGGAAACGTGGCCGTGGCGCTGGCCGGGACCGGCTATCTCGCCTTCTTCTTTCCGGCCCTGGCCCAGCCCATTCCGGCGGCGCTGTGCAACCTGGTCCTCATCGGGGTGACGACGACGGCCTATGCCACGGGCGCGCGGATCGCGGCGCGGTTGGGGGCGGTGACGCTGGTCATCGGTCTGCTGCCTCTGGTTCTGGCGATCGCGGCCGGGGCGGTGGCGTTCAGCGGTCAGACCTTCGCCGCCTCGTGGAATCCGTCCGGGCTGCCCCTGGCCCAGAGTGTGCCGGCCTCGCTGGTGGTGATCTTCTGGTCCTTCCTGGGGCTGGAGAGCGCGGCGGCCCTGTCGCGGCTGGTGCGCGACCCCGCCCGCGACGTCGGCCGGGCCAGCGTCGGCGGTGTCGGCCTGGCCCTGGTCGTCTATGTCGCCGCCAGCGTCGCGGTGTTCGGGGTGATCCCGGCCGCCGAGCTGGGCCAGTCGACCAGCCCCTTCGCCGATCTGGCGGCGCGGGTGTTCGGGGCGTCGGTCGCCGGCCTGGTCGCCGCCTGCGCGGTGATCAAGGCGCTCGGCACCATCGCCGGCTGGACCATCCTGGGCGGAGAGACGGCGAGGAGCGCGGCCGAGCAGGGCTATCTGCCGCGTTGGTGGGGGTCGGCCGCCACGCCGGGCCGCCTGCCTCTGAGCAATCCGTTGATCAACGGCACCATCATGGCCGGGCTGGTCGTCATGACCTCCCAGCCCACGCTGGCGGGCCAGTTCGGCCTGCTGATCGGGGCCTGCACCGTCCTGACGATCTGCCTCTATGCCCTGTGCTGCGTCAGCCTGTTCCGGTTCAGCCGATCTGCGGGATGGCGGGCCCTGGCGGTGGTTGGCGGCCTCTTTTCCGTTATGGCGGTTGTGGCGGCGGCGCCCGGAAACATCGTGCCGGCCGTCGTTCTGTTCGGCGTGGCCTCGGTGGGATGGCTCTGGGTTCGCCGGGGTCGGGCCGGGCGCGTTGACCCGGCAAGCGCGCCTCTGTAGCAACCCGGCCGTTTGTTCGCCGGGATTCGGTGTAAGGGGACGGCCATGACCACATCTCTGCTTCCCGGCTGCACCGGCGTTCTGGCTCTGGCCGACGGCACGATCTTTCAGGGGGTCGGCGTGGGCGCGACCGGCTCGGCCCTGGGAGAGGTCGTCTTCAACACCGCCATGACCGGGTATCAGGAAATCCTGACCGACCCCTCCTACATGAGCCAGATCCTGGCCTTCACCTTTCCCCATGTCGGCAACACCGGCACGACGGTGGAGGACATCGAGCAGATGGGCGGCGGCTCGGACACCTCGGCGCGGGGCGCGATCTTTCGCGACCTGCCGACCGATCCGGCCAACTGGCGCTCGGACGCCTCGCTGGACGCCTGGATGAAGCGCCGGGGGGTGGTGGGTCTGTCGGGCGTCGACACCCGGGCTCTGACCCAGGCCATCCGCGACAAGGGCGCGCCGCACGCCGTCATCGCCCACGACCCCGAGGGCCGCTTCGATCTCGACGCCCTGGTGGCCGAGGCGAAGGGCTGGACAGGTCTGGTGGGCCTCGACCTGGCCAAGCCGGCCTCCACACTTCAGGCCTTCGACTGGAACGAGGGGCTGTGGGACTGGCCCGAGGGCTATCCGCGCGTGGACGCCGCCGGAAAGTCCGTCGTGGTCGTCGACTATGGGGTGAAGCGCAACATCCTGCGGGCGCTCGCCTCCACCGGGGCGAAGATCACCGTGGTGCCGGCCACGACCTCGGCCGAGGACATCCTGGCGCGCAATCCGGACGGCGTCGTCCTGTCGAACGGACCCGGCGACCCGGCCGCGACGGGCGAGTACGCCGTGCCGGAGATCAAGAAGCTGGTCGACAGCGGCAAGCCGGTGTTCGGCATCTGCCTGGGCCACCAGATGCTGGCGCTGGCTCTGGGCGCGAAGACCGTGAAGATGGACCAGGGCCACCACGGTGCCAACCATCCGGTCAAGGACCTGACCACCGGCAAGGTCGAGATCGTGTCGATGAACCACGGCTTCACCGTGGACCGCGACAGCCTGCCCGACGCCGTGCAGGAGACCCACGTCAGCCTGTTCGACGGCACCAACTGCGGCATCCAGCTGAGGGACCGTCCGGTGTTCAGCGTCCAGCATCACCCGGAGGCCTCGCCGGGACCGACCGACAGCCTGTATCTGTTCGACCGGTTCCGCGCCCTGATGGACGCCTGAGCGAGCCGTGAGAGTCCGGGCCAGGCGTGGGAGTGACTCTCACTTCTCTCATTTCCGTGCCTGGTGACCGTTGAACCAGGACCCCACCCTAGGCGAGTGCTGCGTCAATCCCGGACGTAGCCCGAGCGTCGACGCCGTCAAGGCCGTCATCCGCGTGTCGGAAAAGGCGTGGTAGCGTTCGAGCGCCATGATCCGCGTCCTATCGCTCGCTCTTTTGGTCCTGATGCTGGGCGGCTGCGTCGGCGGCTCGCGCTCTTCGTTCGCGCTGCAGGACCGGCAGGCCGCCCGGCCGATGGGCCTGACCTCCGACGAAAGGTATCCGATCCGCGTCTATCTGGACGACGAGCGGCGGGTCGCCCTGTTCCGTCAGGCCTTTCGCGAGGGGGTACCGGTTGGAGAGGACGGGGTCGTCGACTTCCTGACCCTGTCGGGCGGCGGGTCCAACGGGGCCTTTACCGCCGGGCTGATGCGGGGCTGGACCGAGAGCGGGTCGCGGCCGGACTTCGAGGTCGTCACGGGCGTCTCCACCGGGGCCCTGGCGGCGCCGTTCGTCTTCCTTGGCTCCGACTGGAACGATGAGCTGGAGGAGGCCTACACGGGCGGCGCGGCTTCCACCCTGTTGCAGTCGCAGGGGTTGGGGGTCTTCTTCGGGTCGGGCGTCTACAAGGGCGAGCCGCTGCGGGCCCTGGTCGAGCGTTATGTCGACGAGGCGATGCTGCGCGCCGTCGCGGCCGAATACGCCAGGGGGCGGGTGCTGCTGGTCGCCACCACCGACCTCGACAGCCAGCGCGGCGTCAGCTGGGACATGGGGGCGATCGCCTCGGCCGGTTCGCCGCAGGCGCTGGAGCTGTTCCGGTCCGTGCTGGTCGCTTCCGCCAGCATTCCGGGAGCCTTTCCACCGGTGCTGATCCAGTCGAACACCGGCGACCTGTCGTTCGAGGAGATGCACGTCGACGGCGGGGTGACCACGCCGTTCCTCGCGGTGCCCGAGACGTTGTGGTCCTATGATGAGCCGTCGGCCATGCTCAGGGCCGCCCGGTTTCACGTCGTCATCAACGGGCGGCTGGCCCCGAGCTTCGCGGTGACGCGCGACAGTCTGGGCGGGGTGCTGGGCCGCAGCGTCGAGATCCTGCTGCGATCCTCGCTGGTGACGACGCTGGAGGGCAACCGCGCCTTCGCCGATCGCAACGACCTGTTCTTTCGCTACGCCGCCCTGCCGGACGACTCGGAGGCCTCGCCGCTGGACTTCAGCCCGGCCTCGATGCGCGCCGTGTTCGAGGTCGGTCGTGCGGGGGCCCTGTCGGGCGACATCTGGCGCTGAGCCTCAGGGCAGGGGGGCGAAGCTCTTCTCTTCCCGCAGGGCCGATGCTTTTCGCACCGCGACCGGCGCGGCGTGCAGCCAGTAATCGGCGTCTTCGAGGCGTCGCTCGCGTCTACGCTCGAGCCCGCGCAGGCGACGCTGGGCGGCGTTGGCCAACAGACGGGCGTGCAGGGCGCGAGGCGTCAGGTCTGCGATGGCGGGGGAGCCGGGGACGGCGACGGCGTCGGGACCCTGGACCTCCACCGCCGGGCGGGCGATGGCAATGAACATGGATGTCTCTGAGGGAACGGGAGGCGGCGCTTCTGCGCCCGAGGCTCGTGGCCTTAACCACAGGGTCTGTGGATAGTTCCTGATCCCGTCAGAATATTGTTTGCATGCAGACGGTTAAGGCGACGATTCCGCCTTATTGCTTACCGAGACCTTAACGCGATGGTGGACAATCGCCGGTCGAAACGGCCGTTAGGTCCGCATTTGACGTATTGGCAAATTATCCCTCGAACTGTCCCCTTTGTGGGAAAGCTGTTGGGGAGCGCGGTTTTGTGCCTGCAAATTGGTCTAGCGGTGCGCAGTTTCGCAATGCCTGTCGGGCTGTGAGATTCGATGACCGCTTCCTCGAGGAACTAAAGGCACGCCTTCGGCCGTCCGATGTGATCGGGCGGACGGTGAAGCTCAAGCGCCAAGGACGCGAGTGGGTAGGTCTGAGCCCATTTAGCAAGGAGAAGTCACCGTCGTTCTTTGTGAACGATGACAAGGGCTTCTTCCACGACTTCTCGTCGGGCAAGCACGGCGACGTCATCTCCTTTCTGCAGGAGACCGAGCGGCTGAGCTTCCCGGAGGCCGTGGAACGGCTGGCCGCCGAGGCGGGCATGCAACTACCAGACGTCGATCCCCAGGCCGCCGAGCGCGAGCAGAAGCGCCAGGGCCTGGCCGGCTGGATGGACCTGGCTCAGAAATGGTTCGCGGCCAACCTGCGCCGCTCGGTCGGCAAGGCGGCGCGCGAGTATCTGGAACGGCGCGGCCTGCCCGAGGATCAGTGGGAGCGGTTCGGCCTGGGTTATGCGCCCAACGACCGTGAAGGCCTGAAGGCGGCGCTGGTCCAGAGGGGGGCCAAGCCGGGCGAACTGGTCGAGGCGGGGATGCTGATCGCGCCGGAGGGGGGTGGGGCACCCTACGACCGGTTTCGTGACCGGCTGATGTTCCCGATCCTGGACGCACGCGGACGGCTGGTCAGCTTCGGCGGCCGGGCCATGAACCCCGACGACCGGGCGAAATATCTGAACGGGCCCGAGAGCCCGCTCTTTCACAAGGGGGCGACCCTCTACGGCCTGCCCGAGGCGCGGCGCATCCTGGGCGCGGCGTCGAAGTCGACCGAGAGTGTGATCGTGGTCGAGGGCTATATGGACGTCATCGCCTGCCAGAGGGCCGGCCTGCCGGCCGTGGCCCCCATGGGCACGGCCCTGACCGAGGAGCAGATGGCCCTGCTGTGGCGGGTCTCGCCCGAGCCGGTGCTGTGCTTCGACGGCGACGGGGCGGGGCAGCGCGCCGCGTTCCGGGCCATCGAGCGAGCGTTGCCGCTGCTGAAATCCGGCAAGTCGTTTCGCTTCGCGCTGCTGGAAGGCGGCCAGGACCCCGACGACATCCTTCGCGAGAAAGGCGCGCCCGCCCTGCGCCAGGCCCTGGCCGAGACCCGGCCCTTCGCCGAGGTCCTGTTCCGCCGCGAGGCCGAGGTCGAGCCGTTGGACACGCCTGAGCGTCGCGCGGGTCTGAAAGGCCGCCTGCGCGCGGCGGCGGCGGCGATCCAGGACAAGGATCTGGCCGAGCAATACCGCCGCGACCTGTTCGACCGCTTCGACGGCCTGTTCCCCGGCCGCGTCCAGCAGGCTTGGACCCCTGACTTGCGGCGCTCGAAGCCGGATTGGCTCAGCCGCATGAGTGCTCGGCCACGGCAGACATCGGAGGGCGCGGACGCGAGGCAGGCCATTTCTCGGGCCCTTGATCCGGTGGCCGCCGCCTTGGCTCATGCCGCGATCGAAGATCCCGCTCGGCTTGATGATTATCTTGAAGAGTTGGCAAATCATGGGTTGGGCGACGTCGCCCTCGAAGGCCTGACGCAGGAACTGGTCCGGCTGCGGTTCGCAGGCAACGAGTCAGATGCCGCAACGACCAGGAGACATCTTCACGGCGCTGGATTTGAGGAGTTGATGCAGCAGGTGGACAAGGCCGCCGCGAAATCCGGTGCGCCTTTTCTTTCGGCTGCGCTGACCCGGCAGGAGGCTCGCGATCTCTGGGTTGAGACCCTGGAGCTGCTCATGCGACTCGCATCTCTCGAGAAAGCTGTCGCCGCAGCGAAAGATCAGCTCGGACCTGGATCAGGAACAACCACCTTGGCTAGGCTGAAATCTGAACGGGACATTCTGAGGCGCGCAATCACAACCGCGACGAACTGGGGAGGCGGCAAGGCGTGACCCCCTGGCTGCCTTGTGATAGCCAAGGCTCCATGGATGGATCGCACCCGGTCAAGCTTTACCGCCATGGCCCGAGTCAGGCCGTGGACATCCCCGCCGCGTTGGAACTGCCCGGCGAGGATGCGGTGATGCGGCGGGAGGGGAACCGGCTGGTGATAGAGCCGATCCGCAAGATGACGACCGGCGCGGACCTGCTGGCCGCATTGAGTAAGCTGAGCCCCATCGACGATGAGATCGGGGAGATCGAGGACTTTCCTCCCCGGCCGGTGAACTTTTGATCCGCTACATGCTAGACACGAACGTCGTGTCAGACCTGATGAAGCAAGCCATCGGTCGGACGGCGCAACGGATCGCGTTGAGCGACGAGGACGAACTCTGCACCAGCATCATTGTCGTTGCGGAACTCAGGTTCGGTCTGGCGCGACGCAACATGCCTCATCTGTTCGGACGGCTTGAAGCCGTGCTGGCGGGACTGTCCGTCCTGCCGTGGGACGCGCCTGCGGACATGAGTTATGCCAGCATGCGAGCTGCGCTTGAGTATGGCGGTCTACTGATTGGTGCCAACGACATGCTGATCGCAGCCCACGCCCTGGCGCAAGACTGCACCCTTGTCACCGACAACGAGCGCGAGTTTCGACGTGTAGCCGGCCTCAGGGTCGAGAACTGGCTGCGCGCGGACTGATCGCCGACAGACGCTTGACAGCGCGGCCCTGCGTCGCCATCTCGCCACTTCCGGACACGATGCCTTAGTGCGCGAGGTCGAGAAGGCGGCGGCGAAGTCCGGCGCGCCTTTCCTGGCCGCGAATGCGCCCCTCGCCGAGGCAAGGGTCCGGTGGTCGCAAGGCTTCGCAGCCCTGACCCGCCTCGCGGGCCTGGATGCGGCGCTGGCGTCAGCGAAGTCGGGGGCGGAGACCGCCTTCGACGCCTCGGCCTTCAGTCGTCTGAAGGCCGAGCGTGATGCCCTGCGGCGAGCCATCAGGACCGGCGCGATCTGGGACGATGAGGCGGGTTCGTAACGAACCGGCCTCGCATGCGTTCTGTTTCGGGACGAGTTGTTGCAATTTTGCCGAGGGCGCCGAGACCCCGCCCCGGTCGGAGACAGAGACTTAATGAGCGCGCAGACCGAGACGCAGGAACCCGAAGTCCAGTCGGATGGGCCGCTGCTCGACCTCACCGACGCCGGCGTCAAGAAGTTCATCAAGCAGGCCAAGGCCCGCGGCTATGTGACGATGGAGGAGCTGAACAAGGTCCTGCCGTCCGAAGAGGTGACGCCCGACGCGATCGAGGACACGCTGGCGATGCTGTCCGAGATGGGCGTCAACGTCGTCGAGGCCGAGGAGGACGCGGCCGAGACCTCGGGCGGAGAGGTCGCCGAGCGCGCGGAGACCCAGATCTCCGACGAGAACGCCAAGCCGACCTATGACCGCACCGACGATCCCGTGCGGATGTATCTGCGCGAGATGGGCTCGGTCGAACTGCTGAGCCGCGAGGGCGAGATCGCCATCGCCAAGCGCATCGAGGCGGGCCGCGACGCCATGATTTCGGGGCTGTGCGAGAGCGCCCTGACGTTCGAGGCCATCATGGTGTGGCGCGACGAACTGGCCAACAACCGCATCCTGCTGCGCGAGGTCATCGACCTGGACGCCACCTACGGCGTACTGAACCCCTCGTCCCTGCCGCACAACCAGCCCCAGCCCCCGATCCCCGGCCAGCCCGTTCCGCCCAAACCCGAACCCGAGCCAGGCTCGCCCGAAGCAGCGGAGGCGGAGAAGGCCGAGCAGGACGAGGAGGACGAAGACTTCGACGACGGCGGCGGCATGTCGATCTCGGCGCTGGAGGCCGAACTGCGCGACGGCGTCATGGAGACGCTGGACGCCATCGCGGGCGACTTCGACGCCTTCCGCAAGCTGCAGGAGAAGCTGGTCGAGAGCCGGCTGAAGGGCGAGGACCTGTCGACCAAGGACCGGAAGGCCCACGACACCCTGTCGGCCGCCATCTCGGGCCGGTTGAAGACGCTGAAGCTGAACAACAACCGCATCGAGGCCCTGGTCGAGCAGCTGTACGCCATCAACAAGCGGCTGATCGGCCTCGAGGGCCGCCTGCTGCGCCTGGCCGACAGCTACGGCATTTCGCGTCCGGAGTTCCTCAAGGCCTATTTCACCCGCGAGCTCGACCCCAACTGGTCGGAATCGGTCAAGGAGATGGGCGTGCGCTGGACCAAGTTCAGCGACGATCAGTCGGCCCAGATCGCCCAGATCCGGGGCGACGTCGCCGCCGTGGCGACCGAGGCCGGCCTGCCCATCGACGACTACCGCCGCATCGTTCAGACCGTTCAGAAGGGCGAGCGCGAGGCCCGTCAGGCCAAGAAGGAGATGGTCGAGGCCAACCTGCGCCTGGTGATCTCCATCGCCAAGAAATACACCAACCGCGGCCTGCAGTTCCTGGACCTGATCCAGGAGGGCAACATCGGCCTGATGAAGGCGGTCGACAAGTTCGAGTACCGGCGCGGCTACAAGTTCTCGACCTACGCCACCTGGTGGATCCGTCAGGCGATCACCCGCTCGATCGCCGACCAGGCGCGGACCATCCGTATCCCGGTGCACATGATCGAGACGATCAACAAGATCGTCCGCACCAGCCGCCAGATGCTGCACGAGATCGGCCGCGAGCCGACGCCGGAGGAGCTGGCCGAAAAGCTGGCCATGCCGCTGGAGAAGGTCCGCAAGGTCCTGAAGATCGCCAAGGAGCCGATCAGCCTCGAGACCCCTATCGGCGACGAGGAAGACAGCCACCTGGGCGACTTCATCGAGGACAAGAACGCCATCCTGCCCATCGACGCGGCCATCCAGTCGAACCTGCGCGAGACCACCACCCGCGTGCTGGCGTCCCTGACGCCGCGCGAGGAGCGGGTCCTGCGCATGCGCTTCGGCATCGGCATGAACACCGACCACACCCTGGAAGAGGTTGGTCAGCAGTTCAGCGTCACCCGCGAACGCATCCGTCAGATCGAGGCCAAGGCGCTGAGGAAGCTGAAGCACCCGAGCCGGTCGAGAAAGCTGCGCAGCTTCCTCGACAGCTAGGTCTCAAAAAAGAGGGCCGCTCCGGAAACGAGGCGGCCCTTTTTCTTGTCTGCTCTCTCTGCTCTCAGACCGCCGGTTCCCCCTCGGTATGCAGGGACTTGGCCAGGTCGAGCAGGCGGCGGCGCGGCCGTTCGCCCAGCTGGTAATAGGCCTGGATCAGATCGAGCGTTTCCTTGCGGCTGAACATCTCGCCGCCGCTGCCGGCCGCTTCCTTGCGCTCCATCGCCTCGGCCAGACCGTCGTAGAAATAGCTGATCGGCGTCTCCAGCGCCTCGCTGAGCTGCCACAGGCGGGCGGCGGAGATGCGGTTGGCGCCGCATTCGTACTTCTGGATCTGCTGGAAGCGGATGCCGACCTGGACGGCCAGCTGCTGCTGCGTCAGGCCCAGCAGGCGACGACGACGGCGCAGGCGGCGGCCCAGGTGGAGATCGATGTCGGTGGCCATGGCCCCATTCCCCTTGATGTGTCGCGCTGTGCCAGAACGGCACGGCTCGCCCTCTGAGCCGCAACGACCATGCCGCGTTCGCGTGACGGGGGAGCGAACCCGCGCCCGGGGGGAGGCCAATCGGCGGATGATGCGTTAAGCTGGGACAACGCCGCTGTTCAGGATCGATGCATGCCCCCTCACTCCCGCCGCCTTCGCAAGGCGGTGCTGCCCGTCGCCGGACTGGGCACCCGGGTTCTGCCCGGCACCAAGACCACGCCCAAGGAGCTGCTGAACGTCGTCGACCGGCCGATCCTGTCCTACATCGTCGAGGAGGCGCGAGAGGCGGGCATCGAGCACATCGTCTTCGTCACCGGGCGGTCCAAGGGGGCGATCGAGGACTATTTCGATCACCAGATCGAGCTGGAGGCCCAGCTGGCGGCCAAGGGCAAGACCGAGATACTGGAGATGATGAACGCCGAACTGGCCACCGCCGGAGAGATGAGCTTCACCCGCCAGATGCAGCCCCTGGGCCTGGGCCACGCGGTGTGGTGCGCGCGTGACATCATCGGCGACGAGCCCTTCGCGGTCCTGCTGCCCGACGTCATCGTGGATGCCGAGCCGGGAGCCCTGAAGCAGCTGGTCGGGGCCTATGAGGAGCTGGGCGGCAATGTCATCGGGGTCGAGGCCGTGCCCGAAACCGAGACCCACAAATACGGCATCGTCGATCCCGAGAGCCGCGCCGGCGACCGCATCCGCATGAAGGGGATGGTCGAGAAACCGGCCCAGGGCACGGCGCCGTCGAACCTGTCGATCGCGGGGCGCTACATCCTGCAGCCCGAGATCTTCGGCATTCTGGAAGGGCAGGAGCGCGGCGCGGGCGGCGAGATCCAGCTGACCGACGGCATGGCCCGGCTGATGCGGGATCAGAGCTTCACGGCGGTACAGTATTCGGGCGTGACCCACGACTGCGGCGACAAGATCGGCCTGCTCAGGGCCAACGTCGCCCTGGCGCTCAAGCGGCCGGACCTGGGCAAGGCGGCGCGGGCGGCGATCGAAGGGCTGCTGGGCCGGTGACCCGCACGCTGAAGATCGACTTCGTCTCGGACGTGGTCTGCCCCTGGTGCGTGGTGGGGCTGGGCGGACTGGAGGGGGCGCTGGAGCGGCTGAGGGGCGAGGGCATCGAGGCGCAGGTGACGTTCCAGCCGTTCGAGCTGAACCCCGGCATGGCAGCCGAGGGCGAGAACGTCGGCGAGCATATCGCGAAGAAGTATGGCTCCACGCCCGAACAGTCGGCGGCGAACCGGGCGATGATCACCGAGCGGGCGGCCGAGGCCTGGCCAGACCGTGGCAAGGGGGCGTTCGAGATGCGGATGGGGCCGGACAGCCGCATCTGGAACACCTTCGACGCCCACCGCCTGTTGCACTGGGCGGGCACGGTGGGGGTGGCCGAGCAACGGGCGCTGAAGGAGGCCCTGTTCCGCGCCCATTTCACCGAGAACCGGCCGCTGGCGGATGCCCAGGTGCTGGCCGATGCGGCGGCGGCCGCGGGGCTGGATCGGGACAAGGCCGTCGAGGTCCTGGCCGACGACCTGTTCGCCGCCGAGGTGCGGGCCGAGGAACAGCTGTGGCGCGCCCGAGGGATCAATGCGGTCCCGGCGGTGGTGGTGGAGGGGAAATACCTGATCAGCGGCGGCCAGCCGGCGGCGGTGTTCGAGGAGGCGTTGCGGCGGATTGTGGCGTCCTAGCTTCCTTCTCCCCTTGCGGGAGAAGGACATCGCGCCCGACGGCGCAGCCGTCGCCTTGGCGCGATAGGATGAGGGGTGAAACTCGATCTCTAGAGTGAGGGAGAGGGCGGCCCGTCATCGGCGCCATCGCCTTTCACCCCTCATCCGGCCCTCCGGGCCACCCCTCCTCGGTCGCGATGCGCCCTTCGTCGACCCGCAAGGGGAGAAGGGACACTTACGCCGCCCGGGGCTTCTTCGGCTTGGGCGGGGCGTCGGCGGCGGTGACGAGGTGACCCTTCCAGCCGGGGGGCGGCAGGAACTTGCCGGACTGTTCCTCGCGCGTGCCGTGCCTGGCCGTGTGGGCGGCGTCCTGGAGGGCTCTCAGGATCAGTTCGGGGTACGAGGTGATGCTGAACATGGCTCGAACCTAGCACAATCTGCTTTCGTCATCCTCCGGCGTAGCGCAGCGAAGACCGGGGGACCCAGCGGCGCCGAAGGCGATCTGTTCAGGCACGATGTCGGACGGGCCAGTGTGCGTGACAGGTTCGCGCTCTCGCGCGCCGCTGCGTCCCCCGGTCTGCGCCGCGAAGGCGCGGCTTGCCGGAGGATGACGAAAGAAGGGGAGGCCGCGCGCCACCTCGTCCGGATTGACGAACTGGAACGCCTCCGCCCGCTGACGCAGGAAGTCGTTGATGAAGGTGGTCTTCCCGGCACCGTTCGGACCGGCGAGGAGGACGAGGGTGGGCATGGGTCAATTAGCCCTTGTCGTTCTTGGCCAATCCAGAGGTGTTCGTTCGATCATCGAAAGCGACGCAATACCCAGCAGCGACCGCCACTGTTTTGGATCAGCTTTGTTTCGGACTTCACCGTAGCGACCGAGATATGACCGAATGAGTTCGCTTACCCGCTTGTCCAGCTCATTTAGGGTGCGGACGTCGTTGCAGAAGCGATAGTGCTTGCCCCAGCCGTTGAGAATTCCATCCACCTTTCTGAGGGTGTGGCTAAGGGAAAGATGTCTCTCGACGTCACCTTTTGTCTTTGCTGCGTCCGTAAAAGCTTGGCAGCTTTTATCAAAGGCGAGGCTCACGGACTCGACCAGCCTTTGCCGAGATTTCTGATTAGCGCGCAGCAAACCATTCGCGAATTCGACGCCGAGAAACTCGAATTTGCTCTGTACGGGAACAGGTTCTGCGGATGTCTTTTCCGGTGAAAACTGCATGCCGAGCGTAGCGAGATATTCTCTCGCTCGCTTCAATCTTGCAGAAGCGGCTCGCTTGGTCGGCGCTAAAATCAAGATGTCATCAATATAGCGAACACAGCTGCAGTCGCCTTCATTCATGAGCGCGTCGAACTCGCTCAGGCATATGTTGCCGAGCAGAGGGGAAAGCGAATTTCCCTGGGCCACTCCTATTTCGCCAATCGGAAACGCATCTCGTTTCGACCGGAGTTCCGCCATGTTGGCGAGTTCTGTGGTGATCGCCTTTTCAAAGAGCGACATGAAGCGCGCATTTGGCACCGCCGCCGCCACGATTGCGATTACTCGGGACTTTGGGATTCGTTTGAAGAAGCCCGATATATCGGCGCTAGCGACATGGGTCGCACCCTGACCAATCGCTTGAAGTGCGCAGGAAATAGCGCCGGGCACACCAGAATGATCGCCGTCTGCGCGTTTTCTCAAACCGCCGAAACTATAGGGGTTCTCAAAATAAGGGCGGAGTTCAGGCGTGTCGGTCAGAACCTCTAAGATGGCCCTCTGAACTATTCGGGACTCAACGTCTGCCAGTACGATAGGTCTGACGCCGCCGGTCTTTCTACCGTCCTTCAGCTTTGGGATTGGAATGCCCCTAGCTGGAGGGAACACAAATCGGTCTCGGCTTAGCCGGTAGCTGAGGGAGCGAAGTTTCGTGCCGGTGTTTTCGCGAAACTGATCGATCTCACTTCGGACCGTAATCGACGTTGAGAACCGACCATTGCCTTCGATCGCACGCCATGCGGCTTCAAGGCTCGCGAGACTGCATACTGTTTTGAAAGGGTCAGTTGCCACGTCTCAGGGTCCGATCTGGTTCGCCCAAACCCGTCCGACGGTGGCTACCCTCTCCGGAGGTGCCTTTCGGCCCTATCCGAACGGGCGCGGCGACGAGTTGTCCCGCCACCGACCCGCCGCCTCGGAAATCCAGCGCACCAGTAGAACCGGTCACCTTCACTCCGGACGCAAGAAGCGATCCCCCCAGAAGCGCCACGAGAGCACAACCTATGAGGGAGCGCGCGACTGGCGCACGTTTTTGCGAATTTCCGCCACCGAAATCTCCTTGGGGACCCGCGTATCGTTTTTGCGGGTTCTGACAAGGTCTCGCGGCGAAAACGCGCCTCCTCCACGGGACCCATCGTTGAAAAGGAACCAGCCGCCCAGATCGTCCCCCTAACTTCGAGGGTGAGAGTTGCAGCAGGTCGAGTGTCGAACGGGTCCTGGCTACCCTCTCCGGAGGTGCCTTTCGGCCCTATCCGAACGGGCGCGGCGACGAGTTGTCCCGCCACCGACCCGCCGCCTCGGAAATCCAGCGCACCAGTAGAACCGGTCACCTTCACTCCGGACGCGAACGTAGTAGGAACATCATACCCAAGTTCCGACCATAGTCAAAGTGGCGCTTGGCCCCTCACACCTTCACCTCCACCACCCCGCCCCCCGCGCGGAACTTCGCCGACATCTCCGCCATCCCGGCCTCCGCCTCCGCCAGCGACCCCCCCGCGTCATTCTGCGCCTGCGCGTCCCGGCGGATGTCCTGGCTGATCTTCATCGAGCAGAATTTCGGCCCGCACATGCTGCAGAAGTGGGCGGTCTTGTGGGCCTCTTTCGGCAGGGTCTCGTCGTGGTATTTGCGGGCCGTCTCGGGGTCGAGGCCGAGGTTGAACTGGTCTTCCCAGCGGAACTCGAACCGGGCGCGCGACAGGGCGTCGTCGTGGGCGCGGGCGGCGGGGTGGCCCTTGGCCAGGTCGGCGGCGTGGGCGGCGATCTTGTAGGTGATGACGCCGTCCTTGACGTCCTGACGATCCGGCAGGCCCAGGTGCTCCTTGGGCGTGACGTAGCAGAGCATGGCCGTGCCGAACCAGCCGATCATGGCCGCGCCGATCGCGCTGGTGATGTGGTCATAGCCCGGCGCGATGTCGGTGGTGAGCGGCCCCAGGGTATAGAAGGGCGCCTCGTGGCAGTGTTTCAGCTGCTCATCCATGTTGGCCTTGATCTTGTGCATCGGCACATGGCCGGGGCCCTCGATCATGACCTGGCAGCCGTGGTCCCAGGCGACCCTGGTCAGCTGGCCAAGCGTGCGCAGCTCGGCGAACTGGGCCGCGTCGTTGGCGTCGGCGATGGAGCCGGGGCGCAGGCCGTCGCCGAGGCTGAAGGAGACGTCGTAGGCGCGCAGGATCTCGCAGATCTCGTCGAAGCGCTCGTACAGGAAGCTCTCCTTGTGGTGGGACAGGCACCACTTGGCCATGATGGAGCCGCCGCGCGACACGATGCCGGTGACGCGGTTGGCCGTCAGCGGCACGAAGGGCAGGCGCACGCCCGCGTGGATGGTGAAATAGTCCACGCCCTGTTCGGCCTGTTCGATCAGGGTGTCGGCGAAGATGTCGAACGTCAGGTCCTCGGCCACGCCGCCGACCTTCTCCAGCGCCTGATAGATGGGGACGGTGCCGATGGGGACGCTGGAGTTGCGGATGATCCAGTCGCGGATGTTGTGGATGTTGCGACCCGTCGACAGGTCCATGACATTGTCGGCGCCCCAGCGGGTGGCCCAGACCAGCTTGTCGACCTCGTCATCGACGGTGCTCAGAACAGCGGAATTTCCGATGTTGGCGTTGATCTTCACCAGGAAGTTGCGGCCGATGATCATCGGCTCGACCTCGGGGTGGTTGATGTTGTGCGGGATGATGGCGCGGCCGCGGGCGATCTCCTGACGGACGAATTCCGGCGTGACGAAGTCGGGGATGCTGGCGCCAAAGGACTCTCCGTCCCGGGTCGAGGGTCGAGGGTCGAGGGTCGAGGAAGGGGAGAAGGCTGCGTTGGGGGACGGCATCGTCGACCCATCTGCGAAGGTGATGGTTCCTTCCGACCCTCGACCCTCGACCCTCGACCCTTCCCGACGCAGGTTCTCGCGGATGGCGACGTATTCCATCTCGGGCGTGATGACGCCGGCGCGGGCGTATTCCAGCTGGGTCACCGGGCGGCCGGGCACGCCCTTGAAGACCTTGTGCCGCGAGGTGTCGAAGCGGGGGGCCAGGTGCCTGCCCTCGGCGTGGCCGTTGTCCTCGGGCTTCACTTCACGAGGATTGGCGACGGGGGCGATGTCGCCGCGATCCAGCTGCCAGCTGGATTTGACGAGGGGGAGACCGCGCTTGATGTCGATGGCGACGGTGGGGTCGGTGTAGGGGCCGGAGCTGTCATAGATGGTCACCGGCGGCTCATTGGCGCTGGGGTGGACGGCGACCTCGCGGAATGGGACGCGGATGTCGGAGAACAGTTCGCCGGAGACGTAGACTTTCCTCGACCCGGCGCGTTCGCCGGTGGGGATGGCGCCGGTCTCGCGCATCACCTCTTTGCGCGCTTCGGCGAGGGGGAGGCTATCGCTCTCGACGCGGTCGATCGCTGCTTGAGCCTCATCGACCTTGGCGTGCGGCGTGACGTGGATGTTCATGGCGGCCTCTGTGCAGTTGAGGTGCGCCGGCTCCGGACTGATCCGCTTCCTCTTCACCGTGCATCCCGGCGAAGGCCGGGATCCAGGGCCGCGCACTCCGACCGACGGAGTCCGTGACCTGGACCCCGGCCTTCGCCGGGGTGCACGGATGGAAACAAGCATTCCCATCCCTTCGCCGGCATGACCCGGATCAGGTTCGGCCGGTCAGAGGATCACCTCTATCTCAGCGGCTCAGGCACCGCCCCCGGGAGAACAGGTCGAGCATAGGCGCGCGCGCGAGGCTTGGAAACCTTTCGGAGGCGCGGGGCGAAATCCGGGGCTAGGCTGGAGGCCCGGCCCGGAGAACGACCATGCGCACCGAACCCTTCGACTTCGACTGCTCCGACGGGCGACGGGTGCGTGGGCGGCTGGATCGGCCGGACGGGCAGGTCAGGGCCTGGGCCCTGTTCGCCCACTGTTTCACCTGCGGCAAGGACAACCTGGCGGCGACGCGGATCGCCCGGGCCCTGGCGGCCGAGGGGGTGGGGACGCTGAGAATCGACTTCGCCGGGATCGGCGAGGCGGGCATGACGCCCATGCCGGCGGGGTTCACGGTGGATGTCGGCGACCTGGTCGAGGCGGCGGCGCACATGGCGCGGCACGGTTGCGCGCCGGGCCTGCTGATCGGGCACAGCCTGGGCGGGGCGGCGGCGATCGCGGCGGCGGGGGACATCCCCAGCGTCAAGGCGGTGGCGACGATCGCCGCGCCGTTCGATGTCGACCATGTGCTGAAACTGCTGGGGCCGGGTGCTGAGGGGCTGATGCACGGCGAGACCCACACGGCCAGCGTGGGCGGGCGGCCGGTGTCGGTCGGCGCGGGCTTCGCCGAGGACCTGAGGGCCCAGGACCAGAAAACGCGGCTGACGGGGCTGAAGCGGGCGCTGCTGGTGCTGCATTCGCCGGTGGACCAGATCGTGGGGATCGAGGAATCGAGCGGCATCTTCCTGGCGGCGAAACATCCCAAGAGCTTCGTCTCGCTGGACAAGGCCGACCATCTGCTGAGCGATCCGGCGGACGCGGCCTATGCGGCGGCGGTGATCGCGGCCTGGGCCAGCCGCTATATCGGTGACATGACGACGCCGGGGACGGCGCCGGCGTCCGACGGCGTGGTGCGGGTGTCCGAAACGGGGGCCGGCAAGTTCCAGGTCAAGGTCGAGGCGGGCGGGGCCCTGCTATTGGCCGACGAGCCGGTGTCGGTGGGCGGGCTGGCCAGTGGCCCGACGCCTTATGAGCTGGTGGCGGCCGGCCTGGGGGCCTGCACGGTCATGACTCTCAGGCTCTATGCCGACAAGAAGGGCCTGCCGCTGGAGCGGGCCTCGGTCGAGGTGCGCCACGAGCGTCAGGCGGGGCAGGCGCCGCCCGACGTGTTCGAGCGGACGCTGAGGCTGGAGGGGGCCTTCGACGAGGAGCAGCGCGTCCGGATGTTCGAGATCGCCGATAAATGCCCGGTGCACCGCACGCTGGAAAGTGGCGCGCGGGTGGTGACGCGGGCGGGCGCGCCGGAAATGCCCGCGCCATGCGAGGAAGAGCACTTCAAGGAGATGGAGGAGGCCTGCGGTCAGGCCGGATAGGCCAGGAGCATCCGGTCGATGGCCGCCTCGATGCGGGCCCAACCGGCGTCGTCCAGGGTGACGCCGGCGAAGCGGTCGCGGGACTGGGCGGCGAGGGCCAGGTGCTGGATGGCCGCAAGGAAGACGACGTTCAGGGCGACCACGTCCACCCCGTCCGGCAGGGGCAGGTTGGGGCGGCGCGAGGCCGTCCAGCGCTGCAGCACAGCCGAACGGGCCGCCTCCAGACGCCGCAGCAAGGGGGTGTCCACGCTGAGCTCCCAGGCCACGAGACGCAGTATGAGCGGGCTGGCCCGCAGGGCCCGCAGATAGCCGGTCAGCATCTCGCGCGCGAAGTCGCGGTAGGAGGTCGCCTGGGTCGGCGGCTGGGCGGCCAGGGTCTCGCCCAGCCACAGGTCCAGTTGGCCGGCGAGACGTTCGACGACGCCTTCGACGCCCTCGAAATAGCGATAGATCAGCTTGCGATCGACGCCGGCCGCGGCCGCCAGGGTGTTGACGTTCAGCCCGCTCCAGCCGTCGTGCAGCAGCAGCCGCTCGGCGGCGGAGACGATCGCCGCCTCCGTCGCCGCGCGGTCGCGCGGCCTGCTTTTGGCGCTACCGCTCGCGACGCGGTCGCTCGCTACTTGAGCGCGGGTTGGTGTGTCTGGCGTCATCACCCGTTCGTGTCCGAGGCGGCGCAGGCGCGCAAGGCCTGGCCGCGGCCATCCTCGAAGTTCCGGGTCCAGCGGGCGTCATAGGCGCCGAGCCGGATCTCTGCCTCGGAGCCCGTCGCCGTGGGGCGGATGGTGACGCTCTCATAGGCCGAGCCATAGCCGGCCAGCGAATAGCGCCAGTGGGTCTCGGTCATGACGAAGCGGCTGAGCGGCAGGAAGTCGGCGCGTTCCTGAAAACAGGCAGCCAGCGCCTCGACCGGACGGCCGCTGGCAATGACTTCATCCGGAGCCTGGGCCGACAGGACGTCGAGGTCGTCGACGCCCACACGGGGCGCGGCGCAGGCGGCGAGGCCCAGAAGGGCGGCGAGGGGCAGGGCGATCAGGGGGGAGGCGATGTTCATGGGGGTCTCTCTTTTCAGCTTGTTCGGACTGCCGGTTGACATGTCTCGATGATGGGACATATAGAAGTCTCACAACTGAGACAACGGGGAAAGTTCGATGACGATATCGATGAGACGAAAGGCGGGGCTGGCGATGGCCGGCTTCGCCCTGGCCGCCAATGTTCCCTTCGCCCTGCTGGTCGATCGGTTCGGATACGACGATGTGCTGCGCGAGCCGCCGCTTGAGGTGCTGGCGGCCTTCCGGGCGGGTGGGCCCGAGCTGATCGTGATCTGGCTGGCCTTCGCCCTGTGCGCCCTGGCCTTCCTGTGGGTCTCGGCCTGGACGGGCGAGGCGATCCGGGCGGGTGGAGCGCGCTGGCCCGCCTGGGCGGCGGCCGCGGGCGCGGCCTCGGCCGTCGCCCAGGCGGTGGGCCTGTCACGCTGGAGCTTCGTCGTGCCGGGTCTGGCGGACCGGGCGCTGGACGGCTCGGCGACCGAGAGCACCGTGGCGGTCGGGACCTATCAGGCCCTGCATCAGTTCGCGGGCGTGGCGATCGGCGAATGGCTGGGTCAGACCCTGCTGGCGGCCTGGACCCTGGCGGTCGGGCTGGCGCTGGTGCGTGGGCCCATGGCGCGGGGGTGGTGGACGCAGGCTCTGGGGGTGATCGCCCTGATCCTGTCGCCGCTGTGGATCGTGGGGCAGGTCGAGTTGCTGGCCACCGTCGATGCGGCCTTTCCCGCGTTCCAGATCACCCAGTGGGTCTTCATGGCCTGGCTGGCGTGGCTGGTGGCGCTCGGCCTGACCTGGGCGATTCAGGGGGAGACGACATGAGCGCGATCCTTCAGACCGAGGGCGGAGCCGGGGGCTGGCCCGGCCGGTTGCTGCGGCTGGAAGGGCTGGCGCTGCTGGTGGTGGCCTGTGTGCTGTATCACCGGACGGGTCTGTCGTGGTGGTGGTTCGCCGGATTGTTCCTGGTGCCCGACCTGTCGTTCCTGGCCTACGGGCTTGGGCGGGGCGCGGGGACGCTGGCCTACAACCTGACCCACACCGAGGTCGGACCGGTGGCGCTGGGCCTCGTCGGCCTGACGGTCGCGCCCGCCGCCCTGTCGTTCGCCCTGATCTGGGCCGCGCACGTCGGCTGGGACCGGCTGGTCGGATACGGGCTGAAGTCCGCCTCCAGCTTCGATCACACCCATCTGGGGCCTGTCGGCAAGGCGGCGCGCGCCGCCCGCGAAACGCGACGGATCAGCAGGCCTGGCGCGTGATATCCATGATCGCTCAAAGAAGACGAGTCTCCATGAACCGCACTTTCCAAGCTCTCCGCCTGATCGGAGCCCTTGTCCTCTCCGGCACTGCCCTCGCGGCTTGCTCGGGCGGAGGCGGGGGCGACGGCCCCTCCACCCCGCCCACCCCGCCCACCCAGCCTCCGGCCCCGCCGCCCCCTCCACCGCCTCCTCCGCCGCCTCCACCGCCGCCGCCGCCCGCCGGGGTCTCGGTCGAGCGCGAACTGTCTCCGACCACCGTCAACCCGGCGGTGGCGACCAATAGCTCAGCCCATTTCGTGGTGACGCCCAATCCGGCGGTCCTGGCGCAGAACCGGCTGTTCGTCATGCTGCCCGGGACAAACGGCGTGCCCCGCTTCTATCGCGAGATCGTCCGCACGGGGGCCTCGCGCGGCTATCACGCGGTGGGCCTGACCTATCCCAACGACACGGCGGTGGGCGACCTGTGCAGGCCCAGCCCCGATCCGGACTGCGCGGGCAAGGCGCGCCGCGAGATCCTGACGGGGGTGGACCACAGCCCGCTGGTCACGGTGGATCGCAACGGTTCCATCATCGGCCGTCTGGAGGACCTGATCCGCTACCTGGATCGCACCTTCCCGACCGAGGGGTGGGGTCGGCTGCTGGTTTCGGGCCAGCTGGACTGGAGCCGGATCACTGTGGCGGGTCAATCGCAGGGCTCTGGCCATGCGGCCTATCTGGGCAAGCTCCATGCGCTCGACCGGATCGTCATGTTCTCCGGTCCAGCGGACGTCGGCTTGATGACCACGACGCCGGCGCCATGGTTAAGCCTGCCCAATGTCACATCGGCGAGCCGCCAGTTCGGCTTCACCCACACGGACGATGAATTGGTGCCGCTGGCGCTGATCAACCAGAACTGGACGCTGCTCGGACTGTCGGAGTTCGGTCCGAACACCTCGGTGGATGGAGCGGTGCCGCCTTACGGCCTGTCACGGCGCCTGGTCACGAGCGCCCCGCCCAATCCCAATCCAGTCGCGTTCGTACAACAGCCGCGGCATTCCTCGACTGTCGCCGATGCGGTGACGCCGCGGGATGCCCAGGGCGCGCCGCTGTATCGGCCGGTCTGGACCTATCTCGCCTTTCCCTGAGGTGCGGTGCCGTGAAAGGCGGCGTTAACCGGCGGGGCGCAGCATCTCGGCCGGGAGAGCGCCCGAGGAGACCACGATGGGCACGATGATGTCGGCCAGGACCCGCAGCCGGGGGGATCATTTCGAACCCTCGGACTCCGATCCGCAGGAGCAGCGCCGGCTGCGCGGCCACCTGGAACAGATCGACTACACGGCCTTCCTGTCCAATCGGGAGGTCATCCCCCAGGTCATGGGGCTGGGCGCCAATCACACCGAGCCCGCCGCCTTCCAGCGCCTGGCCGTCGCCGCCGCCACGGCGCGGGGCCGCTGGATCGCCGAGGCCCTGAGGTTGACCGAACAGGGCCACGCGGTCTCGACCCACGACGCGGAGCGGCTGGTGGCGATGCGGACCACCTATGAGGAACTGACCGAGGCCTATGAGGGCCTGCGCCGGATGGTGGAGCGGGGGTATCTGCCCTATCGGGCGGCGGAGAAGGGGTGAGAGACGGGGCAAGCTGGGGCGAGTCAGCCGGCGGGGCGGTGCCCCAAGCGGACGTTTGCGTCAGGCGTTCTTCTTGTAAAAGAAGGCTGCGATGCAGACGATCGCGGCGCTGACCGAAAAATCAGTAGCAGCTCTGGCGAGCTTCCCGCGCCCAGACCGTTTCGAACGTTCCGCTCGATTAGCGCCAGAGCCGTTGCTGCCACAGCGCAGGAGCAGAATCCTACGATCTGAATAGCTCTCCGCACTGTGACCCTCCGCTTACACGCTTTCTTCTTCTACTATCTGGGAGGCTAGCCTCTGCAGAGGTCCCAATGAAAATGTAAGCTTAACTCGTCGTTTTGGCTCTGATCACGCGGCGGACTGTCATCAAAAGTCCGCAACGGGTCTACAGCTGACGTCATCCACGCGCCCAGTAGAAGACCCCAGGGTCTCGCAACCTCCCCTAGTTCAGCGGCTGAGGCCTCGTCTCGATGGGGGCGTCGGGGTCGGTGGGGGTGGGCGTGGCGGCGGTGGGCGGTTCGATGACCAGGGGGGCGGGCTCGATCACCGGGGCGGGAGGCGGCTCGACCGGGGGCGTGGTGACGCTCGGGGTCGTGGACTGTGCCGCGCGCGGAGCGGTCGGACGCGCGGGCTCGACGCGGGCGGGGGCCGGGGTGGGCGCGGGCGTGGCTTCTGCCTCGGTCTGGACGGCGGCGGGCGGTGGGGCCTCGGTGGCGGGGATCGGAGCGGTCTCGACGGGCGGCAGGACCTCTGCGCCCGGGGCGGCCGGGGGCGGGGCGTCCATGTCGAGAGGCGGGGCGTCGCCGGCGGGCAGGGTGGCCAGCCAGACGAAACCGGCGATGACGATCAGGGCACCGGCCACGGCGGCGATCCGCCAGGTGTCGTTGGTCTTGACCTTCTCCATCACGGCCTCGACCCGGGCGTAGAGGGTCGGGGTCACGACGACGGAGGGGATGGCGCGCGGGTCGGCGGGGCCGGTCGCGGCGCCCGATAGGGGCGGAGGCAGGGTGTCGATCTGCTCGGGGGCCTCGGGCTCGACGATGATCTCGACCGTGGGGCGCGCGGCGGCGGCCGAGCGGACGGGATCGGGCTCGACGATGGTCTCCAGAACCGGTTCGGCGAAGGGCTCGGGCTCGGGCTCGGCGTAGGCCTCGACCACGGGAACGTCCTCGACGACCGTCTCGAAGGGCGGTTCGGGCGCGGGCGCGATCTCGGGCGTCGCCACCGGGTTCGGGGCGGCGGCGGCCTTGCGGGCGCGCCGCGGCCTGGCGACGAGGGGCTCGGCGGGGGCCTCAAGGTCCGCAGCGTCCGGCTCTGGGGAGAGGGGCTTCTCGCCGGGCAGCTCGGGCTCGGGGGCCGGAGCCGCGCGCGTTGGGATCATGGAGCCGGTGAAGATGTTGGTCGCCGGATGCGGGGTCGGCGTCGGAGGCGTCGCCGGACGCGGGGCGGCCTGGGACCAGCTCTCGGGCGCACGGGGCAGGGGGCCGGCGCGGAAAACGGTCTCGGGCGGGCGACCCCAGACGATGCGGCCACGCACGAAGGGCTCGGGCGCGGCGGCGCCCGGGGCGGCGCCGGTCGGGCGGTTCTTGGGATCGGTCGGCGGCGTGTCGGACATGGCGGCGTCTTAGCCCCGGGACGTGCGGCCGTCCAATGACGAGAGGGTCAGGCGCGGACCTCGACGCCCTTCCAGAAGGCGATGCGATCCCTGATCTCGGCGGCGGCCGATTTGGGCTCGGGATAGAACCAGGCGGCGTCGGTGTTCTGTTTCCCGTCGACGACGAGCGAATGGTACGAGGCCGTCCCCTTCCACGGGCAGACCGAGGTCGTGGTCGACGGCGTCAGCACCGCCTGGTCGACGGCGTCGCGCGGGAAATAGTGGTTGCCCTCGACCACCACCGTGTCGTCGCTTTGGGCGATCGTTTTTCCGTTCCAGGTCGCGGTCGGCATGGGTCTGTCTCCGTTCAGTTCTTGAGGCGATAGCCGGTCTTGAACATCCAGCCGACGACGCCGAGGCAGATCAGGAAGAAGGTCGCCATGGCCGCGACGCTGATCTCCACCCCGACGTCCGAGACGCCGTAGAAGGCCCAGCGGAACCCGTCGATCAGATAGACCACCGGGTTGAACAGGGTCACCGTGCGCCAGGCGGCCGGCAGCATGTCGATGGAATAGAAGGCCCCGCCCAGGAAGGTCAGGGGCGTGACCACCAGCATGGGGATGAACTGCAACTGCTCGAAGCTGTTGGACACCAGGCCGATGATGAAGCCGAACAGGCTGAAGGTCACCGAGATCAGCAGCAGGAATCCCAGCATGGCCAGGGGGTGCTGGACCTGGAGCGGCACGAACAGGGCGGCGGTCGCCAGCGTCACCAGACCGACCAGCATCGACTTGGACGCCGCGGCCCCGACATAGGCGGTGACGGTCTCCAGCGGCGACAGGGGGGCCGACAGGATCTCGTAGATGGTGCCGGTGAACTTGGGGAAATAGATGCCGAAGCTGCCGTTGAAGATCGACTGGGTGAAGACCGACAGCATGACCAGGCCCGGCACGATGAAGGCGCCGTAGGGCACGCCGCCGACCTCCTCCATGCGACTGCCGATGGCCGAGCCGAACACGACGAAATACAGGGCCGTGGTGATGACCGGCGTCACCAGGCTGCCGAAGATGGTGCGGCCGAAGCGGGCCATCTCGAAGCGATACAGGGCCCAGACGCCCCAGCCGTTGAACGTCATGCCCCCACTCCTTGCACGCTGGCTCCGGTATCGCGGTGGACCAGGCTGACGAAGATGTCCTCCAGCGAGCTCTGGCGGGTGTTCAGGTCCTTGAAGGCGAAGCCCAGGTCGGACAGGCGGCGCAGCAGGGACGGGACGCCGGTGCGCTCGGCGTTGGAATCGAAGACGTATTCCAGCTCGTTGCCCTCGGCCCTCAGCGTCAGATCCCATTCGCCGAGCTCGGGCGGCAGGCTCGCCAGCGGGTCTTGCAGGTTCAGGGTCAGGGTCTTCTTGCCCAGCTTCTTCATCAGGGCGGTCTTTTCCTCGACCAGGATCAGTTCGCCTTTCAGGATGACGCCCACGCGGTCGGCCATCTCCTCGGCCTCCTCGATGTAGTGGGTGGTCAGGATGATGGTGACGCCGCTCTCGCGCAGCCGGCGGACCAGCTCCCACATGTCGCGGCGCAGCTCGACGTCGACGCCGGCGGTGGGTTCGTCGAGGAACAGGATGTCGGGTTCGTGGCTCAGGGCCTTGGCGATCATGACGCGGCGCTTCATGCCGCCCGACAGGGTCATGATCTTGTCGTTGCGCTTCTCCCACAGGCTGAGGTCGCGCAGCACCTTCTCGACGAAGCCGGGGTTCGGCGCCTTGCCGAACAGGCCGCGGCTGAAGGTGACGGTGGCGATGACCGTCTCGAAGGCGTCGGTGGTCAGTTCCTGGGGGACCAGGCCGATCCTGGAGCGGGCCCGGCGATAGTCGGACTGGATGTCGTGGCCGTCGGCGATCACGGTCCCGGTGGACGGCGTCACGATCCCGCAGATGATGGAGATCAGCGTCGTCTTGCCCGCGCCGTTCGGGCCGAGCAGGGCGAAGATCTCGCCCTTGCCGATCTGGAGGTCGACCGTCTTCAGGGCCTGAAGTCCGCCCTTGTAGGTCTTGGAGATGCCCTGGATGTCGATGACCGGCGGCATGCGGTGCCCCTCAACCGGCATTGCGCGCCGTGGCCGGGATATGGCGTGGATCGGCCGGGGCTCAAGAGCGGTCGGGAGCCTTTCTGCATCACGGCGCGTTGCACGGCGCAGCTTTCACCCAGGACATTCGATGGCCGACGTCTTCGCTCCGATCCACGGCCTCCGCGCCCGGCTGGCGGCGCTGGGCGAGGCCGGGCGCGGACGGTTCGCGATCCTGAGACGGGTGCCGCCGCTGCGCGACCTGCTCGAGATGGCGGCGCGCGTCGGCTATGGCGCGCGCGGCTTCGTCTATGTGTCGATCGGGGTCATCGCCCTGATGGCGGCGCTGGACATGACCGGCGACGCGGTCGGGTCGACGGGTGCGGCCGCGATGCTGGCGGAGCAGCCGTTCGGCCGGCTGTGGCTGATGCTGCTGGGCGCGGGACTGTGGGCCTTCGTGTCATGGCGCGTGCTGCAGTCGGTGTTCGACGCCGACCGCGAGGGGACGTCGAGGAAGGCGTTGATGCTGCGCGCCGGGCAGGCGGCGAGCGGCGTGTTCTACGGTCTGCTGGCATCGACCGTGTTCGAATTCCTGGACGAGTATGAGCGATCGGCGGCCGCCGACGACGTGGCCGAGAACCAGGAGAAGGCGGCCAGTCTGCTGGCCCTCCCGAACGGCCACTGGCTGTTGCTGGGCGTCGGACTGATCGTCCTGGGCATCGGCGTCGGCAATATCATCAAGGGGGTCAAGGCCGATTTCGGCGAGGCGCTGTCGTGTTCGCCGCAGGTGTGCAAGCGGCTCTCGCCCATCGCACGGGCGGGCTATGTGGCGCGCGGCGTCGCCTATCTGCCGCTGGGGGTGTTCGTCTCTTTGGCGGGATGGCGGGCCAGTTCGGCCGAGGTCACCGCCTTCGGCGAGGCGCTGGACGCCCTGGAACGTCAGCCGGGCGGAAGCTGGGTTCTGGGGGTGACGGCCCTGGGATTGATCGCCTTTGGTCTGTTCGCCTTCGTCGAGGCGCGGTTTCGGCGCATCCGCCCGCCGCGCGACCTGACTCCGGGATAGAGCGCCGCGCGCATTCGCCGCGCGTCCGGATCGGGAACCGTGGCCGTATCTTCGGCCTTCATGACCACGACCGGAGCCCGCCCGTGATCTTCGCCCGCCTGACCGCCGCCGTCTTTGTCGCCGTAAGCCTCGGGCTTGGGGCCTGCGCTACCTCGATACCCGCCGACCAGGTTCGCGCGCCCCAACCGACCAGGCCGATCGACCTGGACCGGTTCTATTCCGGCCGCTGGCTGGAGGTCGCCCGCCTGCCTATGGGCATCACCGACGGCTGCGTCGCCGCGGCCACCGACTATGTGATCGTTTCGGCGACGCGGGTGGACCTGCGCGACACCTGTCGCCAGGGCGGCGTCGACGGCAAGGAACGCGCCGTGGGGGCCGCCGGGGTGATCCTGGACCCCGGCTTCAACGCCAAGCTGAGAGCCCCGTATTTCGGCGGCTTCGTCACCTGGGAATACTGGGTGCTGGACCGGGCCGACGACTACAGCTGGTTCATCTCGGCCGACCCGCGGTTCGAAAAGCTGTGGATCTATACCCGCACCCCGCCGTCGCCCGCCGAACTGGCGGCCCTCGTCGAGCGAGCGCGCGCCCTGGGCTATGATGTGAGCCGCCTCGAGTTTCCCGAAACCGCGTCCTGAACCGAGATCGTCCCATGCGCCTGACCCTGTTCGCCGTCTCCGCCGCCGCCCTGACCCTCGCCGCGTGTGGGAGCGGCCCTCTGGCGCCGGCCGGTTCGACCTATGGCCAGAACCCCACGCTGGTGGAGCCGAGCAGCCGGATCCTGCCCGTGGTCAACATCGCCCCCGCCGTGGGCTGGCCCCGGGGCGTGACGCCGACGGCCCCGCAAGGGTTCGCGGTCCAGGCCTTCGCCGAGGGGCTGGATCATCCGCGCTGGATGTACCGGCTGCCCAACGGCGACGTGCTGGTGGCCGAGACCAACGCGCCACCCAAGCCTGAAGAGAAGCAGGGCGGCATTCGCGGCTGGATCATGGGGCTCGTCATGAAGCAGGCCGGGGCGGCGGTCCCCAGCGCGAACCGGATCACGCTTTTGCGCGACGCGGACGGAGACGGGGTGGCCGAGACGCGGACGGCTTTTCTCGAGAACCTGATGTCGCCGTTCGGCATGGCCCTGGTCGGCGATCGGCTGTTCATCGCCAATGCCGACGCGGTGGTCAGCGTGCCGTATCAGACGGGCCAGACGCGGATCGACGCCGCGCCGGTCAAGCTGGCCGATCTGCCGGCCGGGCGGAACCATCACTGGACCAAGTCCCTGGTCGCCTCGGCCGATGGGACCAGGCTGTACGTCGGGGTGGGGTCCAACTCCAACATCGGCGAGAACGGGCTGGACGAGGAGGTCGACCGGGCCGCGATTCTGGAGATCGACGTCGCGACTGGCGCGCGTCGCGTCTTCGCCTCGGGTCTGCGCAATCCTGTGGGCCTGGCGTGGGAGCCGACCAGCGGGGCACTTTGGACGGCGGTCAACGAGCGCGACGAGCTGGGCAACGACCTGGTGCCCGACTATATGACGTCGGTCCGGGACGGCGGCTTCTATGGCTGGCCCTGGAGCTATTATGGCCAGACGGTCGACCGCCGGGTGAAGCCGGAGAACCCGCAGGCGGTGGCCACGGCGTTGTCTCCCGACTATGCGCTGGGGGCGCACACGGCCTCGCTGGGCCTGCACTTCCATGATGGCGCCAGCTTCGCCCCGGCCTATCGCGGTGGGGCCTTCATCGGTCAGCACGGCTCGTGGAACCGCGAACCCAAGAGCGGCTACAAGGTGGTGTTCGTGCCCTTCGCGGGCGGTCGTCCGGCCGGCCCGCCGCAGGACTTCCTGACCGGCTTCCTGAACGATGAGGGCGAGGCGCTGGGTCGGCCGGTCGGCGTCATCACGGATCGATCGGGGGCGCTGCTGGTCGCCGACGACGTGGGCAATGTGATCTGGCGGGTCGCGCCGGCGACCTGACCGATCAGCGGGATCGCGCGCACGAAAAAGACCCCCGGGTGAACCGGGGGCCTTGATCGTATCGGGCGAGCGTCAGTCCAGCGGGGCCGGGACGATGCTCGGGGCCGGGGCAGGAGCATCGATCGTCGGGGTCGTCGCAACATAGGGCTGCGGTCCGGTGGGCTCGGTCGGAGCCTGTTCCATGACGGGCGCGGGCTCGGCGGGGGCGGCGCGGCGTTCGACAGGCTGGCGACGCTGGATCGCGGCAGGCCGCGTGGGCGGAGCCTCGCGGACGACCGGGGCGGCCGCGGTCTCGGTGAGGGTCACGCCGCCGGGCAGGTCGTCGGTCGACAGTGCGGCCCGAGCGGTCGAGCTTTCCAGCGGGACGGCGGGCTGGACGAGCGGCACCGGCGCTTCACGAGCGACCAGGGGCTCGTTGCCGGTCTCGCCAGACATCATGACCGCAGCGCCGCCGCCGATGAGGGCGACCACGCCGACCGGGGCCAGGATCATCCAGGTGCGGATACCGCCCTTGGAGCGGGACTTTCTGGTGCGGGCATAGCGGGGGACGAAGACCTCTTCGATCATCGGCTCGTTGCGCGCAGTGTCGTCGGTATAGGTCACAGTCATCTGTGGTCCTCCTGATTGAGGCCAAGAAAACAGACTTCGACGACCCCGGTTCCTGCCAGATCAACAAAGCCTCGAAGAAGAACCGGGATCGCCGCGTTCCTGTACCGCTTCTTGATCAAATCGGGCGAAATCGTAGCCGTTAAAGCCAGAACGCGTCGTATGTTATCGCTGCGTCAACCGGGTCCGACATGCCACGCGGACCGGGAAACGTCGCGGCGACCCGTCAAGGATTCTCCCGACGGTTGACCGGACGCCGGGGCTTGTTCATCACGGGGGCCTGTCCTTTTGCGCCTGCACACGGAGCGACCGAGACCATGGGTCTGGCGGCCAATATCCGACGTGACCTCAAGTTCGCCGCTGGCCTGCGGCGTCTGTTGAAGCGCATCAAGCCGATCAGCCTGGATGGCGACGTCCTGGTCTGCGACGACTTCGAGGAGGCTGTCGACAGGTTCGGCGACAACATCGCCCTGGAGGACGAGACCCGGTCGCTGACTTATCGCGAGCTGGACGGCATGGCCAACCGCTATGCCCATTGGGCGCGCAGCCGCAATCTGCGCCGGTCCGATGTGATCGGCCTGGTGATGACCAACCGGCCCGAGTTCATCGCGGCCTGGATGGGCTTTTCCAAGGTCGGGATCGCCACGGCCCTGATCAACACCAACCTGACCGGCCAGGCCCTGGCCCACTGTCTGAATATCGCCGGTGTCTCCCAGGTCGTCGCCGACGAGGAGACCTGGCGCAAATGCGAGGAGGCCCGCCCCTTCGTCACCCGCACCATGATGCTGTGGGTGCTGGGGTTGCGCGGCGAGGACGAGATGTCCGAGCGCCGGGGACTGGACAACGCGGTCCGCAGCGGCTCGTCGGTGCGTCCGCCAAAAGCCGCGCGGGACGGCCTGACCAACCGCGATACGGCGCTCTACATCTACACCTCCGGCACAACCGGCCTGCCAAAGGCGGCGAAGATCCACCACGCCCGCGCGCGCACCTATATGCGGGCCTTCGCCGGGGCGACGGCGACGACGGCCGAGGACCGGGTGTTCAACGTCCTGCCTCTGTATCACTCCACCGGGGGGCTGGTCGGAATCGGCCCGGCCTTTCTGAACGGCGGGCGGCTGATCCTGAGGCGCAAATTCTCGGCCTCCAGCTTCTGGAAGGACGTCAATGCGACGGGCGCGACGGTCTTCGTCTACATCGGCGAGCTGTGCCGGTATCTGGTCAACTGTCCCGAGCAGGAGGGCGAGCGCGGGCACAAGCTGCGGCTGGCCTTCGGCAACGGCCTGAGGCCGGACGTCTGGTCAGACTTCCAGACTCGTTTCGCGATCCCCGAGATCTTCGAGTTCTATGGATCGACCGAGGGCAATGTCTCGGTGTTCAACTTCGACGGAAAGCCGGGCTCGATCGGGCGGGTGCCCAAGTTCCTCAAGAAGCAGATCAACATCCGCCTGGTGCAGTTCGACATCGACACGGAAATGCCGGTGCGGGCGGCCAACGGCTGCTGCGTCGAAGCCAAACCGGGCGAGATCGGCGAGGCCATCGGCCTGATCGGCAACGACATCCGCCACGACTTCTCGGGCTATGCCGACAAGGCGGCGTCGGAGAAGAAGATCCTGACCGACGTGTTCCAGCGCGGCGACCGCTGGTTCCGCACCGGCGACCTGATGCGCCAGGATTCCGAGGGCTATTTCTATTTCATCGACCGGATCGGCGACACCTTCCGCTGGAAGGGCGAGAACGTCTCGACGGCCGAGGTCGAGCAGCGCCTGGCCGAAGCGCCGGGGGTCAAGGAAGTCATCGCCTATGGCGTGCCGGTGCCGGGTGCCGAGGGCAAGGCCGGGATGGTGACGCTGGTCGTCGAAGGCAAGTTCTCGCCAAAGGCGTTCGCCGAGTACGCCGACGCCCAGCTGCCCCCCTATGCGCGGCCCGTCTTCGTGCGGCTGGCCAAGACGCTGGAGACGACCGGAACGTTCAAATACCGCAAGGTGGATCTGGTCGCCGAGGGCTTCGATCCCGCCGTGGTGGGAACCGTCTATGTGCGAGGCGGCAAGTCCGGCTACCAGAGGCTGACGGCCGACGCCTTCGCGGCGATCCGAAACGGCGAGACGCGCCTCTGACCCACGAGAAGACCCCCGCAGCGATCGCGGCGGGGGTCTGAACGTCTCTTCCGAAGGATCGGCGGGGTCATGAGCCCCGCCGGGGTCCGCCTTAGTTGGCGGGAGCCATCGCGCCGTCGGCGGGCGGCGTGGTCGAGGGGGTGTTCTCGGTCGTCAGGCCGCCGTCGGCGTTGCCGGCCTGTTGCTCGATGGCGTCGGCCTGGGCGTTCAGCGCGTCTTCCTGAGCCTCGGTCGGCGCGGCGTCGGCCTGGGCTTCCAGGGCGTCGGCCTGTTGTTCGGCGGCGTCGTCGGCGGGCGACTGGCAGGCGGCCAGGCCGGCCATGGCGGCGACGGCGATGGAGGCGATGGTCAGTTTACGCATGGGATATCCCTTCCTTGTGAAGTCGGGGAAACGCCGCCGATCACGCCGGGTTCACGGGCGCGTGAGACAAAATCCGAACGGCGTTATGCCGTCTCCGCGAAGGCGACGCGAGCGGCCCCCAGCAAGGCGGCGTGCTTGTGGGTGATCACCCAGGTCGGGATGTCGGCCATATAGTCCTTGAACCGGCCCTTGCGTTCGAAGCGGCGACGGAAGGGACTGGCCTTGAGGAAATCGAGGATGCGGGGCGCGATGCCGCCGGCGATATAGACGCCACCGCGCGCGCCGGTGGTCAGGGCGATGTCGCCGGCCACCGCGCCCAGGATGGCGCAGAAGCGAGCGAGCGTCGCGCCGCATGGGCTCTCGGGGTCCTTGAGGGCGGTCTCGGTGATTTCGGCGGGGTCGTCGATATGGGTTTCGCGGCCGTCGATGCGGGCGAGCGCGCGGTGCATGTTCAACAGGCCCGGCCCACAGATCAGCCGTTCGATGGACACGCGATCATAGCGTTCGCGCAGGATACGCAGGATCTCGTCCTCGACCGTGTCGCCCGGCGGGAAGCAGGCGTGGCCGCCCTCGGACGGCATGGCCATCTCACCGCCGTGAGCGTCGCGCACCAGGGCCGAGACACCGAAGCCGGTGCCGGGCCCGAGCACCGCCAGGGTCGCGTGCGGATCGCCCGTCGCGGGACCGCCGAGGTGGACGAGGTCGGCGGCCGGCACAATGGGCGCGCCCCAGGCCAGGGCCTCGAAATCGTTGATCAGCTTGACCGGGTTCAGTCCCAGGGTCGCCAGCTCCGCCTCCGACACCGCCCAGGGCGAGTTGGTCAGGTCGATGGCCCCGTCCTCGACCGGCCCCGCCACGGCGATGACGCCGCCCGACGGCTTGACCTCGCAGCCCTCGATGAAGGCGGCGACGCCTTTCAGGAAGGTCGGGAACTGTTCGGCCGGGAAGCTCTCGTGATGGTCCAGCACCGGCAGGCCGTCGACCATGCGGGCCAGGGCGAAGCGGGCGTTGGTGCCGCCGACGTCGCCGACGAGGAGGGTGCGGGGGTCACTCATGCGTCGATGGCCCGGTTCTGGATGTTGTGATCGGCGACGTCACGGAGCTCGGGCTGGCGTGCCGTCGCCGCCGCCTGAAAACAGACGGACGCGCCCTGCTCGGCGGAAGACACGGCGGCGCGGAAGGCCCCGAACAGTTCGCGGCCATAGCCCCAGGACTGGACGTCATGCGCCCTGGCGGCGGGACGGGCCGAGAGGTCGGCGGTGGTGGTCAGCACGCCCGCCTCGGCGTCGAGGCGGACGATGTCGCCGGTCTTCACATAGGCGAGGGGGCCGCCCTCCAGAGCCTCGGGCGTGACGTGGATGGCGGCGGGCGTCTTGCCCGACGCGCCCGACATCCGTCCGTCGGTAACGAGGGCGATGGGCAGGCCGCGATCCTGCAGCACGCTCATCAGGGGCGACAGGGAATGCAGCTCGGGCATGCCGTTGGCCTTGGGCCCCTGGAAGCGCAGGACGATGACGCCGCCCTGATCCAGTTGGCCCGCCTGGAAGGCCGCCAGTACATCCTCCTGGCTGTCGAAGACGTGGGCAGGGGCCTCGACGATCCGGTGCTGGGGCTTGACCGCCGAGATCTTGATGACGGCGCGGCCGAGATTGCCGTGAACGAGGCGCAGGCCGCCCTCCTTGTCGAAGGGGTCCGAGGCGGGTCGCAGGATGTCGGTGTCGAGGCTCTGGGCCACGCCGTCGCGCCAGACAAGGTCGCCGTCGATCAGCGAGGGCTCCTGGAAATAGTGATGGATGCCCGGGCCCATGACGGTCTGGACGTCGGCGTGGATGTGGCCCGCCTCGGCCAGTTCGCGCGCGACGAAGGCGACGCCGCCGGCCGCCTGAAACGCGTTCACGTCGGCCGAGCCGTTCGGATAGACCCGCGCCAGAAGCGGCGTGACGGACGACAGCTGGTCCATGTCGGTCCAGTCGATCAGGACACCGGCCGCGCGGGCCATGGCGACCAGGTGGATGGCGTGGTTGGTCGAGCCGCCGGTGGCCAGAAGGGCCACGATCATGTTGACGATGGACTTTTCGTCGATGACGTCGGCCATCCGGCCGGTCCCGCTCTCGGCCAGCTGGACCGCCTGTTTGGCGGCGGCGGCGGTCAGGGCGTCGCGAAGCCCCGTCTCCGGATGGACGAAGGCGGTCGAAGGCAGGTGCAGCCCGCCCAGCTCCATCATCATCTGGTTGGAGTTGGCCGTGCCGTAGAAGGTGCAGGTGCCGGGCGAGTGATAAGAGCCGATCTCCGAGGCCAGCAGGACGTCGCGGTCCACTTTCCCTTGGGCGTATTCGGCGCGGACGCGGGCCTTCTCGGCGTTGGGAATGCCGCTGGGCATGGGCCCGGCGGGCGCGAAGATCACGGGCAGGTGGCCGAACGCGAGCGAGCCCATGAACAGGCCCGGCACGATCTTGTCGCACACGCCCAGACACAAGGCGGCGTCGAAGGCGTCATGGGTCAGGGCGATGCCGACCGACATGGCGATGACGTCGCGGCTGAACAGCGACAGCTCCATGCCGGGCCGGCCCTGGGTGACGCCGTCGCACATGGCGGGGGTGCCGCCCGCGACCTGGGCCGTGGCACCGACCTCGCGCACCGCGTCGCGGATCACCTGGGGGAAGCGCTCGAACGGCTGATGCGCCGAGAGCATGTCGTTGTAGGCGGTGACGATCCCGACATTGGGCGTCTTGCCCGTCATGGCCGTCAGCTTGTCGGCGATGGTCTGGCCCGCGAAGGCGTGGGCCCAGTTGGCGCAGGACAGTTTGGCGCGACCGACGCCGGAATCGCGGGCGGCGTCCATGCGGCGGAGATAATCGGCGCGCGACTCCTTGGAACGCGCGACGATGCGGTCGGTGACCTCTTTGACCACGGGATGAAGGGGCATGGCTTAGCCTTCCGTCCAGACGACTTCGAGCGGGACTTTCGCCGCGATCAGGGCGGCGATGGGCTGGGTCGCTGGATCGCCCTCGGCCTCGCGTTCGAAGACGGAACGCTTCACCGCGCCTTTCAGGCCCAGGACAACGCGATCGGCGGAGATCAGCCAGGGCAGGTTGATCGACAGCCGCTCCTGCGGCGGGGCGGCACCATCGCGGCCGTGCGGCACGCCCAGCACCGTCGGCTTCAGCGTCGGTGTCAGCAGCGTCCTCAGCGTTGGGCTGTCCGGGAACATCGAGCAGATATGGCCATCCTCTCCCATACCGAGAAGGACGGCATCGAGGCGGTCTCCGGCCTGGGCCAGGGCGTGGGCGGCGAGCGCGGCGGCGCGATCGACGGTCACGGCGGGGGAATGGAGCGGGATGAAGCGGGCGGCGGCGGCCGGGCCTTGCAGGAGGACGTCCCGGATCAGCCGAGCGTTGGAGTCCGGCGAGGTCTCCGGCACATGGCGCTCGTCGACCAGGGTGACGGCGATGCGGTCCCAGCCGATGTCGGCCTGGGCGAGGCGGGCGTAGATCGGCGAAGGTGTCGTGCCGCCGGGACCGGCGAAGACGGCGCGGCCGTTGGCGATGACGGCAGCGGCGAGGCTTTCCTCCAGCCGCGCGGCGATGGCGGCGGCCCAGGCGTCGGTGTCGGGGAAGGATTCGATCTGGCTCATTTCATTACCGCTCATCCCCGCGAAAGCGGGGACCCAGGTCTGAAATGAGGCAGGGCGTCGGGGATAGGCTCGTCAACGCCAACTCGGCCATTGATCGCCCAAAGCACTGGGTCCCCGCCTTCGCGGGGATGAGCGGAAAGAGATTACCCATTGGTCTTCCACTCCCGGCCGGTGCGCGCCAGCAGAAGGTCCGCGGCGTCCGGACCCCAGGTGCCCGCGCGATAGGGCATGGGCTTGACCTTGCCCTCGGCCCAGGACGCCGAGACGCCGTCGACCCATTCCCAGGCCTTCTCCGCCTCGTCGCGGCGGACGAACAGGGTGGAGTCGCCGTTCAATGCATCCAGCAAGAGCCGCTCATAGGCGATGCGGCGGCGCGGCGGCTCCGCCCCCTTCTGGCCCACGCCCCAGGACAGGGACATGTCGATGCGCTGGAGCTGCATCTTCTGGTCCAGACCGGGACGTTTGTTCATCACGGTGAGCGAGATGTCCTCCTCGGGCTGGAGCTCGATGACCATGCGGTTGGCGCGCGCCTCGCCGCGCGAGTCGCGGTCGAAGATGGAGTGCGGCACCGGCTTGAACTGGATGACGATCTCGGTGCGCTTTTCGGGCAACCGCTTGCCGGTGCGCATGAAGAAGGGCACGCCCGCCCAGCGCCAGTTATCGATATCGGCGCGGATGGCGACAAAGGTCTCGGTGTCCGAGTCCGCCCCGCGCTCCTCGTCATAGCCTTTGACGCGGGCACCCTCGACGGTGCCCGAAACATACTGGCCGCGCACGGTGACGCGCTCGACCTCGTCCGGCGTGACGGGGCGCAGCGACCGAAGCACCTTCACCTTCTCGTTGCGCACCGAGTCCGGGTCGAGGTCCGAGGGCGGCTCCATGGCGACGAGGCACAGCAGCTGCAGCATGTGGTTCTGCAGCATGTCGCGAAGCGCACCGTACTCGTCGTAGTAGGGCCAGCGGTCACCGACGCCGACGGTCTCGCCCACCGTGATCTGGACGTGGTCGATCGACAGGTTGTTCCAGAGCGGCTCGAAGATGGTGTTGCCGAACCGCAGGGCGATCAGGTTCTGGACGGTCTCCTTGCCCAGATAGTGGTCGATGCGGAACACTTGATGTTCGCCGAAGGCATCGGCCACCGCGTCGTCGATGGCGCGGAAGCTGTCCAGGTCGCGGCCCACCGGCTTTTCCAGGACGACACGATCCTCGGGTTCGGCCAGACCCGCCGCCCGCATGGCGGTGACGATCCGGGCATAGAGCGACGGCGAGACGGCGAGGAAGCTGGTGACCGACCCGTCGCCCACCTTGTCGCGGAGGGGCTTGAGGCTTTCGGCCGAGGTGGCGTCGACGGCGAGGTAGTCGAGACGGGCTTCCATCTTTGCCCAGGCGTCGTCGGACCAGTGACCGTCGGCCTTGCCCTGGACCGCGGCGCGGACCTTGGCGATGTATTCCTCGCGGGTTTCTTCGGAGCGGGCCGCGCCGATGATCTTGAGGCCCTCGGGCAGCAGTCCGTCATGCTCGAGGAAATACAGCGACGGAAGAAGCATCCGCATCGCCAGATCGCCGCCGCCGCCGAACAGCACCAGTGCCGTCATGCCCGCTCGTCTCCCATGACCGGAGGATCGAGCCTCCGTGACCTATTGTGGCTGTTTGGCCGGTCGCTCGCGCGAGGCCAACACGTCCAGCACCGCCTGAAACGACAAGTGACGCGACCGTAACAGAACGAGCAAGTGATAGATCAGGTCCGCCGCCTCGGACGCGAGCTCCTCATCTGGCCCGGCGGCACCGGCCAGCGCGGTCTCGACGCCCTCCTCGCCAACCTTCTGGGACGCGCGTTTCGGACCCTGCGCCAGCAGTTTGGCGGTCCAGCTGGACTCCGGGTCGGCCGAGGCGCGTTCGGCGATGGTCCGCTCCAGTCGGGCGATGCGGCCCAGGCCCGGGGCGTCGGCCTCGCCGAAACAGCTGGTGGTGCCGAGGTGGCAGGCCGGGCCCATCGGACGGACGGCGAGGACCAGGGCGTCGCCGTCGCAGTCGGGCGTGATGGAGACGACGCTCAGCCGGTTGCCGCTGGTCTCGCCCTTTCTCCACCGTCCGCCCCGGCTGCGCGAGAAGAAGGTGGCCTCGCCGGACTGGACCGTCTCGTCCAGCGCCGCGCGGTCCATGTAGGCGAGGGTGAGGACCTGGAGCGTGTCGGCGTCCTGCACGATCGCGGGGATCAGGCCACCGCCCTTGTCGAAGTCGAGGGTCGTAGGATCGATCATTGCCGCACCTCCACGCCCGCGCCGGCGAGATAGGCCTTCAGATCCGGCACCGAGATCTGGCCGGAGTGGAAGACGCTGGCGGCCAGGGCACCCGAGACATTGGCCCGGTCGAAGACGTCGAGGAAGTGGGACGACGCGCCCGCTCCACCCGAGGCGATCAGGGGGATGGTCAGGCGGCTGCGGGCATCCGACAGCTGGGCGGTGTCATAGCCCTTTCTGACGCCGTCCTGATCGATGCAGTTCAGGACGATCTCGCCGGCCCCGCGCTCCTGGGCTTCTGTGATCCAGTCCATGGTCTTCTTGCCTGCCAGACGGCGGGCATTCGGGTCGCCGGTGTATTTGTGGACGACGTAGTCGCCGTCCTCGCGCCTTGAGTCGACCCCGACGACCACGCACTGGCTGCCCAGGCGCTCGGCCATTTCGGTGATCAGCTCGGGACGCTCCAGGGCGGGCGAGTTGATCGAGACCTTGTCGGCCCCGTTGTCGAGACAGGCGGCGGCCTGGTCGACGGTGCGGATGCCGCCGGCCACGCAGAAGGGGATGTCCAGCAGCCGGGCGATGTCGCGCACCCAGCCGTAGTCCAGGGTGCGCCCCTCCGGGCTGGCGGTGATGTCGTAGAAGACCAGTTCGTCGGCCCCCGCGTCTCGATAGCGGGCGGCGAGTTCGACCGCGTCGCCCATGTCGACATGGCCCTCGAAGCGGACGCCCTTGACCACGCGGCCATCCTTGACGTCGAGGCAGGGGATGATGCGGCGCGCGGTCATGGGGTCTGACGCCCCAATACTCCGCTCATCCCCGCGAAAGCGGGGACCCAGTCCTGTTGTGAGGCGGGGTGTCCGGGATCGGCAGCGCGAATTAGTGGGTTCAAGTCATCGCCCAAAGCACTGGGTCCCCGCTTTCGCGGGGATGAGCGGAAGAGAGAGAGGCTCATCCGACCGCCTCGATGGCCTGGGCGACCGTGAAGCGGCCTTCGTAGATGGCGCGGCCGGTGATGGCGCCGTCGCAGCCGATGTCGGCGCAGGCCTTCAGGTCTTCCAGGTTAGCGACGCCGCCCGACGCCTGGACCTTCAGCTCCGGACGACGGCGGACGACCTCGGCCAGAAGGTCGAGGTTGGGGCCGGTCAGGGCACCGTCGCGGCCGACATCGGTGACAAGGACATGGGACAGGGTTCCAGCCGGATAGCGGTCGATCGCTGTCCACAGATCGAACCCGGCCGCCTCGGTCCAGCCCTTGAGCGCGGGCGTCGGCACGCCGTCTTCCGCTACGCGGACGTCGAAGGCCAGGGTCAGGCGCTCGGGGCCGAAGCGGGCCAGCCATTCGGCGACGGCGTCGGGCTTTGTCACGGCCAGCGATCCGACCACGACGCGGGAGACCCCGGCCGTCAGAAGCCGTTCGACATCCTCGACCGAGCGGACGCCCCCACCTGACTGGATGTGGCCGAGGTGGGTCGCCGCCAGCCGACCGATCAGGTCGTGCTGGACCGCCCGGCCGGCCTCGGCGCCGTCCAGATCGACGACGTGCACCCACTGGGCCCCCTCGTCGGCGAAGGCGGTCAGGCGGGCGACCGGGTCGGGGTCGTATTCGGTGACCTGGTCGAACCGGCCGTGCATCAGCCGCACGCACTTGCCGCCGCGCAGGTCGATGGCGGGATAGACGATCATGCGGGCAGCTCGAGGAAGTTCTTCAGGATGCGGGCACCGGCGGCGGCCGAGCGCTCGGGGTGGAACTGGCAGCCCCAGCGGTTGCCGCTGCGGACCATGGCCGGAACCGATGCTCCATAGTCGGCGCAGGCGATGGTCGCGGGGGTGTCGGGGCAGACGAAGGAGTGGACGAAATAGGCGTAGTCGCCGTCGTGGACGCCCTCCAGGATCGGGTCGTCGGACAGGGTGTTCAGTTGCGACCAGCCCATGTGCGGCACCGGCAGGTCGTCGCGGACGGGCATACGGGTGACGCGGCCGGGAATGAAGCCCAGAAGGGTCGCCCCGCCGTTCTCCTCGCTTTCGGCGAACAGCAGCTGCTGGCCCAGGCACAGGCCGAGCAGGGGGCGCGAGAAGTCCTTGATGATGTCGGTCAGGCCCAGCTCGGCCATGCGCGCCATGGCGTAGCCGGCGGCACCGACGCCCGGCAGGATCAGGCGCTCGGCCTCCGCGATCTGGGTGGCGTCGGAGGTCACGCGCACGTCCGCGCCCAGCCGCTCCAGCGCGAACTGGACGGACGCGGTGTTGCCCGCGCCGAGGTG